>NZ_JADPZX010000001.1:6774375-7085000 GCF_015712165.1 Streptomyces spinoverrucosus | reverse complement strand
CGTCGGTGCCGTCCAGGGCGCGGTCCACGTCCAGGGCTGTGGCCAGGCGGGCCGGACCTTTGGCCAGTTCCTTGTCATTGCGGGCCGAGAGTCGACGGGTGCGCGCCAGCTCGGCGCCCTCGATGATCTCGCCGGCCCGGAGCAGAACGGCGCTCGCCGTCCCGTCCGGTCCGCACACCAGGTTCATGCAGTGCCACATGCCGTAGGTGAAGTAGACGTACACATGTCCGGGCGGGCCGAACATCACGTCGTTGCGGGGGGTGCGTCCGCGGTAGGCGTGGGAGCCGGGGTCGTCCGGGCCGTCGTAGGCCTCCACCTCTGTCAGGCGCAGTGCGATCGGACCGTCCGGAGTCGTACGTACGAGGATGCGGCCGAGGAGGTCGGGGGCCACTTCCAGTACGGGCCGGTCGAAGAACTTCCGGGGCAGGGGCGTACGGTCGGGGGTCGCGATCATGCCGTCCGAGGGTAGTGCAGGCGGGTGGGTGCGGTGGGGTGGTCAGGGGGCGTTCGTCTTGCCAGGGTGGGGCCCGGAACCGGCCACGGCCGGATCGCGTTTGTAGTGATCAGAGACGTAGTCATCGAGGGAGAGACATGGCGTTCAAGAAGCTGCTCGCGAGTCTGGGGGCCGGCGGGGCTTCGGTCGAGACGGTGCTGACCGAGGTCAACGTCGTGCCGGGCGGCGTGGTCCAGGGTGAGGTGCGGATCCAGGGCGGGTCCGTGAACCAGCAGATCGAGGCGCTGTCGGTCGGCCTGCAGGCCAAGGTCGAGGTCGAGGGCCAGGACACGGAGTACAAGCAGGACATCGAGTTCACGAAGGTGCGCCTCGGCGGTGCCTTCGAGCTGCAGGCGAACGCGGTGCACGCGGTGCCGTTCGGGCTGGACATCCCGTGGGAGACGCCGATCACCATGATCGACGGTCAGGCGCTGCGCGGGATGCACATCGGTGTGACCACCGAGTTGGAGATCGCGCGTGCGGTGGACTCCGGTGACCTGGACCCGATCAATGTGCACCCGCTGCCGGCGCAGAAGGCGATCCTGGACGCCTTCATCCAGCTGGGCTTCCGCTTCAAGAACGCGGACATGGAGCGTGGTCACATTCGGGGTACGCGGCAGAAGCTGCCGTTCTACCAGGAGATCGAGTTCCTGCCGCCGCAGCAGTACCGGGGGCTGAACCAGGTCGAGTTGAGCTTTGTGGCCGACGCGCAGGTGATGGACGTCGTGCTGGAGATGGACAAGAAGCCGGGTCTGTTCAGCGAGGGCAGCGACACGTTCCGGTCGTTCCAGGTGGGGCTGCACGACTACCAGGGCACCGACTGGGTGGCCTATCTCAACCAGTGGCTGTCCGAAGTCGGCAGCAAGCGCAACTGGTTCTAGGCTCGGAACCCACTGAACCATCCGATCAGGAGGTACCGAGGTGACCGAGCTCAAGAGGCGGCCGCTCCCCCACGACTTCCATCCGCCTGTACCGTCGTTCACGGTCACGAGTGAGGATGTGCAGGAGGGCGCGACCCTCAAGGACGCTCAGGTCCACGCGGCCGGCAACGTCTCACCGCAGCTGCGGTGGGAGGGCTTCCCGGCCGAGACCAGGAGTTTCGCCGTGACGTGCTACGACCCGGACGCCCCGACGGGCAGCGGGTTCTGGCACTGGGTCCTTTTCGACATCCCGGTCTCGGTGACGGAGCTGCCGGCGGGTGCGGGCAGCGGGAAGTTCGAGGGCCTGCCGGAGGGCGCGGTGCACGTGCGCAACGACTACGGCACGAAGGACTTCGGCGGTGCCGCGCCGCCGCCCGGGGACGGGCCGCACCGGTATGTGTTCACGGTGTACGCCGTGGACCAGGAGAAGCTCGGTCCGGACGCGGACGTCAGTCCGGCCGTCGTGGGCTTCAATCTGCGGTTCCACACGCTGGCGCGCGCCCAGCTCATCGGTGAGTACGAGGTGCCTGCCGAAGCCTGACGTTCACTGAACGTTTGCCCGCCTCTGGTCTGGGAGTGATCGGAGGCGGGCATTTTTGTCGCCAGGGGGCCGCGAGGGTCGTACCTCGTGGAGCAGCGGATATTGCGTTGTCCATCTCGGCGTGCACGGCCAGAGTTGATCCCAGCCCGCCATGGGGTGGGCCGGTGCACACGGGAGGTGGGCTGGTATGCGGGACACGCTGGTACTGAACGCGAGCTTCGAGCCGCTGTCGACGGTGACGTTGAACCGAGCCGTCGTTCTGGTGCTCCAGGACAAGGCGGTCGTCGAGCAGGCCCACCCCGAACTGCGTATGCGCGGAGCCGCGGTCGACATACCGGCGCCCCGGGTCATCAGGTTGTGCAGGTACGTACGGGTGCCGTTCCGAAGACAAGCGCCGTGGTCGAGGCGGGGTGTGCTGGTACGGGACCGGCACAGGTGCGCGTACTGCGGTCGTCGGGCGACGACCGTGGACCACGTGCTGCCGCGGTCCCAGGGTGGTGGGGACACCTGGCTGAACACGGTGGCGTCGTGTGCTGAGGACAATCACCGGAAAGCGAATCGGACGCCGGAGGAGGCGGGGATGCCGCTGCTTCGGGAGCCGTTCGAGCCGACGCCGGCCGATGCGATGTTGCTGGCGCTGGCCCAGGATGACTACGACGCGTTGCCTGAGTGGTTGGCGCAGGCTGCAGCTTGAGGGCGGCGGTAGTTCGTCGGCTGCGGGTTGGTTGTGGTTGTTCGCGCAGGTCCCCGCGCCCCTGAAAAGCAAGGGCGCGGGGGCTGACCTGCGTAGAGACGCGCCCTAGTCGATGCTCGGCTTCTCTCGGCGCTCTGTGCCCGTGCCGCCGTTGCCCGTTGAGCCCGAACCCCCGGCCTTCGGGGCGAAGTTGCCCATGGCGCCGGAGAGGCCCTTGAGGGCGTCGCCGATCTCGCTGGGGACGATCCAGAGCTTGTTGGCGTCGCCTTCGGCGATCTTCGGGAGCATCTGGAGGTACTGGTAGCTGAGCAGTTTCTGGTCCGGGTCGCCGGCGTGGATGGCCTCGAAGACCGTACGGACGGCCTGGGCCTCGCCCTCGGCGCGCAGCGCGGCGGCCTTGGCCTCACCTTCGGCGCGCAGGATCTGGGACTGCTTCTCACCTTCGGCGCGCAGGATCTCGGACTGCCGGACACCTTCGGCCTGGAGGATCGCGGCGCGCTTGTCGCGGTCGGCGCGCATCTGCTTCTCCATCGAGTCCTGGATGGAGGTGGGCGGTTCGATCGCCTTGAGTTCGACGCGGTTGACGCGGATGCCCCACTTGCCGGTGGCCTCGTCGAGTACGCCGCGCAGGGCCGCGTTGATCTCCTCGCGGGAGGTGAGGGTGCGCTCCAGGTCCATGCCGCCGATGATGTTGCGCAGGGTGGTGACCGTCAGCTGCTCGATGGCCTGGATGTAGCTGGCGACTTCGTAGGTCGCGGCCCGCGCGTCGGTGACCTGGTAGTAGATGACCGTGTCGATGTTGACGACCAGGTTGTCCTGGGTGATCACCGGCTGGGGCGGGAACGGGACGACCTGTTCGCGCAGGTCGATGCGGTTGCGGATGGTGTCGATGAACGGGACTACGATGTTGAGGCCCGCGTTCAGTGTCCGCGTGTAGCGGCCGAAGCGCTCCACGATGGCGGCGCTGGCCTGTGGGATGACCTGGATCGTCTTGATCAGGGCGATGAAGACCAACACCACCAGAATGATCAGGACGATGATGACCGGTTCCATGGTCGTTCCCCGTACCCTTCTCCGCCTCGGCGCGTTCGGTGGATCCGCTCTCGGCGGGTCCTGTTGATGCAGATCTTATGGTTGTTGAAGATCTTGCTGGTCGAGTCTGACAGACCGTCGCTCGGCAGGTGCGGTGTTCGGCCACCTTGCGTGGGTGCGGGGTCACATGACGATCGCCGTGGCTCCTTCGATGTCCACGACATCGACTTCCTGACCCGCTTCGTAGACGCTGTCGGTGTCGAGGGCGCGGGCCGACCAGACCTCGCCGGCGAGTTTGATGCGTCCGCCCGAGTTGTCGACGCGTTCCAGTACGACGGCTTGTCTGCCCTTCAGCGCCTCGACGCCGGTGGCGAGTTGGGGTCGTTGGGCGCGGTGCCGGTTGGCGATGGGGCGTACCACCGCGATCAGGGCGGTGGAGACGACGGCGAAGACCACGACCTGGAAGACGGCGTCACCGCCGAAGAGGCCGGCGGTCGCCGAGGCCGCGACGGCGCCCACCGCGAGCATGCCGAGTTCGGGCATCGCGGTGATGACGAGTCCGATGCCGAGCCCGGCCGCCGCGATCAACCACCATACCCACGCGTCGATTTCCACACGGTCATGGTAGGACCGCGGAAGGTGCGCGGACAGGGCGCGATCTGGTTTGGGAGGGGCTTCTTACCCGTGTCTTCGCGGGGACTTCACCGGCTCAGGACAGCGGCAGGCCCTGGGCGGTCCAGCGCTCGCCGACCTGTTCGACGACGAGCGGGAGGCCGAAGCAGCGGGAGAGGTTGCGGGAGGTGAGTTCGAGCTCCAGCGGGCCGGCGGCGAGGACCTTGCCCTGGCGGATCATGAGGACGTGGGTGAAGCCGGGGGCGATCTCCTCGACGTGGTGGGTGACCATGAGCATCGAGGGGGCGATCGGGTCGCGGGCGAGGCGGCCGAGGCGGCGTACGAGGTCCTCGCGGCCGCCGAGGTCGAGGCCGGCGGCGGGCTCGTCGAGCAGGAGGAGCTCGGGGTCGGTCATCAGGGCGCGGGCGATCAGGGTGCGCTTGCGCTCGCCCTCGGAGAGGGTGCCGAACTTGCGCTCCAGGTAGTCGGACATGCCGAGGCGGTCGAGGAAGGCACGGGCGCGCTGCTCGTCGACCTCGTCGTAATCCTCGTGCCAGGTCGCGGTCATGCCGTACGCGGCCGTGAGCACGGTCTCCAGGACGGTCTGGCGCTTGGGGAGCTTGTCGGCCATGGCGATGCCGGCCATGCCGATGCGGGGGCGCAGTTCGAAGACGTCGACCTTGCCGAGGGTGTCGCCGAGGATGGTGGCGGTGCCCTTGCTGGGGAAGAGGTAGCTGGACGCGACATTGAGGAGGGTGGTCTTGCCGGCGCCGTTGGGGCCGAGGATGACCCAGCGCTCGCCCTCCTTGACCGACCAGGAGACCTGGTCCACCAGAGCCCGGCCCTCACGGACCACGGATACGTCCTGAAGCTCCAGAACATCGCTCATGAGCGCGTTGTCTCCCCTTGCAGTGTGGCCGGTCTCGGCTGTCGCGTACGCCTGTGGCTCGGTCCGCCGCGCCGGTGGGCGCAGCCCTCAACGAAATCTACGCCACCGGTCGGCCGGTCCATTCCCTCGGCCCGGTACTTAGGGTGGGAGCATGCTCTCGGAACCACGCTCAGGACGCCTTGCCGCTTGGGGAAATGCCCTTCTTGCCGGACTTGTCTCGCCGGACGACGCCGTGCTCGCCATCGTCGGTGAGGACGCCGTGCACCGGGTGGAGGGGCTGCCGGGTGAGCCGGCGGCCGTCGGACTCACGCTCGCGCTCGGGCGGCTGCGGGCGCTCGGGGTGAGCGGACTGCGGGTCGCGCTGCCGGCGCCGGGGCATCCGCTGGGGCTGAGCGGGCCGCCGGAGTTCAATGCGCGGGCGCTGGAGGCCGAGGAGGCGGTGATCTGCCACGGGGGTGCGCTGGGGCTGGTTCCCGAGGTGTACGAGGCCGGGCCGGACGGCGATGTACATGTCGAGGTCGTGTGGCACTGTCTGCCGGTGCGGGAGGCGCCGCCGGCCGATGTGCCCTCGCTCGGGGAGGCGGAGCGGGAGCTGGCGGAGGCGCTCAGGGAGGCGACCCAGGTGCTGACCCGGCTGGACGTGGCCGGGTCGGGGCCGGTGGCCGAGGCGGCGATCGACGCGTACCGGGGGCGGGCCGAGCGGGGGCGGGAGGTGCTGGCGCCGGGGTATCCGGGGCGGGCGGTGCGAGTGCTGGAGCTGGCACAGCGGGTCGGGTTGCTGATCTCGGTGGCGTACGAGAACGGTCACGGGGGTGCGGTGAGCGCCTCGGAGATGGCGGCCCGGGCGGAGGTGCTGCGGCCGGTGGAGCGGACGGCTCGGCGGGCGCAGGTCGCGGCGTACAACTCAATGGTGGAGGAGCGGGAGCGGCGGTGAGGCGTCCGTCGCCTCGGTGAGCGGCGTTGGTGTGGGCGTGGGCCGGGGGCTCCGCCCCAGACCGCGGCCTCCCCAGTGAAGAGGCCCGCGAGTCGTCCTCACTCGCGGGGCCCCTGCGGCGGCCGGTCGGCGTCAGTCGTGGGGGACGTGGGTCGGGAGCTTGCCCACGCGGTCCGGGCCGACGGCCGACACAGCGGAGCTCAGTGGTTGATGCCGAGGTTGCCGAAGGCCGGGTTCAGCACACCGACGACGTTCACGCTGTTGCCGACGGCGTTCACCGGAACGTGCACCGGGGCCTGGACGAGGTTGCCCGAGATGACACCCGGCGAGTGCTCGGCCTTGCCGGTGGCGTGCGATCCGTCGGTGGCGGAGGCCATACCGGCACCGGCGGCCACCAGACCACCGGCCACCATCGTCACGGCCGCTGCCTTCTTCAGGTTCTTCACTTCGTAAGCCCTTCTGATGCGATTGCCACGGCCACTCGCCGTAGCACGCACTGAAGAACGCTGGAGCCACGCGGAGGATGCGCCATCCGGGGGACATTCCCACGACGGTATGAATCTCAGCTCGGAGCGGAACCTTCCGTATTGCCGTACGGAGTGCTTTTCGGCCTGTTTCAACCAGTCACGCCATGGCGTACGGCCCACAGGGCGGCCTGCGTGCGGTCCGCCAGGTCGAGTTTCATCAGGATGTTCGAGACGTGGGTCTTGACGGTCTTCTCGGAGAGGACCAGTGCGCGGGCGATCTCGCGGTTGGAGCGGCCGTCCGCTATCAGACCGAGCACCTCGCGTTCCCGCTCGGTGAGCGAACCGGCCCTTCCCTGGCCGGAGTTGGCCTCCTCCTGCGACAACAGGGCGCCCGCCACCTCGGGTTGGAGCAGGATGTGCCCGGCGTGCACCGAGCGGATGGCGCCGGCAAGCGCGTCGGGGTCGACGTCCTTGTAGACGTACCCGGCGGCGCCGGCGCGCAGGGCCGGGACGACCGTGCGCTGCTCGGTGAAGCTGGTCACGATCAGCACGCGCGCGGGGTTGCCCAGCTCGCGGAGTCTGCGCAGTGCCTCGACGCCGTCCATGCCGGGCATCTTGACGTCCATCAGGACGATGTCGGGCCTCAGTTCCTCGGCGCGGGCGACGCCCTCGGCGCCGTCGGCGGCCTCGCCCACGACCTCGATGTCGTCCTGTACTTCGAGGAAGGTGCGCAGGCCGCGGCGGACCACCTGGTGGTCGTCGACGAGCAGCACCCTGATTGCGTCAGCCACCGGGGACCTCCATCTCGATCGTGGTGCCCTTGCCGGGCGCCGACTCCACGGTGAGCGTGCCACCCACGCCGCCCGCCCGGTCCCGCATGGAGACCAGGCCGAGGTGGCGTCCGGCACGGCGTATCGCGCGCGGGTCGAAGCCGCCGCCGTCGTCCGTGACGCGCAGGACGGCGCCGCTGCCGTGCCTGGCCAGGGTCACGTCGACCCGGTCGGCGCCGGAGTGCCGCAGGGCGTTGTGCAGGGCCTCCTGGGCGACACGCAGCAGGGCCTCCTCCTGGGCGGCGGGCAGCGCGCGCACGCCGTGGGCGGCGAATGTCACGCGCGCGGTGTGGGCGCGGTCGAGGACCTGCGCCTGGGTGCGCAGGGTGGCCACGAGGCCGTCCTCGTCGAGGGCCGCGGGGCGCAACTCGACGACGGCGGCGCGCAGTTCGTCGACGGCCTCGGCGGCGAGCGTGGCCACCTGCTGCAGTTCGCCCTTGGCGCGGGCCGGGTCGCGGTCGATGAGGGCGGTGGCGGCCTGGGCGGTCAGGCGCAGGGAGAAGAGCTTCTGGCTGACCGCGTCGTGCAGCTCGTGGGCCAGGCGGGAGCGCTCCTCGGCGATGGTGAGCTCGCGGCTGCGTTCGTACAGGCGGGCGTTGGTGAGGGCGATCGCGGCGTGCTGGGCGAGGATGGACAGCAGTTCCTCGTCGTCGGCGGTGAAGCCGCAGGCGCCTTCCGGCTCGGGGCACGGGGGGTGTCCCTCCACGGAACGCAGCTTGTTGGCGAGGAACAGGGCGCCTATCACCTCGTCGCCGTCGCGGATGGGCAGGCCCAGGAAGTCGGCGAGGTCGGGGTGGGCGGAGGGCCAGCCCTCGAAGCGTGGGTCCGTGCGCACGTCGGCCAGGCGCTGGGGCTTCGCGTCCTGGAGCATCGCGGCGAGGATGCCGTGCTGGCGGGGCAGCGGGCCGATCTTCTTCCACTGTTCGTCGCTGACCCCGTCGACCACGAACTGCGCGAAGCCGCCGTGGTCGTCCGGAACGCCCAGCGCGGCGTACTGCGCGTCGAGCAGCTCGCGGGCCGAGGCGACGATCGTCTTGAGGACGTCACGCACCTCGAGATGCCTGCTCATGGCCAGCAGCGCGGAACTCACCGCGGCGAGGCCGGACCGGGGACCTTGACTCATGACGTCAACGCTACCGGCGGGGTGTGACAGCGCGGATCGGACCGGTGACGGCAGCCGCCTAGGCCGCTGGGCCTAGGGCTGAGGTCGTGGCTCGCTGGCTTAGGTCGAAGGGCCCCGCCGCTTTGCGGCCCGCGTCCGAGGCGGGGCGGGGTCCCCGGTTCCTACGTTGAGGGCACGCCGACCGAGCGGCGTCGAGGACGAGGGGAACGTGTCATGCCGGTAGCGATCATCACGGGAGCGTCGAAGGGGCTGGGGCGGGCGCTCGCCGAGGCCCTGGCCGCGCGCGGGTGGGACCTGGTGCTGGACGCCAGGGGCGAGCGGACGCTGAAGGAGACGGCGGCCGCGCTCGCGGGGCACGGCACCCAGGTGGAAGCCCTCTCCGGGGACGTCACGGACGCCGGGCACCGGGCCCAGCTGGTGGCGGCGGCCTGGAAGCTGGGCGGCGTCGATCTGCTGGTGAGCAACGCCAGCGCGCTGGGCGCCGAACCGCTCCTACCGCTGGGCCGGCTGCCCCTGGACGGGCTGCGGCGGGCCCTGGAGGTGAACGTGGTGGCCGCGCTGGGCCTGGTCCAGGAGGCGATGCCGCTGCTGCGGACCTCCCGGCGGGCCGCGGTGATCACGGTCAGCTCCGACGCGGCCGCCGAGGCGTACGAGACGTGGGGCGGCTACGGGGCGTCCAAGGCGGCCCTGGACCAGCTCGCGGCTGTGCTCGCCACGGAGGAGCCCGAGCTGCGGGTCTGGGCGGTCGACCCCGGGGACATGGCGACGGACCTGTATGCGGCGGCCGTACCGGAGGACGACGATCCGCGGCCGGAGCCGGCGAGTGTGGTGCCGGCGTTCCTGCGGCTGCTGGACGAGTGGCCGGCGAGCGGCCGCTATGGGGCGCCGGCCCTGCTGGAGGGGGCGCGATGACGGCGGCTGTCGGGGTGACGCCGGCCGAGCCCGTCCGGGAGTGGGGGAAGGTCCCGGAGGATCTGTCCGCGCGCGTGCCGGCCGAGCAGCGCGGGCCGGGGCTGGACCGGGATGCCGTACGGCTGCTGGTGTCGCAGGGGACTGAGGTGTCGCACCATGCGTTCGCGGAGCTGCCGCGGTTGCTGCGGGCGGGCGATCTGCTGGTCGTGAACACCTCTCCGACGCTGGCCGCGGCGGTGGACGGGTGGATCGGGTACGCGCGCGTGGTGGTGCATTTCTCGACGTGCGGCGACGACGGGCGGTGGGCCGTCGAGTTGCGGGAGCCGGCCGAGAGGGGCACCACGCGCGCGCGTGCGGGCGGTCCGGCGGGGACCGAGGTGCGGTTGCCCGGGGACGGGCGGCTGGTGCTGGAGGAACCGCTGAGTACGAGGGGCGACCGGTTGTGGTGGGCCCAGGCGGCCGGGGCGGAGGTGCGCGAGCTGCTCGGTGAGTACGGGCGGCCCATTCGCTACTCCTACACGGAACGGGACCAGCCGCTCTCCGTGTACCAGACGGTGTTCGCCCTGCCGTCGGCCGACGGTGCGGGCAGCGCGGAGATGCCGAGTGCGGCGCGGCCCTTCACGCATCGGATGGTGGCGGAGCTGGTGAGCCGGGGTGTGCAGTTCGCGCCGATCACTCTGCACACCGGGGTGGCCTCGGCGGAGGCGCACGAGCCGCCGTATCCGGAGCGCTTCGCGGTGCCGGAGTCGTCGGCGCGGCTGATCAACGCGGTGCGGGCCGGGGACGGGAGGGTGATCGCGGTGGGGACCACCGCTGTACGGGCCGTGGAGTCGGCCGTGGGCCCCGACGGGGT
Source organism: Streptomyces spinoverrucosus (assembly GCF_015712165.1). Classification (NCBI taxonomy): domain Bacteria; kingdom Bacillati; phylum Actinomycetota; class Actinomycetes; order Kitasatosporales; family Streptomycetaceae; genus Streptomyces; species Streptomyces spinoverrucosus. Next base: position 7,074,700 of record NZ_JADPZX010000001.1, on the reverse strand, counting down.
GGTGCGGGCGGCCGAGGGGTGGACGGACCTCGTGGTCACGCCCGAGCGCGGGGTGCGGGTGGTGGACGGGCTGCTGACCGGGCTGCACGAGCCGGAGGCCTCGCATCTGCTGATGCTGGAGGCGGTGGCCGGCTCGGCGGCGATCAACCGCGGATACGAGGAGGCGCTGCGCCACCGCTACCTGTGGCACGAGTTCGGGGACGTGCATCTCCTCCTCCCGACAGCCGGTCACGTAGGGCATTGCTCAAGCAACTGTCGGTGAGACTGTTACGCCACCGATGTGAGGCGGCGCATAGGGCGCAAGTCACGTACGAAGGTCAATAGGAGATAAATACACCCGTACCGAACGGGAAGGACGTTCTGATCTGTCCTGATTTGCCCCTGGCTGATCCACTACCCGGGATCGTAGGTCACACCTTTGCCCCTGCTTTTTGCGGCCGCTAAGAATGGCTGCCGTCGCTCAGCGCCGCGGGTCCTCCGCCCGCGGCGTTCGTGCGGGAAGTACCTGACGCCCGCCGGACGTGAGCGACCTCCGCGCTATTCGAAGAGGTCCATCAGAAATGCTCAACAACATCCTTCGTGACCGTAGTCCCGCCCTGACCAAGAACCGCAAGGTCGCCCTCGTCGGTGTCGCCACGCTCGGCGCCGCCGCCGTCGCGATCTCCGCGGTGCCCTCGCACGGGCAGACCACCACCGCCGAGGCCGCCGCCCCGGCGAAGGTCGCGTACAGCGCCGAGCCGGTCAAGGACGTCAAGGCCAGCGTCACCGACCAGCTCGCCGGTGCCAGCGTGAAGGTCGAGGCCATCGCGGCGAAGAAGAAGGCCGCCGCCGAGGCCGCCGCCAAGCAGAAGGCCGCCGCCGAGGCCGCCGCCGCGAAGAAGTCGGAGCAGCGGCGTGAGGCGAAGGCCGCCGCGAGCCGGTCCGTCGAGCGCATCGCGTTCCAGCCGCTCGCCGCGAAGAAGGCCCTCCCGACGAAGGCCTACGGCAACAACCTCGACGGCTGGATCCGCGAGGCGCTGTCCATCATGAAGGCCAAGGGCATCCCCGGCTCCTACCACGGCCTGCACAAGAACATCATGCGGGAGTCCTCGGGCAACCCGAACGCCATCAACAACTGGGACATCAACGCCCAGAACGGCATCCCGTCCAAGGGCCTGCTCCAGGTGATCCCGCCGACCTTCAAGGCGTACCACGTGCCGGGCACCTCCTGGAACATCTACGACCCGGTCGCCAACATCACCGCCGCCGCCAACTACGCGGCCGACCGCTACGGCTCGATCGACAACGTCAACAGCGCGTACTGAGGTCAGCGCGGACCTCTTCCCGCACGACGCGGTCGACGAACGCCGAAGGGCGGCACCCTCCTGACGGGGTGCCGCCCTTCGGCGTCGTACGACCGTGACTACTTCCGCATGACCTCGGGCTCGTGGCGGCGCAGGAAGCGGGACACGAAGAAGCCGCAGATCACACCGAGCACGATCAGGGCGACCATGTCCAGGGTCCACGCGCCGACCGTGTGCTCCCACAGCGGATCGTTGTCGACGCCCTCCTCGGGCGGGCTGATCTTGTTGAAGTCCAGCGTGGCGCCCGCGGCGGCGACCGCCCAGCGGGACGGCATCAGATACGAGAACTGGTTGACGCCGACCGCGCCGTTCAGGGCGAACAGACAGCCCGTGAAGACGACCTGGATGATCGCGAACATGACCAGCAGCGGCATGGTCTTCTCGGCCGTCTTCACCAGCGACGAGATGATCAGGCCGAACATCATCGAGGTGAAACCGAGCGCCATGATCGGCAGGGACAGCTCGATCATCGTGGCGCTGCCCAGGACCAGGCCCTCCTGAGGCAGCTCACGGCTGGAGAAGCCGATCACACCGACCAGCAGGCCCTGGAACACGGTGATCATGCCCAGCACGAACACCTTGGACATCAGGTACGCGGAGCGGGACAGGCCGGTCGCGCGCTCCCGCTCGTAGATGACCCGTTCCTTGATCAGCTCACGGACCGAGTTGGCGGCACCGGCGAAGCAGGCGCCGACCGCGAGGATCAGCAGGACGGTGGTGGCCGTGCCGTTGGGGATGATCCGGCCGGTCTGCGGGTTGGGGTCGTTGGGCAGCAGGCCGTTGTCCGGCTCGATGAGCAGGCTCACCGCGCCGAGCACGGCCGGCAGGATCACCATCAGGGCGAGGAAGCCCTTGTCGGAGGCGATCACCGACACATAGCGGCGAACCAGCGTGACCCACTGGGACATCCAGCCCTGCGGCTTGGGCGGCTTCATCGCCTGCATGGCCGGCATCGCTACGGCCTGCGGGGCGACGGCGTCGATGTCCGCGGCGTACATCTGGTAGTGCTGCGAGCCCTTCCAGCGGCCCGCCCAGTCGTAGTCGCGGTAGTTCTCGAAGGCGGAGAAGACGTCGGCCCAGGTGTCGTAGCCGAAGAAGTTCAGCGCCTCCTCGGGCGGGCCGAAGTAGGCGACCGAGCCGCCCGGGGCCATCACCAGGAGCTTGTCACACAGTGCCAGCTCGGCCACGGAGTGGGTGACCACGAGGACGGTGCGGCCGTCGTCGGCGAGGCCGCGCAGCAGCTGCATGACGTCGCGGTCCATGCCCGGGTCGAGACCGGAGGTCGGCTCGTCGAGGAAGATCAGCGACGGCTTGGTCAGCAGCTCCAGGGCGACGGAGACGCGCTTGCGCTGGCCGCCGGACAGGGAGGTGACCTTCTTGTCCTTGTGGATGTCGAGCTTGAGCTCGCGCAGCACCTCGTCGATGCGGGCCTCGCGCTCGGCGGCCGTGGTGTCGGCCGGGAAGCGCAGCTTGGCCGCGTACTTGAGGGCCTTCTTGACGGTCAGCTCCTTGTGCAGGATGTCGTCCTGCGGAACCAGGCCGATGCGCTGGCGCAGCTCGGCGAACTGCTTGTAGAGGTTCCGGTTGTCGTACAGGACCTCGCCCTGGTTGGCGGGCCGGTAACCGGTGAGCGCCTTCAGCAGGGTCGACTTGCCAGAGCCGGACGGGCCGATGACCGCGATCAGCGACTTCTCCGGGACGCCGAAGGAGACGTCCTTGAGGATCTGCTTGCCGCCGTCGACCGTGACGGTCAGGTGGCGGGCGGAGAAGGACACCTCACCGGTGTCGACGAACTCCTCCAGCCGGTCGCCGACGATACGGAACGTCGAGTGGCCGACGCCCACGATGTCGGTCGGGCCGAGCAGTTGGGAGCCGCCCTTGGCGATCGGCTGACCGTTGACGTACGTGCCGTTGTGCGAGCCGAGGTCGCGGATCTCCATGCGCCCGTCGGGCGTGGAGTGGAACTCGGCGTGGTGGCGCGAGACCTGCAGGTCGGAGACGACCAGGTCGTTCTCCAGGGCACGACCGATGCGCATCACGCGGCCGAGCGCGAACTGGTGGAACGTCGTCGGACTGCGGTCGCCGTAGACCGGCGGCGCCCCCGCCGCACCGCCGGGCACCTTCTGCGCGTACTGCTCCGCCGGGCCCTGCTGCTGAGGGAACGGCTGCGCGTACTGCTCCGCCGGACCCTCCTGCTGAGGGAACGGCTGGGCGGGCTGCTGCCGGCCCGCCTGCGGCGCCTGCTGCGGCGGCGCCTGCTGCGACCAGCCCGGGTTCGCGCCCTGCGCGGCGAACGGCTGCTGCTGGGGCTGGGCCTGGGGCGCGACGGCGGTCGCGGCGCCGGACAGGCTCAGTTGCGGTCCGTCGGTCGCGTTGCCGAGGTGGACGGCCGAGCCGGGGCCGATCTCCAACTGGTGGATCCGCTGGCCCTGCACGAATGTGCCGTTGGTGCTGCCATGGTCCTCGATGACCCAACTACGGCCGTTGAAACTGACCGTGGCGTGCCGCCAGGAGACTCTGGCGTCGTCGAACACGATGTCGCCTTGCGGATCGCGTCCGAGTGTGTAAGCCCTGGACGGGTCGAGCGTCCAGGTCCGTCCATTGGTTTGCAGTACGAGTTCCGGCACTCCATGCCCCACTGAGTTGTCCCCCGAGTTACCCCCGTCGCAGGGAGTCTAGGGATGTCGAACATCGGGGGGAACTATTTCAGTAGCGGCCCCCTGACCGAAAGTCGGGCCTTGTGAAGACCGCTTACGGGCGCATCCCCGTGCGCCGTTGACGGGGTTGAAACCGGCCCGGAGAGTGGTAATCCCACGCGAGGGGGACATGCGCGGCGGCGACGCCGTGCCGCGGATCGGGGGGTCTGCCATGAGTGTCGAGTCATCCGGATACGGCACGAGGCTGCCATGGGTCGACATCCTGCTGTCCGCGATCGCCTCCGTGAGCTGGGCGTTGATCGGAATGGCGGGTACGGCGGCGCTCGGACTGCGTCTGCTGGAGGCGGACTCGGCCGGTTCGCTGGGGCCGATGACCGCGGCGGTGGTGGCCCTTGGGGCCGGTGGTTCGGTCACGCCGTCCGGTGACGTGTCCGCCTTCGGACTGACCGGCGCGGAGGCCACCACGGCCATCGAGATCACGCCATTGGGCGTGAGCCTCGTCGGCGCGCTCCTTTTGTCCTGGTTCTTTCTACGATCCCTGCGGGCGGCGGGAGTTGTGATCTCGCCGTCCGAACTCCTCGCGCGCGCGGGGGCGGTGGTCGCGCTGTTCGTGGCGACGCTGGGCGGCCTGGCGTGGGCCGGGCACGACGTCATCACGATCGACGGGGGCGCACTCGGCCTCGACGACCTGCCCGGCGGCTCGGGTTCCGGAGGCATCGAGATTCCCGGGCTCGGTGACGTGGGGGACATCGGGGGGCTGCTGCCCGACCGGGTCGGCGACCTGATCGACGCGGAGGCGGCGGTGGGGTTCGGCGTCGACACCGCACCCACGCTGCTCGGCGGGCTGGGCTGGGCCACCGGCGTGCTGCTGGTCGCGCTGCTGGCCTCCCGCCGCACTCCCCTGCCACGCGGCTGGCAGGCGGTGCACCGGGTCGTACGGCCGGCCGTGTCCGCGCTGGTCACGGTGCTCCTGATGGCGGTGGCGGCGGGGCTCGCGGCGGCGGCGTACGCGGCGATCGGCGACGACCATCCCCGGCGGATCGCGGGGGCGGCGCTGCTGGGGGCGCCGAACGGGGTGTGGCTGGGCATTCCCATCGGCCTGTTCGTGCCGTGGCACGGGGAGGCGTCGGGGGCGCTGACCCGCTTTCTGCCGGATCCGCTGGACGACCTGCTGGTCGACTCGGACCAGCCGGTGACGCTCGGGCGGCTGGCGGAGCTGGACGGTCGGGTGTGGCTGCTGGGGGTGGCAGCGGCGGTCATGATGCTGCTGGCGGGGGTGCTGGTGGCGGTGCGCACGCCGGTGGGGGCGGCTGCCCAGGGGGGCGTACGCGGTTCAGGTGCTCTTGGCTTCGCCGGGCGGTGTGCGCTGCGGCTGGGGGTCGTGACCGCGTTGGCGTTGCCCTTGCTCGGGTGGCTGACGGAGGTGTCCGTGGACGCCTCGCTGTCCGTGCTGGGGTTCGACGCGTTCGGGGCGGGGGTCGAACTGCGCGGGCACCTCGGCATGGCGCTGCTGCTCGGCGCGCTGTGGGGGGCCGGTGCGGGGGCTGTGGGGGCACTGCTCGCGTACGCGAGTGGGGCTGCGGGGCGGCAGGTTGCACCGCTGGCACTCAGTGACGGGGCGGCGGGGGTGCGGGGGTATGCGGGGACCTCGGGGCCGTACGTGCCGAGTACGCCGTACCGGCCGCCGAACCCCGACACCAATCCGTATCTGCGGCTCCCGACCGGACTCCGGAAGCCGCAGGACGCGCGGCCACCGGGTGGGGTGGCTGGGGGCGGGGGTGCGGGGGCGCCCGGTGGGGTGGCTGGGGGCGAGGGGGCACGGCCGCCCGGTGGGGGCGAGGGGGTACGGCCGCCCGGCGGGATGGCCGGGGGCGAGAGCGTACGGCCACCCGGTGGGATCGCTGCGGGCGAGAGCGTACGGCCACCCGGTGGGATCGCTGCGGGCGAGAACCTACGGCCACCCGGTGGGATCGCTGCGGGCGAGAACCTACGGCCACCCGGTGGGATCGCTGCGGGCGAGAACCTACGGCCACCCGGTGGGACGGCTGAGGGCGAGACCGTGCGCGCGCCCAACCGCGAAGACCTGTGGCCGCCGGCAGGCGACGGGGTACGGCCGCCGGGGGGAGACGGCGACGATGTCTACGGCGCTCCGACCGTCGCCCGGCCGTTCGAGCCGCCGCCTCCTCCGACGCCTCGGGGGACGCCAGGGGCCTCGTCGTCCGGAAGGCGGCCTCGGGGTTCCTCTTCCCCGGAGGACGGCTCGCCGCCGCCCGGTCCCCCACCTCCGGGTCCTCCACCCCCGGGGCGGCCGAAGCGTGGCCGGTGAGGCGGGTCGGGGGGCGAAGTCGTGGTCGATCGGTCAGGCGCCCGCCACCGGAGCGACATCCAGGGTTATTGAGTGTTCCGTGTCCGCTGGGCGGACCTGGCAGGCGATCGGCACTGCGTGCCGGTTACCGTGGGAACACCATGAGCGCTTCGCAGACCTCTGACATCCCCACTCTGCTTGTCAAGATCTTCGGCAGGGACAGGCCGGGCATCACGGCCGGACTCTTCGACACCCTCGCCGCCTACTCGGTCGACGTGGTCGACATCGAGCAGGTCGTGACGCGAGGCCGGATCGTGCTGTGCGCGCTCGTGACCGAGCCGCCCCAGGGCCTGGAAGGCGAGCTGCGGGCGACCGTCCACAGCTGGGCGGAGTCGATGAAGATGCAGGCCGAGATCATCTCCGGCCACGGCGACAACCGGCCGCGCGGCCACGGCCGGTCCCTGGTGACGGTGCTCGGGCATCCGCTCACCGCCGAGGCGACGGCCGCGATCGCGGCGCGGATCACCAAGGCCGGCGGCAACATCGACCGTATCTTCCGGCTCGCCAAGTACCCGGTGACCGCGGTCGAGTTCGCGGTGTCCGGCGTGGAGACCGAGCCGCTGCGCACCGCCCTGGTGACCGACGCCGCGGCACTCGGCGTGGACGTGGCGGTCGTGGCGGCGGGACTGCACCGGCGCGCTCAGCGTCTGGTCGTGATGGACGTGGACTCGACCCTCATCCAGGACGAGGTGATCGAGCTCTTCGCCGCGCACGCCGGCTGCGAGGCGGAGGTCGCCGAGGTGACGGCGGCCGCGATGCGCGGGGAGCTGGACTTCGAGCAGTCGCTGCACGCGCGCGTGGCGCTGCTCAAGGGGTTGGACGCGTCGGTGGTGGACAAGGTGCGCAGCGAGGTGCGGCTGACGCCGGGTGCGCGCACGCTGATCCGCACGCTGAAACGACTCGGCTACCAAGTGGGCGTCGTCTCGGGTGGGTTCACCCAGGTCACCGACGACCTCAAGGAACGGCTCGGCCTCGACTTCGCGCAGGCCAACACGCTGGAGATCGTCGACGGCAGGCTGACCGGCCGGGTGACCGGCGAGATCGTGGACCGGGCGGGCAAGGCGCGGCTGCTGCGCCGGTTCGCCGCGGAGGCGGGCGTACCGCTGTCGCAGACGGTGGCGATCGGCGACGGCGCCAACGACCTCGACATGCTGAACTCGGCGGGCCTCGGGGTCGCCTTCAACGCCAAGCCGGTGGTGCGCGAGGCGGCGCACACCGCGGTGAACGTGCCGTTCCTGGACACGGTCCTCTATCTGCTCGGCGTCACTCGCGAGGAGGTCGAGGCGGCGGACGCGCACGAGGACGACTGAACCGGCGACTGAGCCCTTCCCGGGCTGTCCTCCCTGCGCTCCCCTGCCCTGACTTCCCTACGCACGAACCCGAAGGGCCCGGCGCCATGTGGTGCCGGGCCCCTGGTGTGCGCGGTGGGTCACTCGGACGGGGCCCAGTAGTCCAGCAGGGTGGCCACGCCCGGTTCCAGGGACTTCCAGGAGCCGGTGAAGGACAGCACGGCGAAGGCGGCGGCCGGGAAGCCGCGGCGGCTCATCCGCTCGCGGGCGTCGTCGTCGGCCGAGCCGGACAGCACCTCGGCGAGGCCCTGCACGCCCGGGTTGTGTCCGATCAGGAGGACGTTCTGCGCGTCGTCGGGGGTTTCGTTGAGCACAGCGATCAGCTCGCCGGGCGAGGCCTCGTAGACCCGCTCCTCGTAGACGGTCTTCGGCCGGTGCGGGAACTCATGGACGGCGAGCTTCCAGGTCTCCCGGGTCCGGATCGCGGTGGAGCAGAGGGCCAGATCGAAGAGGATGCCGGAGTCGGCCAGCTTACGTCCGGCGACAGCGGCGTCCTTGCGGCCCCGCTCGGCGAGCGGCCGCTCGTGATCGTTCACCTGTGGCCAGTCGGCTTTCGCATGCCGGAAGAGGACAATCCTGCGGGGTTCAGCGACGCTCATGAGATCCAGCTTCGCATGAAACAGGCCATGGGGCGCAGGGAGTTGACGGGCGGCTTGGGGCGTGCTCAGCGCGATATGAGCTGATGAGCGCGCTCGACGAGGTGGGCGATCGCCGGCTCTCCGCTCGCCGCGTGGGCGTCGGAGGGGTTCAGAATCAGCGCCAGCAGCGTGATGAAGGCGAGCGTCGGCAGGGCGAGGGCCCACCAGGGCAGCCGGATGTCGACGCGGCCCGTGGTCGCCGAGCGGGGCCGGGTGTGCGTGCTGGCCGACATGCTGCCTCCGTGGGTCCGTCCTCGATGGTGGTGGCCCGCTCCCGTGGCCACATTTCGAAACTACGGAATCAAGAGCCGCCAACCCATCCGGTGATCCACCCACTTGCCCCTGACCCTCACCCCCTAGGGGATGGTGGGGCCAGCCCCACCATGGACGGCCGAGGGCGTCACGGCGAGGCGATCGACGCGATGACGGCGATGATCACGAAGATGGCGAGGAACGAGCCGAAGACGAGCAGCATCTTCTTCTGGCCGTTGCGGGGGTTCGGGTCGAGCACTGGCATACGGCAAGTCTCGCACCCCGCGATCGAGCCGGACCGGTGGGGGTCAGCGAGCCGCCTCGTCCTCCACCGTGCGGTCGCGGCCCGCCAGGAAGCCCACCGCCATCTGGGGCACCATCAGCGCGGCCATCAGCGCGAGCGGCAGGCCCCAGCCGCCGCTGTGCTGGTAGAGAACGCCCACCAGCAGCGGCCCGGGGATGGAGATCAGATAGCCGGTGCTCTGCGCGAACGCCGACAGTTGCGCGACGCCCGCGCCCGTACGCGCGCGCATCCCGACCATCGTGAGGGCCAGCGGGAAGGCGCAGTTGGAGACACCGAGCAGCAGCGCCCAGGCCCAGGCGCCCCCGGCCGGCGCCACGTACAGCCCTGCGTATCCGGCGAGTCCGCAGACGCCCAGCGCGAACACGATCGGGCCCTGCTGGGGCAGTCGGGTGGCGAGGCGCGGGATGACGAGGGCCAGCGGCACGCCCATCACCATCGTGACGGCGAGGAGCAGTCCGGCCCTGCCCGCGGGGACGCCCGCGTCGCGGAAGATCTGCGCCATCCAGCCCATCGTGATGTACGCGGCGGTGGCCTGGAGCCCGAAGAAGACGGCGAGCGCCCAGGCGGTACGGCTCCGGGTGATCCGCAGCGCGGGAGCCGCGGTGGCCTCCTCGCGCGCGTGCGGCTCACGTCCGGGCGTCTCGGCGGACGCCGACCCTCTGTCCCGTACGCCCCCTCGGTCTCGTACGAACGGAATCCACGGCACCACGGCCGCGGCCGCGAGTGCCGCCCACAGGGCCAGCCCCGACTGCCAACTGCCGCCCAGCGCCTCGGTGATGGGCACGGTCACCGCGGCCGCGAGGGAGGTGCCGAGGGCGAGTGCCATGGAGTACAGGCCGGTCATGGAGCCGACCCGGTCCGGGAACCAGCGCTTGACGATGACCGGCATCAGCACGTTGCTGACCGCGATGCCCATCAGGGCGAGGGCGCTGGCGGCCAGGAACCCGGCCGTGCCGCCCGCGTACGGCCGGACGAGCAGGCCCGCGGCGATGGCCACCATGCCGGCGCACACCACCGCGCCCGGCCCGAAGCGGCGGGCCAGTCGCGGTGCCATGACGCCGAAGACGGCGAAGCAGAGCGGCGGCACCGAGGTGAGCACGCCGGCCACGCTGCCGCTCATGCCGAGCCCGTCACGGACCTCCTCCAGGAGCGCGCCGAGGCTGGTGATGGCGGGGCGGAGGTTCAGGGCGGACAGCACGATGCCGACCACGACCAGTCGCGTGGTCCACGCGCGCGCGGGCGACGTCCCGGGCGCCGTGCGGCGCCCCGCGCGCGTGGGCGGGACTGCCGTCGCCTGCCGGGGTTCGGCCGCGGCCGAACCGCGTATGAGGGGGTGGTGCTGCGTCCGGGTCTCCTCGCTGGCCATGCCGCCCATCATAGAATCATGGGATGATTGGCTGTCCATCCCGGTGCGGTCCGCGGCCGCCGTTCCCGTGCGAAGGTGTGCCATGCCCCTGAGCCATCCCCGCCGTTCGGCGCTGTCCGAGCAGGTCATCGCCGAGCTGCGCAACCAGATCGCGTCGGGTGAGTGGCCGGTCGGCTCGCGCATCCCGACGGAGCCCGAGCTGGTCGAACAGCTCGGGGTGGCCCGCAACACGGTCCGCGAGGCCGTCCGGGCGCTGGCGCACAACGGCCTGCTGGACATCCGCCAGGGCTCCGGCACGTACGTCGTGGCCACCAGTGAGCTGGCCGGCGTGATGCACCGCCGTTTCGCCGGCGCCGACCCCCGGCACATCGCCGAGCTGCGCTCCACGCTGGAGTCGGCCGCCGCGAAGCTGGCCGCCGAGCGGCGCACGGAGAAGGATCTCAAGCAGCTCGACGCGCTGCTGGTGCGGCGTGAGGAGGCGTGGGAGTCGGGTGACGCGGAGGCGTTCGTCGCGGCGGACACCACCTTCCACCTGGCCGTCGTGGCCGCCTCCCACAACGACGTGATGACCGCGATGTACGCCGATCTGGGCGAGGTGCTGCGGGACTGGCTGCGCGAGGACGTCGGCGAGGAGCTGACCCCGGAGACGTACATGGATCATGGCCGGCTCCTCGACGCCATCCACGCGGGCGACGCCGGGACGGCGGCGACGGAGGCGGCGAGCTATCCGTTCCAGTGCCGCCCCGGGCGGTTCAGCTCCCCCGGTTCTGGTGGCTGATCCACGCCGAGCGGACTTCCTTCCAGCAGCGGCCGGTCAGGCGCACGGTCATCGCGGGCTCGGCGTCCACGGGGGCACTGTCGGTGTCCAGGTCCCACCACCGGTCGCACTCGATGTGCAGGCGGACCCGATCGATGTCCACATAGGGGTTGTGGCAGTGGGCGACCACATGGGAGCCCTCGATTCTGGTGCGGCACGCGGCGCCGAACGGTGGCGGATCCTCCTCCGGTTCCCCGGCCACCACGCGCACGTGCGACAGCGCGTCGTACGGCGCGGACAGCACGAGAGTCACGGCGACGGTCACTGAGGCCAGGCAGCGGTACAGGCGCACAAGGGGACCTCCTCGGCCGTGCTGGGGAGGGACGCGTGGTGACGCGATTCCAGGGTGCCCGGCCGCCCGCCGCTCCCGCCCGGCCGGATAGGCCGAACGGGGGACACGCCAAGGGCCCGCACCCGGCTGGATGCGAGCCCTTGATCAGCAGTGTTCAGGTGATCAGGTGATCAGGTGATCACCCGGTGAACGATCGATCAGGCGCCGATGGCGTGCAGACCGCCGTCCACGTGGATGATCTCGCCCGTCGTCTTCGGGAACCAGTCGCTCAGCAGGGCGACGACACCGCGGCCGGCCGGCTCCGGGTCCTTCAGGTCCCACTCCAGCGGGGAGCGGTTGTCCCACACGGACGCCAGTTCGCTGAAGCCCGGGATGGACTTGGCGGCCATGGAGCCGAGCGGGCCCGCCGAGATGAGGTTGCAGCGGATGTTCTGCTTGCCCAGGTCACGCGCCATGTAGCGGTTGGTGGCCTCCAGGGCGGCCTTGGCCGGGCCCATCCAGTCGTACTGCGGCCAGGCGAACTGCGCGTCGAAGGTGAGACCCACGACCGAGCCGCCGTTCTGCATCAGCGGCAGACAGGCCATGGTCAGCGACTTCAGGGAGTACGCCGAGACGTGCATGGCCGTGGCGACCGACTCGAACGGCGTGTTGAGGAAGTTGCCGCCGAGCGCGTCCTGCGGCGCGAAGCCGATGGAGTGCACGACGCCGTCCAGGCCGCCCAGCTCCTCGCCGACGACGTCCGCGAGGCGGCCGAGGTGCTCGTCGTTGGTCACGTCGAGCTCGATGACCTTGGTGGGCTTGGGGAGCTTCTTGGCGATGCGCTCGGTCAGCGTGGGCCGCGGGAACGCGGTCAGGATGACCTCGGCGCCCTGCTCCTGGGCCAGCTTCGCGGCGTGGAAGGCGATGGAGGCCTCCGTCAGCACACCGGTGATCAGGACGCGCTTGCCCTCGAGAATTCCGCTCATGGTGATCAGTGACCCATTCCCAGTCCGCCGTCTACGGGGATGACGGCTCCAGTGATGTACGAGGCGTCGTCCGAGGCGAGGAACCGCACCGTCGCGGCGATCTCCTCGGGCTGCGCGTAACGGCCGAGCGGCACCTGCGACACGATGTTCGAGCGCTGCTCGTCGGTCAGCGCCTGGGTCATGTCGGTGTCGACGAAGCCCGGCGCGACGACGTTGAAGGTGATGTTGCGCGAGCCCAGCTCACGGGCGAGGGAGCGCGCGAAGCCGACCAGCGCGGCCTTGGAGGCGGCGTAGTTCGCCTGGCCCGCCGAGCCGAGCAGCCCGACCACCGACGAGATCAGGACGACCCGGCCCTTCTTGGCGCGCAGCATGCCGCGGTTGGCCCGCTTGACGACCCGGAAGGTGCCGGTGAGGTTGGTGTCGATGACCGAGGTGAAGTCCTCCTCGGACATCCGCATCAGGAGCTGGTCCTTGGTGACGCCGGCGTTGGCGACCAGGACCTCGACGGAGCCGTGCTCGGCCTCGATCTCCTTGTAGGCCTGCTCCACCTGTTCGGGGTCGGTGATGTCGCACTTGACGGCGAGGAAACCGGCCGGCGGCTCACCCGAGCGGTATGTGATCGCGACCTTGTCGCCGGCGTCGGCGAAAGCGCGGGCGATGGCGAGGCCGATGCCCCGGTTGCCTCCGGTGACGAGAACCGATCGGCTCAACGGATCACCCTTTCGATAGCGGTCTGGTACCCCGCCCGAGCACCCGTGGACAGGCAGCGATGACAGGCGGCTTCACCGAAAACCTATCGGTCCGGCCGCGACGTGGGACATTCGGGCACCGACAGTGGCACAGGGGCGGCACTGTCGAATCCCTACAGAAAGTCGCGTTCTCCCGGCGGAAACGTGTGGTCCGCGGGACCGCTCGCGCGACATGATCGGACCCGACAGGCGACGACAGCAGGGAGACCTCGGTGCCTCATACCATCGACGAAGCCTTCACGGCGCTTCCGCTCCGCGCTCTGGCCGACGCCGCGCTCGCACGCGCGCGTGCGCTGGGGGCGGAGCATGCCGACTTCCGGTTGGAGCGGGTGCGCAGCGCGTCCTGGCGGCTCAGGGACGGCAAGCCGTCCGGGTCGTCGGACACCACCGACCTGGGGTACGCGGTACGGGTCGTGCACGGCGGGACGTGGGGCTTCGCGTCCGGTGTGGACCTGACCATGGATGCCGCCGCCCGGGTGGCGAGTCAGGCCGTGGCGATGGCGAAGCTGTCCGCGCAGGTGATCAGGGCGGCCGGGTCAAAGGAGCGGGTGGAGCTCGCGGCCGAGCCGGTGCACGCGGACCGGACGTGGATCTCGTCGTACGAGATCGATCCGTTCACCGTGCCCGACGAGGAGAAGTCAGGCCTGCTGACCGAGTGGAGCGAGCGGCTGCTCGGCGCCGACGGGGTGGACCATGTCGACGCCTCGCTGCTCACCGTGCACGAGAACAAGTTCTACGCCGACACGGCCGGGACCGTGACCACACAGCAGCGCGTACGGCTGCACCCGCAGCTGACCGCGGTGTCGGTCGACGAGTCGACCGGCGAGTTCGACTCCATGCGCACCATCGCACCGCCCGTCGGACGCGGCTGGGAGTACCTCACGGGCACCGGCTGGGACTGGGACGCCGAACTCGACCGGCTGCCCGAGCTGCTCGCCGAGAAGATGCGCGCGCCGAGCGTGGAGCCGGGCCTGTACGACCTCGTCGTCGACCCGTCCAACCTGTGGCTGACCATCCACGAGTCCATCGGACACGCCACGGAACTGGACCGCGCGCTCGGCTACGAGGCCGCCTACGCCGGCACCTCCTTCGCCACGTTCGACCAACTCGGCAAGCTGAGGTACGGCTCGGAGCTGATGAACGTCACCGGTGACCGCACCGCCGAGCACGGCCTCGCCACCATCGGGTACGACGACGAGGGCGTCGAGGCGCAGTCCTGGGACCTGGTCAAGGACGGCACCCTCGTCGGCTACCAGCTCGACCGCAGGATCGCCCGGCTGACCGGGTTCGAGCGGTCCAACGGGTGCGCCTACGCCGACTCGCCCTCTCATGTGCCGGTGCAGCGGATGGCCAACGTGTCGTTGCGGCCGGACCCGGCCGGGATGTCGACCGAGGATCTCATCGGGGGCGTGGAGCGGGGCATCTACGTCGTCGGGGACCGGTCCTGGTCGATCGACATGCAGCGCTACAACTTCCAGTTCACCGGTCAGCGTTTCTTCCGGATCGAGAACGGTCGGCTCGCGGGTCAGCTGCGGGACGTCGCCTACCAGGCGACGACGACCGACTTCTGGGGCTCCATGTCGGCCGTCGGCGGCCCCCAGACGTACGTCCTGGGCGGTGCCTTCAACTGCGGCAAGGCCCAGCCGGGCCAGGTCGCGGCCGTGTCGCACGGCTGCCCTTCGGCCCTCTTCAGGGGCGTCAACATTCTGAACACCACCCAGGAGGCCGGTCGATGAGCGCCCCGACGAACAAGCCGCACGAGATCGTCGAGCGTGCCCTGGAGCTGTCCCGGGCCGACGGCTGTGTCGTGATCGCCGACGAGCACTCGACCGCCAACCTGCGCTGGGCGGGCAACGCGCTGACCACGAACGGCGTCACGCGCGGGCGCACGCTCACCGTCGTCGCGACCGTCGACGGCAAGGAGGGCACGGCCTCGGGTGTCGTGTCGCGATCCGCGGTGACCGTGGAGGAGTTGGAGCCGCTGGTGCGGGCCGCGGAGGCCGCCGCTCGGGGCGCCGGGCCCGCCGAGGACGCGCAGCCGCTGGTGACGGGCGTACCGCAGTCGCCCGACTTCTCCGACGCGCCCGCCGAGACGTCGTCGGCCGTGTTCGCCGACTTCGCACCGGCGCTGGGCGAGGCCTTCGCACGCGCGCGTGCGGGCGGTCGCGAGCTGTACGGCTTCGCCAACCACGAGGTGACGTCCAGCTATCTGGGGACGTCGGCGGGGCTGCGGCTGCGGCACGACCAGCCGAACGGGACGCTGGAGCTGAACGCCAAGTCGCCCGACCGTACCCGCTCGGCGTGGACCGGCCGGTCGACGCGGGACTTCAAGGACGTCGACCCGGCGGCGCTGGACGCCGACCTGGCCGTACGCCTCGGCTGGGCCGAGCGGCGCGTGGAGCTGCCCGCCGGGCGGTACGAGACGCTGCTGCCGCCGACCGCGGTGGCGGACCTGCTGATCTACCAGATGTGGTCGGCGTCGGGGCGGGACGCGGCGGAGGGCCGGACGGTGTTCTCCAAGCCCGGCGGCGGCACGCGCGTGGGTGAGCGGCTCACCGAGCTGCCGCTGACCCTGCGCAGCGACCCGAACGAGCCGGGCCTGGAGGCGGCGCCCTTCGTTCTCGCGCACTCCTCCGGGGACGACTCGTCGGTGTTCGACAACGGTCTGCCGCTGACGCCCACGGAGTGGGTGGCCGAGGGCGAGCTGAAGCATCTGCTCACGAGCCGGCACAGCGCGGGGATGACGGGGCTGCCGCTGGCGCCGGGCATCGACAACCTGATTCTGGAGAACGGGGGCGAGGGCCGCTCCCTGGACGAGATGGTCGCGAGCACCGAGCGCGGACTGCTGCTGACCTGCCTGTGGTACATCCGCGAGGTCGACCCGGCGACCCTGCTGCTGACCGGCCTGACCAGGGACGGCGTCTACCTCGTCGAGAACGGCGAGGTGACCGGCGAGGTGAACAACTTCCGGTTCAACGAGTCGCCGGTCGGGCTGCTGGGCCGGGCCGTGGAGGCGGGGCGCACGGAGAGGACGTTGCCCCGGGAGTGGAACGACTGGTTCACCCGGGCCGCGATGCCGCCGCTGCGGATCCCGGATTTCAACATGAGCTCTGTCAGTCGGGGCGTATAACCTCGTAGGCGGCGGTCACCCGACTGCCCGAAGATCATCCAAGGAGACACGAGAACCGTGACGGACATCGTCGACGAGCTCAAGTGGCGTGGGCTGTTCGCCCTCTCCACCGACGAGGAAGCACTGCGCAAGGCGCTCGCGGACGGTCCCGTCACGTTCTATTGCGGCTTCGACCCGACCGCGCCGTCGTTGCATGTGGGGCATCTGGTGCAGGTGCTCACCGTT
This sequence comes from Streptomyces spinoverrucosus, assembly GCF_015712165.1. Taxonomy (NCBI): domain Bacteria; kingdom Bacillati; phylum Actinomycetota; class Actinomycetes; order Kitasatosporales; family Streptomycetaceae; genus Streptomyces; species Streptomyces spinoverrucosus. The sequence goes on along the minus strand of NZ_JADPZX010000001.1, from coordinate 7,058,248 downwards.
CGCCGGCTCCAGCAGGCCGGTCACCGGCCGCTGGCGCTGGTGGGCGGCGCGACGGGCCTGATCGGCGACCCGCGCCCCACGGCGGAGCGCACGCTGAACGACCCGGAGACGGTCGCCGGCTGGGTGCAGAAGCTGCGCCACCAGATCGAGCCGTTCCTGTCCTTCGAGGGTGAGAACGCGGCCGTGATGGTCAACAACCTCGACTGGACGCAGGGCCTCTCCGCGATCGAGTTCCTGCGGGACATCGGCAAGCACTTCCGTGTCAACAAGATGCTGACGAAGGACTCCGTCGCCCGGCGCCTGGAGTCCTCCGAGGGCATCAGCTACACCGAGTTCAGCTACCAGATCCTGCAGGGCATGGACTTCCTGCAGCTCTACCGGCGGTACGGCTGCACGCTCCAGCAGGGCGGCAGCGACCAGTGGGGCAACCTCACGGCAGGGCTGGACCTGATCCACAAGCTGGAGCCGCACGCCAGTGTGCACGCGCTGGCGACGCCGCTGATGACCAAGGCGGACGGCACCAAGTTCGGCAAGACCGAGGGCGGCGCCGTCTGGCTCGACCCGGAGATGACGACGCCGTACGCGTTCTACCAGTTCTGGCTGAACGTGGACGACCGGGACATCTCGACGTACATGCGGATCCTGTCCTTCAAGTCCCGCGAGGAGCTGGAGGAGCTGGAGAGGCAGACGGAGGAGCGTCCGCAGGCGCGGGCGGCGCAGCGTGCACTGGCCGAGGAGCTGACGACGCTGGTGCACGGCGCCGACCAGACGGCCGCCGTGATCGCCGCGTCGAAGGCCCTCTTCGGGCAGGGTGAGCTGGCCGAGCTGGACGAGCGGACGCTGGCGGCGGCCCTGTCCGAGGTGCCGAACATCCAGGTCGCCGGGCCGGCGCCGGTGGTGGACCTGTTCGCCGAGGTCGGCCTGGTGCCCAGCAAGTCGGCCGCGCGCCGCACGGTGAAGGAGGGCGGCGCGTACGTGAACAACGCGAAGGTCGACTCCGAGGACGCGGTTCCGGCCAAGGAGGACCTGCTGCACGGGCGCTGGCTGGTGCTGCGCCGGGGCAAGAAGAACCTGGCGGCGGTCGAGGTCACGGGCGCCTGACACGGACGTGACCGTGTGCGAGCGGGGTGGCCCTTCTGTCGGGGAGGCCGCCCCGTTCGCCGTACGCCGTCTCAGGCGCGTCGTTTGCCGCCCCTGAGCTGCATGTACGCCATGTCGCCCAGGAAGACGATGATGATCGCGGCCACGAGCTGGAAGATGTGACGGCTCCAGTCGATGCCGGGCGTCTCGTCGACACCGAAGCCCCTGGCGATGGCGTTGCCTGCGATGGCTCCCAGCATGCCCAGGATGGTGGTCAGCCAGAGTGGGATGTGCTGCTTGCCCGGGATGATCGCCTTGGCGATCAGACCAAGCACGAATCCCACGATGATCGCCCACAACCAGCCCATGGCTGCCTCCTCGTACGGCTCGACGTGAGCATTACGCCCAGTGTCGGCCCGTAGGCCGTACGGCGCATGTCGGATACGGCCGTGCGCGCTACGCCCGACGGCGTTCGCCCAGGCGGGAGTGGGACCCGCTCTCGTGGGCGACGCGGCGGCGGCGTAACGTGGAGGCTGTCCGGCCCCGGTTCCGGCCGGGTGCGAGCTGGGACGGGCCGGGGAGAGTCCGAGGCGGGCGGATGGTGGAATGTGATGCGGGATAGGCATGGCGACGGCAACGGCCAGGTGTTCCGGATCACCGGAGCCCGGCAGGGCCTCCAGGAGGACGTCCGCGGCCGGCAGCGGCGGTACGTCATCTCGATGTCGGTCCGAACGATCTCGGTGATCCTCGCGGCGACCCTGTGGAACGTCGAACGGCATGTCGCGATCGTGGCGCTGGTACTGGGCGCGGTGCTCCCCTATATCGCGGTGGTGATCGCCAACGCCGGGCGGGAGAACGCGCCGTCGCTGCCGTCGACGTTCGTGAGCGTGCCGCCCCCGCCGATGCTGATGCCCCCGAGGGCGGACGACGGCGGCTCCACGGAATCCGTACCGGAGGACAAAGTGGGCGATCCGGTGAAAGAGCGGCCCGAACAGAGGACGTAAGGCTGCGGAGGGTCTTCGCGTCAAGCCTTCGTTCAGAGCTATGGAAAAGCTCGGATCAATCATGTTGTTCAGGTGCCCGGCAACCGGTTACCCGTGACATACTTCGTAGGCGCTCCGCATCCCCCGTCGGAGCGACGGACCGACGCCGGGCAGCTCCCCCCGTGGCTGCTCGGCGTCGCCTTTTCTGTGCAGTGGTGAGACGAACCTGTGAGTGACGAGACCCCGATCTGTTCCGCGAAGGGCTGTCGTGCCGACGCCGTGTGGGTGCTGGCCTGGAACAACCCGAAGATTCACACGCCGGAACGGCGCAAGGCGTGGCTCGCGTGCGGGGAGCATCGCGAGCATCTTTCGCAGTTTCTCGGGGTGCGGGGGTTCTTGAAGGACGTTGTGCTGCTCAACGAGTGGGAGGAGCAGCAGGGGGGCTGAGGGGCATCGATACAGCCCCGCCCCCCTTTGGGGCGTTGCAGTCAGCCCCCTATCGCAGACATAGGCCTGTCCGGCTGCACGAAGCTCGGGTCGTCCAGGCCCGCGCCCGCCTTCTTGCCCCACATCGCCAGGCGCCAGATACGGGCGATCTCCTCGTCGGGGGCGCCCGAGCGGAGGGCCGCGCGCAGGTCCGTCTCCTCGCGGGCGAACAGGCACGTACGTATCTGGCCGTCGGCCGTCAGGCGGGTACGGTCGCAGGCCGCGCAGAACGGACGGGTGACGGAGGCGATGACACCGACGCGGTGCGGGCCGCCGTTCACGATCCAGCGCTCGGCGGGGGCCGTGCCGCGGGCCTCGTCGCCCTCGGGGGTCAGGTCGAAGCGGGTGCGCAGGGAGGTCAGGATGTCGCCGGCCGTGATCATGCCCTCGCGCTTCCAGCCGTGCTGGGCGTCCAGGGGCATCTGCTCGATGAAGCGCAGCTCGTAGTCGTGCTCCACGGCCCAGGCCAGCAGGTCGGGGGCCTCGTCGCCGTTCAGCCCCGGCATCAGGACCGTGTTGACCTTGACCGGGGTCAGGCCCGCCGCACGGGCGGCGTGCAGGCCCTCGATGACGTCCTTGTGGCGGTCGCGGCGAGTGAGGGCCTTGAAGACGTCGGGGCGGAGGGTGTCCAGGGAGACGTTGACCCGGTCCAGGCCGGCCGCCTTCAGGGCGGTCGCGGTGCGCTTGAGGCCGATGCCGTTGGTGGTCAGCGACATCTGGGGGCGCGGGTCGAGGGCCGCGACACGCTCGACGATGCCGACCAGGCCGGGGCGCAGCAGGGGCTCGCCGCCGGTGAAGCGGACCTCCTTGATCCCCAGGGAGGTGACGGCGATGTCGATCAGGCGGACGATCTCGTCGTCCGTGAGCAGGTCCGGCTTGGCCAGCCACTGCAGGCCCTCCTCGGGCATGCAGTACGTACAGCGCAGATTGCAGCGGTCGGTCAGCGAGACCCTCAGGTCGGTGGCCACCCGGCCGTAAGTGTCGATGAGCACGTGGCCCCCTCCCTCATGGTGGATCACACGCGACGGAGCACATCTTTCTCCGACATCTGCGAGCCTACGTGACCCCACTGACATCGCCTAAGGCCCGATCCCACGAGGTAAGACGCGGCCGCGTCGTAGGGACCCACAGAAGTCCCACGACGCGGCCGCTTCTCAGGTGTGCTCAGTGGGCGCCGGTGCCGGTCAGGGACCGGACCTCCAGCTCGGCGTACTTGCCGGTGTCCGGCTCCTCCTTCGACAGGACCGTGCCGAGCCAGCCCATCAGGAAACCGAACGGGATGGAGATGATGCCCGGGTTCTTCAGCGGGAACCAGGCGAAGTCGACGCTGGGGAACATCGCCTTGGGGTCGCCGGAGACGACGGGCGAGAACAGCACCAGGCCGACGGCGACGATCAGACCGCCGTAGATCGACCACAGCGCGCCCTGGGTGGTGAACCGCTTCCAGAACAGGCTGTACAGGATGGTCGGCAGGTTGGCGGACGCGGCGACCGCGAACGCCAGGGCGACCAGGCCGGCCACGTTGAGGTCGCGGGCGAGGGCGCCCAGGGCGATGGAGACGATGCCGATGAAGACGGTCGCCCAGCGGGCCGCCTTCATCTCCTCCCCCTCGGTGGCCTTCCCCTTGCGGATGACGTTGGCGTAGATGTCGTGCGCGAAGGAGGACGACGAGGCGAGGGTGAGGCCGGCGACCACGGCGAGGATCGTCGCGAAGGCCACCGCCGAGATCGTGGCCAGCAGGATCGCGCCCCAGGCCGAGTCGACGCCGCCGAGGTGCAGGGCGAGCAGCGGGGCGGCCGTGTTGCCGGACGGGTTGGACGCGATGATCTCGTCCTGGGAGATCAGCGCGGCCGCGCCGAAGCCGAGGGCGATGGTCATCAGGTAGAAGGCGCCGATGATGCCGATCGCCCAGTTCACGGACTTCCGGGCGGCCTTGGCGTTGGGCACCGTGTAGAAGCGGATCAGGATGTGCGGCAGACCGGCGGTGCCGAGCACCAGGGCGATGCCGAGGGAGATGAAGTCCAGCTTGGAGGTGCCGCTGGCGCCGTACTGCAGGCCGGGCTCCAGGAAGGCGGCACCCTTGCCGCTGTTCTCGGCGGCGCTGCCGAGCAGGTCGGAGATGTTGAAGTTGAACTTGAGCATCACCAGGAAGGTGATCAGGATCGTGCCGCCGATCAGCAGCACGGCTTTGATCATCTGAACCCAGGTGGTGCCCTTCATACCGCCAATGGAGACATAAACGATCATCAGAACGCCGACGAGCGCGACGATCGCGACCTTGCCCGCGTCCGAGGTGATGCCGAGGAGCAGCGAGACAAGGACGCCGGCGCCGGCCATCTGGGCCAGCAGGTAGAAGATCGACACGACGATCGTGGAGGTACCGGCCGCGGTGCGGACCGGGCGCTGGCGCATGCGGTAGGCGAGGACGTCACCCATGGTGTACCGGCCGGAGTTCCGCAGTGGCTCGGCCACCAGCAGCAGGGCGACCAGCCAGGCGACCAGGAAGCCGATGGAGTACAGGAAGCCGTCGTATCCGAAGAGGGCGATCGCGCCGGCGATGCCGAGGAACGACGCGGCCGACATGTAGTCGCCGGAGACCGCGAGTCCGTTCTGGAAGGCGCTGAACTGGCGGCCACCCGCGTAGAAGTCGGCCGCGTCCTTGGTCTGGCGGCCCGCCCAGACCGTGATGAACAGGGTCGCCACGACGAACACCGCGAACAGCGTGATGATGAGCGGGCGGTGCTCGCTGGCCTCGTTGGCCGCGAGAACGGTCTGCTGTACGGGGCTCATGCGCGGCTCTCCATCCCGGACTTGATGGCCTCCGCCTTGGGGTCGAGCTTCGCGGCGGCGTGCCGCGAGTACCACCAGGCGATGAGGAACGTGGTGACGAACTGGGCGACGCCGAGGACGAAGGCGACGTTGATGTTGCCGAAGAGCTTGGTGCCCATGAAGCCGCCCGCGTAGTTGGACAGCAGGACGTACAGCAGGTACCAGGCGATGAAGCCGACGGTCAGCGGAAAGGCGAAGGAGCGGTAGGAGCGGCGCAGTTCACCGAACTCCGCGCTGTTCTGCACCTCGACGAACTCCTCGGTCGAGGGGAGTCGATGTTCTGTCTTCGAGGGGGGCGGTGCGTCGGTGGCCACGGAGTCTCCTCGCGTTGCGGGTGCTGTGCTGATAGTTGTGATGTGGATCACGGGAACCGGGCGGCGATGTTAGTGGCCGGGTGCGTGATCCGACAGAGGGCCTCGATGGTGCTCGGGCTCCCTGTTCAACGTCACGGCGCCACGCGAGAACCGGTTCAACCTCCCTGAGTTCTTTCGAAAGTCATCGCCGGAAAACTCCGAAGTCATCGCCGGAAGTGATTGCTGGCCAGTGAGGTCGGGGGATAGCTTCACCCTGCACCACCCGTCATGTACCTGCCCGAGCACCACCTGTGTCTCGGGCCGGTTTCGTTTCCGGATGAAGTGGAGACCCCATGGCTCATCTGCGTTCCAGACGCCGGCTCGCCCTCGCCGTGCCCGTCGTGCTGTCGCTGACCGCCTCGCTCGGCTTCCTGCCCGCGGCCGCCACGGCCGCCCCGCAAGCGGAGTCCGCCGCCCAGTCCGCGGACGCGCCCAAACTGGCGTACGTCGTCAACACCAAGACGGACCGTCACACGATCGCGTCGGTGCACAAGGCGATCGCCGCGGCCGGCGGCACGGTCGTGACCACGTACGAGAAGATCGGCGTGATCGTCGTGCACTCGGCGAACCCGGACTTCGGCGCGCAGATACGCAAGGCCCGCGGCGTGCAGTCGGCCGGTGCCACGCGCACCGCTCCGCTGGTCGCCGCGGGTACGACGGACCAGGGCGCGGCCGACTACCTGACCGCCGCGGAGGCCGCGAAGGTCGAGGCGGCCGCCACGGCCGGGAGCGAGCCCCTCGAAGCCGACCAGTGGGACCTGCGGGCGATCGGCGCCGACAAGGCCGCGCAGATCAACCCGGGCAGCCGCAAGGTCACCGTCGCCGTGATCGACACCGGCGTCGACGACACCCACCCCGACCTCGCCCCGAACTTCTCCGCGAGCCAGTCCGCCAACTGTGTCGGCGGCGTCGCGGACACCAGCGAGGGCGCCTGGCGGCCGTACACCGCGGAGGACTACCACGGCACGCACGTCGCCGGTGAGATCGCGGCGGCCCGCAACGACATCGGCGTGGCCGGTGTGGCGCCCGGTGTGAAGGTGTCGAGCATCAAGGTGAGCGACCCGCACAACGGGCTCTTCTACCCGGAGAGCGTCGTGTGCGCGTTCGTGTTCGCGGCCGATCACGGCGTCGAGATAACGAACAACAGCTACTACGTCGACCCGTGGCTGTACAACTGCATGGACGACCCGGACCAGCGGGCGATCGTCGACGCGGTCAACCGGGCGCAGCTGTACGCCCAGAAGAAGGGCACCCTGCACCTGGCGTCGGCGGGCAACTCCAACCACGACCTGGACTCGGACGCCATCGTCGACGACAGCAGCCCCGACGACTCCACCCCGGTCGAGCGCACCATCGACCCGCACGAGTGCTTCGACGTGCCGACGCAGCTCCCGGGGATCGTCACGGTCAGCGCCACGGGCGTGCAGAACCTCAAGTCGTACTACTCCACGTACGGCAAGGGCGTCGTCGACGTCGCGGCGCCGGGCGGCGACCGGCTCTACCAGATCCCTGACACGCCGTCGAAGAACGGCCGCATCCTGTCGACCATGCCGAACAACCAGTACGCCTTCCTCCAGGGCACCTCGATGGCCTCGCCGCACGCCGCGGGGGTCGCGGCGCTGCTGAAGTCCGAGCACCCGTGGGCGAGCCCGGCGCAGCTCCAGTGGCTGCTCAAGGCACAGGCGGACAAGACGGCCTGCCCCGAGTCGTACGACCAGGACGGTGACGGTACGCAGGACGCGGTGTGCGAGGGCGGCACACGCGTCAACGGTTTCTACGGACACGGCATCGTCAACGCGCTGCGCGCGGTCAAGTAGCCGCTCAGGCCGCGGCGCGGCCGGACCACCGGCCGCGCCGCCCGCACCCGGAACCTCCCGCACGGTCCGCTCGTACCGCCCGCATCCACGAACGAACTGGAGACCCGCAAACCATGACAGTGCCTCACCCCCGCCACCGCCGCGCCCTGGTGATCCCGGTCGGTATGGCCATGGCGACGGCTCTGGCGTTCCTGCCGAACGCCACGGCGTCCGCGGCGCAGCCCGCCGCCCCGGTGGCCGCCGACGCGACCTCGCTGAGCTATGTCGTCAACGTCCGCCCCGGGCAGGGTGTCTCAGGGCATCTGAAGAAGGCGATCGCCGAGGCCGGCGGAACGATCGTGATGTCGTACGACCAGATCGGTGTGATCGTTGTGCACTCGGCGAACGCCGAGTTCGCTCGGACGATCAGGAACGTACGGGGGGTGCAGTCGGCCGGCGCCACCCGGACGGCGCCGCTGCCCGCGCAGTCGACGACCGACGTGGGGACGCCGAAGGTGCTCACGGCCGAGGACCTGGCCGATGTGGAGGCCGCCGAGGGGCAGGACCCGCTCCAGTCGCTGCAGTGGGACCTGCCGGCGATCAAGGCGGACAAGGCGCATGAGAAGTCGCTCGGAAGCGATCGGGTGACCGTCGCCGTGATCGACACCGGCGTGGACGACACTCACCCGGACATCGCTCCGAACTTCGATCGCGAGGCGTCCGTCAACTGCGTCACGGGCAAGCCGGACACCACCGACGGTGCCTGGCGGCCCAGCGCGGCGGAGAGCCCGCATGGCACGCACGTGGCCGGGGAGATCGCGGCCGCGAAGAACGGCGTCGGCATGACGGGCGTGGCGCCGGGCGTGAAGGTGTCCGGCATCAAGGTGTCGACCACCGCCGGCTACTTCTACACGGAGGCCGTGGTCTGCGGCTTCGTCTGGGCCGCCGAACACGGCGTGGACGTGACGAACAACAGCTATTACACCGACCCCTGGTACTTCAACTGCAAGAACGACCCGGACCAGAAGGCGCTCCTGGAGGCCATCACCCGGGCCTCGAAGTACGCGGAGAGGAAGGGCGCGGTCAACGTCGCCGCGGCCGGCAACGAGAACTACGACCTCGCGGCCGACGAGATCACCGACCCGGTCTCCCCCAACGACTCCACGCCCACCGAACGGGTGATCGACCCGTCCGAGTGCTACGACATACCGACGCAGTTGCCGGGCATCGTGACGGTGGCGGCGACCGGCGCGAAGGGCCTGAAGTCGTCCTTCTCCAACCACGGTCTGGGCGTCATCGACATCGCCGCCCCCGGTGGCGACTCGACGGCGTACCAGAAGCCCGAGCCGCCCGCGACGAGCGGCCTGATCCTGGGCACGCTGCCCGGCGGCAAGTGGGGCTACATGGCCGGTACGTCGATGGCGTCGCCGCACGTGGCGGGCGTCGCCGCCCTGATCAAGTCGACGCACCCGTACGCCCCGCCCGCCCTGGTGAAGGCGCTGCTGTACGCCGAGGCGGACGCCACGCCGTGCACGGACCCGTACGACATCAACGGCGACGGCAAGGTCGACGCGGTGTGCGAGGGGCCGAAGAACTACAACGGCTTCTACGGCTGGGGCACGGTGGACGCGCTGGACGCGGTGACCAAATAGGGCTGGGGCGCCCGGGGGGCGTTTGTCACAGCCGGCCGGGCCGGACGGGTGAGCCGTTCGGCCCGGACCGGACCGCGCCTTTTGCCGTCGCCCCCGACGGCGTGTGCCGCCGGTCGAGCGTGCCCCGGGTCAGCAGGACCTGCGCGGCGATGTACGTGAGCATGATCCAGAAGTCCGGCCTGGGCAGCTGTGGCCAGTCGGCGACGCCGGTGGCGATGAGCGTGTCGGAGAGCATGAAGAGCGCACCGCCGAGCCCGGCGACCATGCCGAGCCGGGTGAAAGCGCCGTAAGCCATGGCGGTGAGCAACGCGCTGTAGGCGGCCACGGGGACGCGCAGGTCGGCGGGCAGGTCGGGCCAGAGCAGGGCTACGGTGCCGGTGAGGGCGGCGGCGTAGCCGAGGGCGACAAGGCCCGCACGCGCGCGTGGAGCGGGGTTTCGCCGACCGTGCGCCCTGAAGAGGGCGAGGTAGCACACATGTCCCACGGCGAAGGAGGCCATCCCGGCCAGGAAGGCGGGCTCGGCGTCCGACAGCAGCAGCGCGTCCCCGCCCCAGCCGAACAGCAGGGCGACGACGAGCAGCCGGGGTGCGCCGCTCAGGGCGGCCCAGGCGGCGAGGAGGGGCATCAGGAGCGGCTTGGCGACGGTGTGCCCGGGCTCGAAGCCGACGGCGAGCGAGGCGAGGTCGACGACGACGGCGAGGCCGAAGGCGGCGAGGAGTGTGCGAGGGATCCTCACGCCGCCGCGCTCTCTCCGGCCGGTTCCGGCGACGGCACGGGCGAGGGCGCCGGGGCCGGCTGCCAGCCCGGCCCGCGGAACAGGCGCCCCGCACGCTCGCGCCAACTGCGAGCGGTCCGCAGGTCCTTGGCGATGGCGGCGTACTCGTGGGTGGCGACCTTCAGCGGGTTGTACGTGTCGATGTTCTTGGTCAGTCCGTACACCGGCCGTTCCGTCTCGGCGACGAAGGAGCCGAAGAGGCGGTCCCAGACGATGAGGATCCCGCCGAAGTTGCGGTCGAGATAGCCGCCCTGGGAGGCGTGGTGCACCCGGTGGTGGGACGGCGTGTTGAACACGAACTCGAACCAGCGGGGCATCTTGTCGATCCGCTCGGTGTGGATCCAGAACTGGTAGACGAGGTTCGCGGACGAGCAGAACGCCAGCGCCGCCGGATGCACCCCGAGAGCGATCAAAGGAACATAGAACGGCCAAACGGTCAAAGACGTCCACGGCTGGCGCAGCGCGGTCGTCAGATTGAACTTCTTGCTCGAATGGTGGACCACGTGGCAGGCCCACAGAATGCGGATGACGTGGTGTCCGCGGTGCGACCAGTAGTAGAAGAAGTCCTGCGCCAGCAGCATCAGCAGAACCGTCCACCACAGCACGGGCACACGCAGGGGCGTCAGCTCGTAGACGGCCGTGTAGATGGCAACGATCGGGATCTTCCACAGCAGGTCGAAGAAGAGGCTGCCGAGTCCCATGGTGACGCTCGTGGCGGCGTCCTTGGTCTCGTAACCGGCCGCGTCCTCGTCCGGATGGAGACGGACGCTGATCATCTCGATGACGGTGAGCAGCACGAAGGCCGGTATGGACCAGACCACGACATTGGGGAGGTTCGGCATGCGTGCACCGTAGGACCGCGCGTCGGCCACGGCTAGAGGTTGTTACCGACAAGTATTACCGGCGGTACGCGCTTGCTTGTTGGTGATCTCCGCCAATGGTCGGCGCCTTCGGCCCAGCCGAGCACGGGCCTAGACTCCCGCCGCCCCCAGCAAACTCCCCGCCGCGTACGTAACCCCCATGGCCACCGCCCCACCCCCCACGTTCCGTACCACGGCCCGCCCCGGCTCCGCCGCGCCCAGGCGCGCACTGCTCCATCCCGTGAGGGCCAGCGCCACCAACACCGACCCGACCGTCACGGGCAGCCGCCAGTCCGCGGGTGGCAGCAGGATCGCCAGCAACGGCAGCAACGCACCCGCCGTGAACGCGAGGAAGCTCGCCCACGCCGCGTGCCAAGGGTTCGTCAGCTCGTCGGGGTCGATGCCGAGTTCCACGCGCGCGTGCGCGCGCAGGGCGTCACGGTCCGTCAGCTGGACCGCCGCTTCACGGGCCACGTCCCGGGAGAGTCCCCGTTCCTCCAGAAGGTCCGTCAGCTCCTCCAGCTCCGCATCCGGCCGATCCCTCAGTTCCCGTTTCTCCAGGGCCAGGGCGGCCATCTCGGAGTCGCGCTGGGTGGAGACGGAGACGTACTCCCCGGCAGCCATGGACATGGAGCCGGCGAGCAGGCCCGCGAGTCCTGCCGTGAGGAGGGCGGAGCGGTCGTCGGTCGCACCGGCCACGCCCACGACCAGTCCGGCGGTGGACACGATGCCGTCGTTGGCACCGAGGACCGCCGCCCGCAGCCAGTTCAGGCGTTCGCCGAGCGCTCCGCCGTGGGCCTCGTCGTGCGTGGGTTCCGTCACGCTCGGAGGATGCACCAGGGGCGGTCGCGGGGGCGTGTCGACCCGCCCTTGTCCCGGCAGACGTACGCCTCTCGAACGGGCAGACGGGGCAGGAGACCTGACGGACAGCGGTGTCAGTCCCGGCCCGTATCCTCAATGACCATGCTCGAAGACCGTACGACCGCAGCGTCCTCCCCGACAGCCTGGCCGGCCGCGTATCCCCACGGATACGCGGTCGTTGACGTGGAGACCACCGGGCTGGCCCGGGACGACCGGATAATCTCCGCGGCGGTCTACCGGCTGGACGGGCGCGGCGAGGTCGAGGACCACTGGTACACGCTGGTGAACCCGGAGCGCGACCCGGGCCCGGTGTGGATCCACGGGCTGACGAGCGAGGCGCTCGAAGGGGCGCCGCTCTTCCAGGACATCGCCGAGGAGTTCGCGACCCGGCTGGAGGGCCGGGTGCTCGTCGCGCACAACGCGGTGTTCGACTGGCAGATGATCGCCCGCGAGTACGCGCGCGTGAAGCGGGAGGCGCCGGTGCGTCAGCGGCTGTGCACCATCGCCCTGTCCAAGGCGCTGGAGCTGCCGCTGCCCAACCACAAGCTGGAGTCGCTCGCCGCGCACTTCGGCGTCGTACAGCGACGGGCGCACCACGCGCTGGACGACGCGCGCGTGCTCGCGGAGGCGTTCCGGCCGAGCCTCAGGGCCGCGGCCGAGGGGGATGTGCGGCTACCGCTGCACGAGTGCCGGCCGCTGACCGAGTGGGTGGAGCGGCCCACCGCGCGGATCGGGCAACAGGCGGGCGGGTACGGCGGCTACCGGCCGGGCAGTTGGCGTCCGTCCCGTAAGCGACCCGCGTGCCCGTATCCCAACCCGGGCCGGTACGAAGAGGGCAAACGACTCAAGCAGGGCATGCGGATCGCGTTCTCCGGGGACACCTCCGTCGAACGCGAGCTGCTGGAGGACCGCGCCGTCGAGGCGGGGCTGCATGTCGCCACGAGCCTGTCCCGGCTGACCAGTCTCCTCGTCACCAACGACCCGGACTCGGGCACGTCGAAGGTCGTCAAGGCCCGGCAGTACGGCACTCCGGTGGTCGACGAGGCGGCGTTCGGGCAGCTCCTGAGGGATGTGGAACCGGCGTCGGAGGCGTGACCGTACGGACGGGTGATTGGTGCGCGACTCGCCCGGCGCCCGCTCGCCCGGACCTCGGGGACCGCTCACCCTGTGGCGCATGGCGACTTGCGAAGTTTGCGGCAACAACTACGGAATGACCTTCGAGGTCCACGCGCAGGGCGCGGTGCATGTCTTCGACTGCTTCGCCTGTGCGATCCACCGCATGGCACCCATCTGCGAGCACTGCCGGGTCCAGATCATCGGACAGGGCGTCGAGGTCGAGGGCCACTGGTACTGCGGTGCCCACTGCGCCCGCGCGGAGGGGAGGGTGGGCATCGTCGACCGAGTCTGAGCCCCCGGAGAACCGTTACGGCCGTGGCGGCCGTCCAGCACCGGGGCACCGTCCCGCACGTCCCGCACCCCCACCCACCGCACCCCACGGCCCGAGATGTACGGTCGTGGGGTGTACCGCTTCCTGTTGTCCCGGCAGTGGGTGATCCTCACCCTTGTCGTCCTCGCGCTCATCCCGACGATGATCGAGCTGGGCTTCTGGCAGCTGCACCGGCACGAGCGCAGGGTCGCGCTGAACAACGTGATCGCCGAGTCGCTGGCCGCCGAGCCGGTCCCGGTCGAGTCGCTGACCGCGCCCGGGGCCGAGGTCAAGGACGCCGACCTGTACCGGCGCGTGACCGCGCAGGGACGCTTCGACACCGCGGACGAGGTCGTCGTACGCCGCCGAACCAACGCGGACGACGAGGTCGGCTACCACGTGCTGACCCCCTTCGTCCTCGACGACGGCAAGGTTCTGCTGGTCAACCGGGGCTGGGTGCCCTCCGACGGGCTCAGCCAGACGGCGTTCCCCAAGATCCCGGCGCCCCCGCAGGGTGAGACCACCGTCACCGGGCGGCTGATGCCCGACCAGACGACCGCCGAGAGCGGCATCAAGAACGTCCAGGGCCTGCCGGACCGCCAGATCATGCTGATCAACAGCGATCAGGAGGCCAAGCGCCTCGGTGAGCAGGTCCTCGGCGGGTACATCGAACTGACCGCGCCCGAGCCGACGGGCGACACGCCCGAGCTGATCCCCGCCCCGGACCACGACAGCATCGGCAACCACATGGCGTACGCCATCCAATGGTGGCTGTTCGCCGCGGGCGTCCCCGTCGGCTGGGTGATCCTGGCCCGCCGCGAGGCCCGGGACCGGGCGCAGGCGGCGGCCGAGGAGCGGCAGGAGGAGACCGCACCGGCACCGGTGTAGCCGACGTCGCCCACGGTCACCCGCCCGGTCCTCCCCGGATTGCCCTGCCGGTCCCCCGGGAACCCGCACCCCGTGCACCCGCCCACCAGGATCTCCGCCGAGGACATCGCCCGGAGCCGTATCGAGGACTACGCCCTCATCGGCGACGAACAGACCGCCGCACTCGTCGGCAGGGACGGCTCCGTCGACTGGCTGTGCCTGCCCCGCTTCGACTCGGCCGCCTGCTTCGCCAAGTTGCTCGGCGGCGAGGAGAACGGCCACTGGCGGATCGCCCCCAAGGAGGACGCCGCGGACACCGACGGTGGCACCCTCACCCCACACACCTGCACGCGGCGTGCCTACCGTTCCGGCACGCTGGTGCTGGACACCGAGTGGGACACCCTCCAGGGTTCGGTCCGGGTCACCGACCTGATGCCGCAGCGCGACCGTGCACCCGACCTCGTACGCATCGTGGAGGGCCTCAGTGGCCGCGTGACCGTCCGCAGCACCCTCCGCCTGCGCTTCGACTACGGCTCGATCGTGCCGTGGATGCGCAGGTCCGACGGTCACCGGGTGGCCGTCGCGGGCCCGGACTCGGCCTGGCTGCGCAGTGAGCCGCCCGTGCGCACCTGGGGCGAGAACTTCGGCACGCACTCGGAGTTCACGCTCGGCGAGGGCGAGAAGGTCGCGTTCGTGCTCACCTGGCACCCCTCACACGAGCCGCGCCCACCCCTCGTCGACCCGTACGAGTCCCTGCGCCACAGCGTGGCGGACTGGCAGGCCTGGTCGGCCCGCTGCCGTTACGACGGCCCCCACAGGGACAGCGTGGTCCGCTCGCTGATCACCCTGAAGGCCCTCACCTACGCCCCGACCGGCGGCATCGTGGCCGCCCCCACCACCTCCCTGCCGGAGGAGCTCGGCGGCGTGCGCAACTGGGACTACCGCTACTGCTGGCTGCGCGACTCCACCCTCACCCTGGGCGCGCTGCTGGCGGCCGGCTACCACGAGGAGGCGGAGGCCTGGCGTGACTGGCTGGTGCGCGCGGTCGCGGGCGCTCCGGCGGACATGCAGATCATGTACGGGCTGGCCGGCGAGCGGCGGCTGCCCGAGTCCGTGGTGTCCTGGCTGACCGGATTCGCCGGTTCTGCTCCGGTCCGGATCGGCAATGACGCCGTACGGCAGCGGCAGCTGGACGTGTACGGCCAGGTGATGGACTCGCTGTCGTTGGCGCGGACTTCGGGGATGACCGTCAAGCCGCACATGTGGCGACTGCAGTGCGCCCTGATGGAGTTCCTGCGGTCGGCATGGCGGCAGCCGGACGAAGGACTGTGGGAGGTGCGCGGCGGCCGCCGTCAGTTCGTGCACTCCAAGGTGATGGTGTGGGTGGCCGCCGACCGCGCGGTGCGCACCATGGAACGGCATCCGGAGCTGGAGGGCGATCTGGACGCCTGGCGGGAGATGCGCGAGGAGGTGCACCGCGAGGTGTGCGAGCGTGGCTACGACCCCGAGCGGAACACGTTCACGCAGTACTACGGCTCCCGCGAACTCGACGCCGCCCTCCTGCTCATCCCGCGCGTGGGCTTTCTGCCGCCCGACGACCCGCGCGTGCTGGGCACCGTCGAGGCGGTCCGCGCGGAGCTCGGGCACCGGGGCTACCTGCGCCGCTACAGCACGGATCACACGCTCGTCGACGGGCTGCCCGGCGGTGAGGGCACGTTCCTGGTGTGCTCGTTCTGGCTCGCGGACGCGCTGCACATGACGGGTCGTACGAAGGAGGCCCGCGAGCTGTTCGAACGGCTGGTGCGGCTGACGAACGACGTGGGGCTGCTGTCCGAGGAGTACGACCCCGTGACCGGCCGCCAGCTCGGCAACTTCCCGCAGGCGTTCAGCCACATCGGCCTGGTGAACACCGCCCTCGCCCTGTTCGGGGACGAGAGGGCAGGATAGGGCCCATGGATCTTGGGCTGAAGGATCGGGTGTACGTCGTCACCGGGGCCACGCGTGGACTGGGCAACGCCTCCGCGCGCGAGTTGGTGGCCGACGGTGCGAAAGTCGTCGTCACGGGACGGGACGAGAAGCGGGTCGCCGACGCGGCCGCGGAGCTGGGGCCGAACGCGCACGGGCTGGCCATGGACAACGCCGACCCGGAGGCGGCGGCGCGGCTGATCGGGGCGGCGCGGGAACGGTTCGGCGGGTTCGACGGGATTCTGGTGAGCGTCGGCGGTCCGCCCGCGGGGTTCGTCGCCGACAACACCGACGAGCAGTGGCAGGCCGCGTTCGAGTCGGTGTTCCTGGGGGCGGTGCGACTGGCTCGTGCGGCGGCCGCGGAGCTGGAGACCGGGGGTGTCATCGGGTTCGTGCTGTCGGGGTCGGTGTACGAGCCGATTCCCGGGCTGACGATTTCGAACGGGTTGCGGCCAGGCCTGGCCGGGTTCGCCAAGTCGCTCTCGGACGAACTGGGCCCGCGGGGCATCCGTGTGGTGGGCGTGCTGCCGGGGCGGATCGACACGGACCGGGTGCGGGAGCTGGACGCCCTGTCGGCGGATCCGGAGGCCACGCGCGCGGCCGCCGAGTCGCGGATTCCGCTGCGGCGGTACGGGACACCCCAGGAGTTCGGGCGTACGGCGGCCTTCCTGCTGTCTCCGGCCGCGTCCTACCTGACCGGGGTCATGGTGCCGGTGGACGGTGGGGCCCGGCACGGGTTCTGAGGAGCTTGACCCTTTCCGGCGCCGGGACGGGTTCTGGGGGCGTCAACTGACCCTTTCCGCACGGTGCCTGACGCCCTTCAGCCGCACCTCGGCCGGCAGCGACGCCAGCCCCGCCGAGTTGCGCGCGTGGGCGAGTGCCTGGTTCGTCAGGTGGTCCAGCGCCTCCCCCGGATCCACGTGGGGTTCCAGCAGGAGCCGCGCGCGGGCCGCGGGAGCGCTGCGGCGGCCCGTGAGATGGACGTGGGCGCGGGCGACGCCGTCGAGAGCGCTCGCCTCGGTGGCGAGTACGCCCTCCAGGGCGCGGCCCCGCAGCAACGCGCCCTCGCCGTCGCCGGTGTCGACCAGCACCTCGGCCAGCCGGCGCCGGCGCAGTACCGCGACCAGCCACCACAGGGCGAGCAGGACGAGAACCGCGAGGGCGGCGAGGACGGCCGGCCACCACCAGCCGGCGTCCCGCCACCGGGTCCGCTCGGCGTCGCTGAGCAGTACGTCGCTCCGGCTGTCGTGGATCCACCAGGACGGCGCCTCGACCCCCAGCCCGACGGCCAGCACCGCACCGCCGAGCACGACCAGCACGAGGCCCGCGACGCCGAGCAGTACCCGGTTGACGGTTCTGAGCACCGTACTCACCCCTTCCGGCCGGGCCGCCGGACGTGTACCGACAGCGCGGGGCGCCGGGACAAGCCCAGGGCCCGGATCGCGTCGGCGAGCACGTCGTCCAGGTCGGCGCGTACGTCGTCCAGTCCACGGAAGTGCGACACCGCCCGCACATCGGCCCGCCGGCGGCGCATCCGCACCCGTACCGACTGCACCCCGGACACCTCCATGGCCCGGTCGCGCAGGACCGTCGCGGCAGCGCCCCGGTGCAGTCCGGCGCGTACGTCGGAGTGCGTGCGCCGCATCGGCAGGACGTCGCGCAGGCCGGGCGTGGCGGCGAGCAGGATCAGCCAGAGGCCGAGTGCGGCGGCGACGCCCGCGCCGACCAGGACCCAGGTGTCGTCGAGGGGGCGTTCGGCGAGTTGCCGGGCCAGTTCGCGGCGCCAGAACATGGCCGACTGGTTGGCGCGTACGGCTGCGATGTCGTAGAGGAAGGCGCCGGCGACGACCAGGAGCAGTGTGGCGACGACGGCCGCGGGGACGCGGCGGGCCGACCAGAAGCGGTGCGTCTTGCCGTCCTCGCCGTCGAGTGCGGGCCGGGGCTCGAAGGCGGCCGCCGACGCGGACTGGCCCAGCTCCGGTTCGGCCTTCTCGATCACCGGCAGTCTCTGTGTGGTGCCCTCGGAGCCCTGGGGCTCGCTCATAGCGTCCTCCCCTGTGCCGCGTGGGCCGCCACCAGATGCAGTCGCTCCACCTGGACGGCGACCTCCGGAACCTCCATTCCCACCAACGCGCCTACCCGCTCGACGACACGGCGACGCACCTGGCCGCACCGGGAGCCGATGTCGCTGGGGTAGTCGAGTTCGAGATGGACACGGACCCGGGCGGCGTCATGGTGGACGACGACGGTGGCGTGCGGGCGCGCCGCGTCCTGCGGGAGCCTGCCGAGCGCCTCCCGGGCGGCCTGCGCGGCGATCTTCGCGACCACCCGGTCGGCGATCGTGGTCTGCCCGCGCTCACCCGCCGGGATGACGGCCCCCGCTGTGCGGGTTTCGTCGGCCCCACTGCTCACTGACGTCACCGCCGCCGGTCGCGGGTGCGGAAGAAGTCGCCGACTTCCAGATCCCCTTCCAGGAACCGGCCGACGACGAACCCGACGGCGCCCAGCGCCGCCACCAGCACGAACGCGCCGAACCCGCCGAAGTACCCGGCGAAGCCCAGCGCCATTCCGGCGATCATGCCGACCACGGCCCTGCTCATCGTGCGCTCCTCAGCTCGTAGCCGTGCGGGTCATTTCGGGACCATTGGGGTGCATTCGATGCCATTCTGATGCATTACGGTCTTCGGGTGACGGTACGTCACTGGATCCGGGGCTCCTGCTCCTCTTCTTCCTCCTCCGGAAGCTTGACGTCGCTCACCGCGATGTTGACCTCGACGACCTCCAGGCCGGTCATCCGCTCCACGGCCGCGATCACGTTCTCCCGCACGGCCCGCGCGACGTCCGCGATCGACACGCCGTAGTCGACGACGATCTCCAGGTCGAGCGCGGTCTGCACCTCGCCGACCTCGGCCTTCACGCCCCGCGTCACGGACTTCGCCCCGCCGGGCACCCGGTCCCGTACGGCCCCGAAGGTGCGGCTCAGTCCGCTGCCCATCGCGTGGACGCCCACGACGTCACGGGCGGCGAGTCCGGCGATCTTCTCCACGACCCCGTCGGCGATGGTGGTCCTGCCCCGGGTTCCGGGGTCCCCGCCGCCCCGCCTGACGGGCTTGCGGGTCTGCACCGGCGGCTCGGTCTCGCCTTCGGAGGTCTGCGTCCGGTTCCGGTCCATCTCGGTCATCGCCCGTGCGTCCTTCCGTCGTCCTGCGACCACGGTAAGTGAGGCTGCACGGACCCGCGCCCGGAATGCGGCAGGCTGGAGCAATGACGGCGGACCGATGGACGCAGGCAGTACGACAGCAATTGGGCCTCGGCAGACTGCTCCCGCTGGGCGGCCCGCGCGACGGCGCGTGGATCGCCGAGGCAGCGGCCGACCCGGTCCTGCGGCGCGCGGGGAACGCGATGCCGGGGGTTCGCCTGGGCGCACTCCGTATCGGCCTCGCCGACCCGGAGGGCGCCCAGGCCCCCGCCGTACCGCCCCCACCGACCGCCCTGCCTCCCGGCCCCCTTCGTCTGACCGCCGACTTCGCGGCCACGGCGACCGAGCCGCTGACGACGACCGCCGCCCGGCTGCGGACAGCCCTGTCGGTGGCCGCGGCGGCACGGCTCGGGCTGACGGTGGCGGAGATCGACCTCCGGGTGACGGCCCTGCTGGACGAGGAGACGGAACCCGAGGTCGTACGAGCGCCGGAGCCGCCGGAGGCGCGGCAGTCCACGGGCGAGGACGCGAAGCTCGTGGCCGCCGCGGCCCTCGCGGTCCCGGGCGTGACGCATCTGACGGAAACGCTCGGCCGGGCGGTGCACATCGAGGAGAGCCCGGGTCAGGCCATGCTGCCGCGCCGGCATGTCCGGGTGGAGCTCGCCGTCGGCGCGGACCACCGGGCCGTTGAGGTGGCCCGGCACGTCCGCGCGACGGTGGGAACGGCACTGAAGGATCAACCGTCAGTGGCCGTACTGATCACCGCGGTGAGTTGACGGCGTCACTCGCCCAGGCCCGCGAGGTCCCGCAACCTCCGTGCCTGAGCCGCGCGTTCGGCCACGCGCTGTTCCTCGTACGTCCGCTCCCCCGCGCCGCGCAGCAACGCCTTGGTCTCGATGACCGCGTCGCGCGGCGCGGTAAGCAGCGCCGCCGCCAGGTCGCGGACGGCGCCGTCGAGCTCGGCCGCCGGTACGGCGACATTCGCCAGCCCGGTGTGCACGGCCTCGTCCGCGTGCACGAGGCGTCCCGTGGCGCAGATCTCGAGCGCGCGGGCATAGCCGACGAGCCCGACCAGCGGATGGGTGCCGGTCAGGTCCGGGACCAGGCCCAGGCTGGTCTCGCGCATGGCGAACTGCACGTCGTCGGCGACGACGCGCAGGTCACAGGCGAGCGCGAGCTGGAAACCCGCACCAATGGCGTGCCCCTGCACGGCGGCGATGGAGACGATGTCACTGCGCCGCCACCAGGTGAACCCGTCCTGGTACTCGGCGATGGTCGCGTCCAACTCCTCGTCGCTGCCACGCGCGAGGTCGATGAAGGACGGTTCGCCGTCGAAGCCCTCGGGAGTGAAGGCCTGCCGGTCGAGGCCCGCCGAGAAGGACTTGCCCTCGGCGCGCAGCACGACCACCCGGACGGTGCCCGGCAGCAGCCGACCGGCCTCGGCCAACGCCCGCCACAGAGCGGGGCTCTGCGCGTTGCGCTTGGCCGGGTTGGTCAGCGTCACCGTGGCGATCGCGTCGTCGACGGTGAGCCGTACGCCGTCCTTGTCGAGTACCGGGTCGAGCGAAGCCATGGGGCGCCTCCGATGGGTGCGGTCATCGTGAGTGCCGTACCGAGGCACTCATAAGTGACTGCACAGTAACCACCCAGTCGATCACCGGACCGACCGGGTGGCCACCATCGAAGTCGAGGGGCGCGCCCGGGGGTCAGGCCGAAGCGGCCTTCTTGCCCCGCGTCGCCCCGCCACGCCCACGGAGCGTGACGCCCGACTCGCTGAGCATGCGGTGCACGAAGCCATACGAGCGGCCGGTCTCCTCGGCCAACGCCCGGATGCTCGCACCGGCGTCGTACTTCTTCTTCAGGTCTGCCGCGAGCTTGTCGCGCGCGGCGCCGGTCACCCGGCTGCCCTTCTTCAGAGTCTCGGCCACCCGTGCCTCCTCATGGGAAGTGCGCTCTGGTCCCCTCATGATCACCCCTCCGGGGCTTCATGGCCACCCATTCGGCAAGGTCCGTGCGACAGGGTTGTGACGACCGGAGCACATCCCCACAAGTGGAATCCGTGGTTCCAGCGAGTGGTGTGCATACGGCCGAACGGGTTGTTCCGTGAAGAGCCAGGTCAGGCAGGCGACACGGCCGAGCCCTTGTCGACAAAGGGATTCGCCGGGAAATCGGTGTAGGACACACCCGGGTACGAGGAGATCTCACACAGATGATGGATCACGGCTAGGCCGAATGATCCATACGCAGTGGATCAACCATTCGATCAAGCCGAGCTGACCGATTGATCAAGCGATCAATCGGCAGTCAGGTGTGCGAGTGATCAGGCGGCGGTCAGGTGTGCGAGTGATCAGGCGGCGGTCAGGTGTGCGAGTGATCAGGCGAGGGCGACCAGATCCGCGTAGTCCGCGCCCCACAGGTCCTCGACGCCGTCCGGCAGCAGGATGATCCGCTCGGGCTGGAGCGCCTCGACCGCGCCCTCGTCGTGGGTGACCAGGACGACGGCGCCCTTGTAGGTGCGCAGCGCGCCGAGGATCTCCTCGCGGCTGGCCGGGTCGAGGTTGTTGGTCGGCTCGTCGAGCAGCAGCACGTTCGCCGACGACACCACCAGGGTGGCGAGGGCGAGCCGGGTCTTCTCGCCGCCGGAGAGGACACCGGCCGGCTTGTCGACGTCGTCGCCGGAGAACAGGAACGAACCGAGCACCTTGCGGACCTCGACCAGGTCCATGTCGGGCGCGGCGGAGCGCATGTTCTCCAGGACCGTGCGGTCGGGGTCGAGGGTCTCGTGCTCCTGCGCGTAGTAGCCCAGCTTCAGGCCGTGGCCGGGGATGACCTGGCCGGTGTCGGGCTTCTCGACGCCGGCGAGGAGGCGCAGCAGCGTGGTCTTGCCGGCGCCGTTGAGGCCGAGGATGACCACGCGGGAGCCCTTGTCGATGGCCAGGTCGACGTCGGTGAAGATCTCCAGCGAGCCGTACGACTTCGACAGCCCTTCGGCGGTCAGCGGTGTACGGCCGCAGGGCGCGGGCTCGGGGAAGCGCAGCTTGGCGACCTTGTCGGACTGACGGACCTCTTCGAGCCCGGACAGCAGCTTCTCCGCACGGCGGGCCATGTTCTGCGCGGCGACCGTCTTGGTGGCCTTGGCGCGCATCTTGTCGGCCTGGGCGTTGAGCGCGGCGGCCTTCTTCTCGGCGTTGGCGCGCTCCCGCTTGCGGCGCTTCTCGTCGGCCTCGCGCTGCTGCTGGTAGAGCTTCCAGCCCATGTTGTAGACGTCGATCTGGGCGCGGTTGGCGTCCAGGTAGAACACCTTGTTCACGACCGTCTCGACCAGGTCGACGTCGTGCGAGATGACGATGAAGCCGCCGCGGTAGGTCTTGAGGTAGTCCCGTAGCCAGACGATCGAGTCCGCGTCGAGGTGGTTGGTCGGCTCGTCGAGGAGCAGGGTGTCCGCGTCCGAGAACAGGATCCGGGCCAGCTCGATACGGCGGCGCTGGCCGCCGGAGAGCGTGTGCAGGGGCTGGCCGAGCACCCGGTCGGGCAGGTTGAGCGCGGCGGCGATGGTGGCGGCCTCGGCCTCGGCGGCGTACCCGCCCTTGGTCAGGAACTCGGTCTCCTGCCGCTCGTACTGCTTCAGCGCCTTCTCGCGGGTGGTGCCCTTGCCGGTGGCGATGCGCTGCTCGTTCTCGCGCATCTTGCGGATCAGTACGTCCAGGCCGCGCGCGGAGAGGACGCGGTCGCGGGCGAGTATGTCGAGGTCGCCGGTGCGGGGGTCCTGCGGGAGGTAGCCGACTTCGCCGGAGCGGGTGACGGCGCCTGCGGCGGGGATGCCCTCGCCGGCCAGGACCTTGGTGAGGGTGGTCTTGCCGGCGCCGTTACGGCCGACCAGGCCAATGCGGTCGCCCTTGGCGACACGGAAAGTGGCGGACTCGATGAGGACGCGGGCACCGGCGCGCAGCTCGATACCGGAGGCGGAGATCACGGACAGACTCCAGGGCGGGTTGGTGGCGGGACAGGCGGCTGAGGACGTTCCCGCCGTCTAATGCGCGAGGAGAATGGCCATGGGGCCAGTCTAACGGGGCGGTGCAAGCAGTTTTTGCGGGATCGTGTGTTCGGGAGGGTGGGGTGGGGGGTCGCGGGTCGGTGGGGGGTGGGTCGCGGGCGCAGGTGGGCGGGGTGTGGAGGCCGGTGGTCGGGCGCGGGTGTGGGTGTGGGGCTGGGGTGCGGGTGTACGGCTTGGGAGCGCGGGCGCGCGGTCCGCGCGCGGGTGCGGGGCTGGGGTGCGGGTGTGCGGCTTGGAAGCGTGGATGTGCGGTCCGCGCGCGGGTGCGGGGCTGGGGTGCGGGTGTACGGCTTGGGAGCGTGGGTGCGGGGCTGGGTGCGGGTGCGCGGGTCTTCGGGCACGAGCACCGGGCTTGTGACCACTAGGGCGAGCCACCGCGAGCGCCAGGCCTGCGACTGCTGGGGCGAGCCACCGCGAGTGTCGGGCTTGTGACCGCTGCGGCGAGCCACCGCGAGTGTCGGGCCTGCGACTACTGGGGCGAGCCACCGCGAGTGTCGGGCCTGCGATCGTTAGGGCGGGCCTTCGGGGCGTGCGCGGGGGCCGGTGGTGCGGTCGCGGGGCTCTGGGTGTCGGGTCGGGGTGTCGTTGCCGAGGGGGGTGCGGTGTGGCGTGATGCGGCCGAGGTCGTCGACGGCGACCAGCTGGCCCGTCCAGGCAGCGCGGACGCAGGGCTGGGCGACGAGCAGGGCTCGGCCCCGGTGCAGCGCGCGTTCGGGCCGGAACGCGCACCCCTTGCGAGCCGGCAGCACCCAGCGCAGGTCGCCGTCGGCGGTGCGGTACGCGGCGATGCGGCGCGGCGTGACGACGGCGAGGATGCCGCGGCCCAGGTGGCGCAGTACGCCCGTGCCGCCGTGCGCCGGGAGCCAGTCGGCGGCCGCCGGTAGGCCGCGGTGCCAGCGGACGGAGCTGCCGTCGGTGTCGGTGACGAGCCCGTCGTCCCAGAGCGTGATCGCCTCCCCGCGCGCGGGGAGCACGGTCAGGGGGCGGCGGCCTTCGCGGGTGTAGCGCCAGCGGAGTCCTCCGGTGGCGTGGTCGTACGCCTCCACGGCCGCCCGGTGGATGCGGAGCTGCGGGGTGGGGTGCTGCACGGGCGCGTGCACGGTGAGGCGGTCTCCATAGGGGGCCGGGCGGGCCTGGTGGG
Organism: Streptomyces spinoverrucosus; assembly: GCF_015712165.1. NCBI lineage: Bacteria > Bacillati > Actinomycetota > Actinomycetes > Kitasatosporales > Streptomycetaceae > Streptomyces > Streptomyces spinoverrucosus. The sequence continues at coordinate 7,033,921 of NZ_JADPZX010000001.1, read as the reverse complement.
CGGCGGCAAGGAGAGGGGTCGTGAGAAGGAGGGCGGCCAGCGCTGTCAGGAGGCGGCTTGGTGCGCGGGGCGGGGTCGGGGCGACGGCGGGTTCCGTGTCCGGGGAGAGGGGATCGGTCGGCATCGCCTCGGCCGGCAGTACGACCACCGGGCTCCCTTCGACAACCGTGCTCGCGGATAGGCGCAGAGCGTAGCCAGGGGTGGGGGGTGCCGTCGGGAGGTGGCGGGCCCGCGGTGGGCGCGTCGCCCGTTCGGACGCTTGTCCGGCGCCGAGGGGCCGGGGCCCGGTGAGGATGGCGACAGGGGACGGTGCGGCAGAGGGTGGTGCCTCCATGCAGTTCGACGACGACGCCAGGCTGGACACGTCCGAGGTGCAGGACGTGCGCGGCCGCCGCATCCCCGGCGGCAGGGCGACCGTCGGCGGCGGCCTCGCCGGCCTGCTGGCGCTGCTCCTCGGACTCTTCTTCGGCGTCGGGCCGGACCAGCTCGGCTTGTCCGACGGCAACGACGAGCCCGCGCCGACGGCGTCGTCGCTCGCACAGATGCAGCAGAGCTGCCGTACCGGGGAGGACGCGAACACGAGGGACGACTGCCGGATGGTGGCGGTGGTCAACAGCGTGCAGGACTTCTGGGACGCGGAGCTCGAGCGGCGCGGCGGCACCTACTCGCGCTCCCCCACCGTCTTCTTCAGTCAGCGGGTCGGCACGGCGTGCGGCGCGGCGACCTCGGCGGTCGGACCGTTCTACTGCCCCGGTGACCGGAAGGTCTATCTGGACCTGGGGTTCTTCGAGGTACTGCGGACGCAGTTCGGCTCCAGCGGGGGCCCGTTCGCGCAGGCGTACGTGGTGGCGCACGAGTACGGGCATCACGTGCAGGACCTGATGGGCACCCTCAGCCGGTCGCAGGACGGGGGAACCGGCGCGGACAGCCAGTCGGTGCGAGTGGAACTGCAGGCCGACTGCTACGCCGGGGTGTGGGCGCACCACGCGACGACGACGCCGGACGAGTCGACCGGGCGGCCGTTGATCACCAGCCTCACCGCGGCCGACATCAGCGACGGCCTGGACGCGGCGGCGGCCGTGGGCGACGACCGGATCCAGGAGCGGTTCCAGGGCCGGGTGACGCCCGAGACGTGGACGCACGGGTCGGCGGCGCAGCGGCAGGCGTGGTTCCGGCAGGGATACCGGACCGGGGACATGGCCCGCTGCGACACCTTCAGTTGAGGCTTTTTCGCAGGTCAGGTGGCGTTGTCAGTGGCGGGTGCAAGGATGAATGCACCGGGCGGGTCCGGCAGACGGATCCACCCGTGATCCGCTGTCCACCCCATGAATCCACTGAATAATCCACTGAATCCACCAACCACATCCGACTGATTTTCCGGCCCCGACGCACAAAGGAGTGATCGGTATGGCAGGCACGAGCGGTCGCGGTCCGAGCATCTACCCGACGTTGATGTACGCGGACGCGAAGGCGGCGATCAAGCAGCTCACAGAGGCCCTGGGCTTCACGGAACTGGCCGTGTACGAGGGCGAGGGCGGCACGGTGACGCACGCCGAGCTGGTGCAGGGCAACGGCGCGGTGATGATCGGCTCGAAGGGCCGCGGCGGGCTCTACGACACGGTGATGAAGGACGCGGGGCCCGTCGGGGTGTACGTCGTCGTGGACGACGTAGACGCACACCACCAGCAGGCCGTGGACCACGGCGTGGAGATCCTGATGCCCCCGACGGACCAGGACTACGGCTCGCGGGACTACATGGCCCGGGACGCCGAGGGCAATGTCTGGAGCTTCGGTACGTACGCGCCCCGGATAGCCGACTGACCCACGGACCGGCGACCGAACGGCCTCAGCTGCCCCCGGTGTGCACCTGGAAGGCGGCGCGGCGCACGGCCTTGGCCAGGGCGGGGTCGGGGTGCGCCGCGGCCAGCGCGACCAGGACCTGCACGGTGCGCGGGTGGCCGACGGCACGCACCTCGTCGAGCAGTGCGGGCACGGTCGGCTGCACGGCCGACTCCAGGTGCCGCACGAGGAGAGGGGCCTCGCCGTGGTCGGCGACGGCGGCAGCCGTGTCGACCCACAGCCAGGTGGCCTCCTCCCGGGTGAGCACCTCGTGGGCGTCCTCGGGGTCGGCACCGTCGTGCTCCGCGAGCCACAGCAGGGCGTACGGCCGCAGGGTCGGCTCGTCGAGCACGGCGCGTACGTCGGGCTCGGCGGGGGCGCCGACGACGCGCAGCGCCTCGAAGGCCAGGCCGCGCAGCAGGGCGTCCTCGCCACGGGCGGCGTCGAGGAGTTCGGTGACGGCGCTGCCGACGGGTCGGGCCGCGAGCCAGGCGCGGTACTCGGCGCGGGCGGCGTTGGGCCGTAGCTGGGCGCAGCCGCGCAGCATGTCCTCGGCGGCGGCCTCGATGTTCCCGGCGGGGCTCTGCGCGGCGACGCAGATCTGCTCCAGCTTGACCCAGACCGCCCAGCTGCCCAGCGGGGTGAGGGTGGCCTGTCCGGCGCCGTAGGTGAGGGCGCCGACGGAGGCGAGGGCGTGCAGGGCCCAGTCCAGGAGCGGGGCGAGCTCGGTGTCCTCGGGCTCGGCGTCGACGGGGGACGCGGTGCCGGGGGCCGGGGGGCTGGCGGGTTCGCGCTGGGGGCCGTAGGGGACTTCGCAGCGTTCGGTGCGCAGTTCCCTGACGCGCTGTTGGAGGAGGTCGAGGAGCTGGTCGACGGGAACCGGGCCGGCCGAGAGCTGGAGGAAGGAGAGCACCTGAGGCATCGCCGAGACGACCTCGGCGACGGCGGCGGGCTCGTGGTCGGCGGGTTCCGGGTGGGCGAGCGACCAGGCGTCGAAGAGGGCGACCCAGCCGCGCAGGACGGCGGTGTGGTCGCGGTCCCAGGCGCGCAGCCGCCAGCCGGGTCGGGCGCTGTCGCCGTGCACCTCGACGAGCCCGGCGAGGCGGGCGGTGTCCCAGTCGGCCTGGACCTGGGCCGGCGTCAGGTCCAGGTCGTGGGCTGCCCGTTCGGCGGTCGCGTCGGCGAGCGTGGCCTTGCCGTCGGAGGTCGCGTTGCCCTTTCCGGGGCGCAGGGCGGCGTCGGCCCAGCGGGCGACGCGGGCCGCGCCGGCCAGCCTGGAGCGCGCCATTCCGGCCAGCTCCGCAGGGGCCGGTGTGCCCTCCGGGGGGCGGGGGGCGGGGCGGCGCGAGCGCCGCTGGTTCATCGCTCGGGGAGCGGCGGCCAGGGGTCGCGAGCGGACGAGTCGGAGCCTGGAGTCGCGCGGGATACGGGACGTCACGGGTGCAGTCTTCCGGTTGACGGTCCGAAAACCCAAACGGAATGTCACGTGGGGCGACGGGAGTGGCCAATGGCCGGGCCCTGTGAGGGGGTCCCGGCCGAAATCCGGACAGTGGTACGGCGTTAAACGGAACCGTGGGGTGGAGCTGGTGGGGGTGTGCGTGGGGAGCAGGGCGAGGGTGTTACGAAGGGGGCGGCCCGGGGAGGTCCCGTCACATCAGGGGGGTCAGGAAGCGGCGCAGGACTTCCTCGTAGCCGGCCGGGTCGGCGTTCCACATGGCGTTGTGCGGAGCCTGCTGGACGGTGTGGAGGGCGACCAGGTCGGGGCGGTGGTCGGCCAGGCGGCGGGAGAAGGCCCAGGGGGCCACCGCGTCCTCGGGGCCGTGGAAGATCAGGGTCGGGACCGTCAGCCGCTCGGGGTGGGCGGCGTCGTCGATGCGGTCGCCGTACAGGCCGGTGCGGCCCTGGGCGGCGCGGACGGCCAGCGGCAGCAGCGGGCCCGGGGTGTGCCGGGCGGCGGCGAGGGCGCGCAGGGTCGCCTCCCAGTTGAGGACCGGCGAGTCGAGGACGAGCCCGCGGACGCGGTCCCGTACCGAGGAGTGCGCGGCGGCGCGCAGGGCCATGGTGGCGCCGGTGGACCAGCCGTAGAGGATGACGCGTTGGGCGCCGTGGCCCGTGGCGTGGCGGATCGCCGCGTCCAGGTCGCGCCACTCGGTCTCGCCGAGGTGGTTCAGGCCGTCGGGAGAGCGGGGGGCGCCGAGGTCGCCGCGGTAGGAGACGTCGAGGACGGGGAAGCGCAGGCCGTGCAGGAACTCCATGACGTTCATGGAGTGTTCCCTGGTGGCGCCCAGGCCGTGCACGGTGATGACCCAGGTGTCCCGGGCGCCCGGCACGAACCAGGCGGGCAGGGGCCCCAGTTCGCCGGGTATGTCGACATCGGTGTGGTCCAGGCCGAGGGCGGCGCCGGGGTCGCCGATGTGCAGGGTGGGGGTGAGCCAGACCTTGTCGCCGGGCTCCAGGGTGCCGTGGGTGACGCGTTCCAGGCGGCGTACGACGGAGTCGGCGGGGTGCGGGGCCGAGTCCAGGACGGGGCCGACGACCGCGTGGGAGCCGTTGCCGGCGAGGCCGTAGCTGCCGGGGCGCAGGGAGGCGAGGGTGCGGGTGAGGGTGATGCGGCCCGCCGCCGTGCCGTGCACGGTGAGCCGGGGTTCGGTGGGCAGGGGCCGGCCGGGCGGCGCCTTCAACGCGGCGTCACTGGCGAATCGGCCGGCGGCCACGGCTGCGGCGCCGGCCACCGTCATGACGGTGACGGCAGCGGCCGTCGCTTTGACAGTGCGCACGGGTCCAGTGTCCTGTCCGACCCGCCCCTCGGCCAGCGGGAGAGCGGACGGGGTGATGCGACCTGGCGCGTACAGGGGGGTTGTTCCGGGTGGTACGGGACGGTTCGGCACCAGGGCGGGGACGGCGCCGGCACTGGGAGGGTTCGGCACCCAGGGCCGGGTCGACGCCCGCGCCGGGAAGACTCGGCACCCAGATCCGGGTCGACGCCCGCGCCGGGAAGACTCAGCACCCAGATCCGGGTCGACATCCGCGCCGGGAAGACTCAGCACCCACGGCCGGGCCGACACCCACGCCGGGAAGACTCGACACCCACGGCCGGGCCGACACCCACGCCAGGAAGACCCGGCACCCAGGACGGGGCCGACACCCACACCGGGAAGACTCAGCACCCACGGCCGAGCCGCCCCCCGCCCGGCTCCGAGCCCTACTTCCGCTGCCCGTACCCCCGCAGCCGCTCCCCCGCCTCCTTCAGCTGGTCCTGCGACAGCAGGGACGGCGACAGGCCCGGCACGGCGGACGCCGTCAGCCACAGGTGGCACATCCACTCCAGCTGGGCCGTGCGGTCGTAGGCCTGGGCGAGGGTCGCGCCGTAGGTGATGGTGCCGTGGTTCTGGAGGAGGCAGCCGGAGCGGTCGGCGAGGGCGCGCAGCATGTTCTCGGCCAACTCGTCGGTGCCGTACGTCGCATAGGGGGCGACCCGGACGGGGCCGCCGAGCGCGCCGGCCATGTAGTGGATCACCGGGAGCTCCGGGACGAGCGTGGAGACGGCGGTGGCGTGCACGGCGTGGGTGTGGACGACGGCGCGGGCGTCGGTGGAGCGGTAGACGGCGAGATGCATGGGCAGTTCGCTGGTCGGTACGAGCGTGCCGCGCACCTGCCGGCCGTCGAGGTCGACGCCGGTCATGTCGTCCGGTGTGAGCCGGTCGTAGGGGACACCCGACGGGGTGACCAGGATGGTGTCCCCGACCCGTACGGAGACATTGCCGGACGTGCCGACGACCAGTCCGTCGGACACGGTGCGGCGAGCCGTGGCCACGAGCTCCTCCCAGGCCCGGGCCTCCTCGTCCGGCACACCGTTCCCCGGCGACTCCGGCGCACCCTGAGCGTCCCCCGGGACGCCCCGCGCATCCCGTACATCCCGCTGTTCCCGGCGCTGTTCAGCCATGCCGCGATCCTGCCAGGCGGACCTCGGCCGCGTCCCGGCGCGGGCGCACTGTAGGGGGGAACCGGCAGCTCCGGCAGGGCGCATATCGCCTTTCGACCCCTTCTGCTCCCGCTTGGCCGGAGATCGATCAGCTTTCAACGATCTTCCACTACGCTCTCGGTGGATTTGTCACGCACGTCGCCATTCCGGGGGGAAACATGGCCCGTGACCGCAAACCGTCCCACCACCGCGGCCGCATCCTGGCGGCCTCGGTGGCAGCGCTCGCGATAGGGGGGACCGCACTGGCCGAGGTTCCGGCCGTCGCGGCGAGCAAGCCGAAGGGGCACGACGTCTCGTCGCACCAGAAGAACGTCGACTGGCAGCGCGCGAGCGCGAAGGGCGCGCGGTTCGTCTACGTCAAGGCGACCGAGTCCACCACGTACCGCAACCCGTATTTCGGCCAGCAGTACAACGGCGCGCGGAACGCGGGCCTGGTCCGGGGGGCGTACCACTTCGCCCTGCCGAACAGGTCGTCGGGCAAGGCCCAGGCGGCATACTTCGTCCGCAACGGCGGCGGCTGGCAGCCGGACGGCTGGACGCTGCCGCCCGCGCTCGACATCGAGTACAACCCGTACGACAAGAAGAAGAAGTGCTACGGCCTGAGCAAGGCGACGATGGTCGCCTGGATCAAGGCCTTCAGCAACGAGGTGCAGCGACTCACCAGCCGCCGTCCGGTGATCTACACCACCACCCACTGGTGGAACACCTGCACAGGCGGCAGCCGCGCCTTCGGCGGCGACCACGCCCTGTGGATCGCGCGGTACGACTCGGCGACGGCGGGCACACTGCCCGCGGGGTGGTCGCTGTGGACCTTCTGGCAGTACGACAACAGCGGCAGCCTGCCGGGTGACCAGAATCTCTTCAACGGGTCGATGACCCAGCTGAAGCGGTTCGCGAGAGGCTTCTAGCCGTACGGCACGGGGCTCCGCGGCACGGCACGGGGGCCGTCGATTCCCTGGGGCATGGCGACCCCCACCTACAGACACCCGGAAGCCCCCCTCAGTTCACCTTTCGTTCATCTGGGTTACCTACGTTCGTCCAGCCAATGACCTCGAACGATTGCCTGGGTAAATGGAAGGCATCTCGCTGATCCTCGCGATTGTGGTGGTAACCGCACTCGCGTTCGATTTCACGAACGGTTTCCACGACACCGCGAACGCGATGGCCACCACCATCTCGACAGGTGCCCTACGACCCAAGGTCGCGGTGGCCATGTCCGCCGTCCTCAATCTGGTCGGCGCCTTCCTGTCCGTGGAGGTCGCGAACACGATCTCCAAAGGTCTGGTCGACGAGAGCGGCATCCGTCCCGAGGTCATCTTCGCCGCACTGGTCGGCGCGATCCTGTGGAACCTGCTGACCTGGCTGGTCGGCCTGCCGTCCTCCTCCTCGCACGCCCTGATGGGCGGCCTGATCGGCGCCACCGTCGCCTCGGCCGGTGTCGGCGCGGTCCACGGTGACGTGCTCGTCACCAAGGTGCTGATCCCGGCGATCGCCGCCCCGCTGGTCGCGGGCATCGCGGCGATGATCGCGACCCGGCTGACGTACACCCTCGGCAGGAAGGCCGACGGCAAGGCGGCCGCGAAGGGCTACCGCGCCGGCCAGATCGCCTCGGCGGGTCTGGTCTCCCTGGCCCACGGCACGAACGACGCGCAGAAGACCATGGGCATCATCACCCTCGCCCTGGTCGCCGGCGGCACCCTCGCCCCCGACTCCGACCCGCCCATGTGGGTCATCCTCTCCGCGGGCGTTGCCATCGCGCTCGGCACCTACCTCGGCGGCTGGCGCATCATCCGCACCATGGGCAAGGGCCTGACCGACCTGCAGCCGCAGCAGGGCTTCGCCGCGCAGACCAGCGCCGCGACCGTCATCCTGGCCTCCACCCACCTCGGCTTCTCCCTGTCCACCACGCACTCGGTCTCCGGCGCGGTGATGGGCGCGGGCCTGGGCCGCAAGGGCGGGGTGGTCCGCTGGTCGACGGCGACCCGGATGTTCGTCGCCTGGGGTCTGACGCTCCCGGCCGCCGCGCTGGTCGGCGCGATCGCCGAGTGGGTGACCGGCTTCGGCGCCTGGGGCACCGCGCTCGTCGCCGTCTTCCTGGTCGGCTCCAGCGCCGCGATCTGGAAGATCTCCCGCCGCGAGGTCGTGGACCACACGAACGTCAACGACACGACCGAGGAACCGGCCGGAGTGGTGACGACGGCGATGGCCGCGGTGACGCCGCCTCCGGCCGGTACGCCGGTGGACGGCCTCGCCGTCACGATCCCCGCACAGAAGACGGCCTCGGAGCCGACGCCCTCTCAGACCTCGGTCTGAGCACCCGGTCACTGAAGGAAGCAGCAGCAACATGAAGATCGACTGGGCGGCCCTGGGCTCCGTCTTCGGCGTCAGCCTCGTAGTCACGGTGGCCCTGGTGGGCCTGTTCACCCTCGGCATCGTCGGCCTCTCCCGGCGGGAGAGGGCGTCGACCCGCGGCGGCTCAGCGGCGCTGTCCACCACGGGTGCGTACGTGTGCTTTGCGCTGTGCGCGGCTGCGGTGGCGTACGGAATTTTCCTGATCATGGCCTGAGACCGGAAGCCTCACGGCCGTCTCTGTTCACCTCTGCTCAGCCCTGACAACTTCAGAATCAACCCCCGTAGGCGCTTTGTAATGCTTGCGGGGGTTTTATCCGCATTCGGAGCAGCGCAGCGACCTTGCCGGGAAGTTGCTGTCCGACAGTGGCCGCCTGACGAGTCAACGACGACATGTGGCAGGGAGCACCATGGCCAGAGACATCGATCCGAGCCTGAATCGGCGCAGGCTCCGCATCGAGCTGCGCAAAGCCCGCGAGTAAGCCGTGTTCACCTCGGGCGCGCTGATCGCCACCGGTGACGCGGGGCCGAACCTGCGCCGACTCGTGGAGCTCCGTACGACACGTCAGGAGCGCTACCTCGACGGCGACGAGGGGCGGCCCTTCGGTGTTCCGTCAGCAGTTGGACCACCTCAAGACGCTGATGCAGCGGCCCCGGGTGAACCTGCAGGTGCTGCCCTTCTCCGCAGGGGCACACTTCAGCGTGGCCACGTTCATCGTGAGGAGTGTTTCGAGGAAATCAGCAGCATCGCTTGTCACGGTGACCGAATGATCGAGCTGATCGACGCGGTCAAGGAGAGTCTGGACAACAACTGACCCCGGGACGGGACGGCCCGGGCGAGTTCGGGGGTGGACCGATGGCGGTCTTCGGGTTGCGAGAGTGGTGGCGCCGGTTGCGCGCGGCCCGGACCGTTCCGCCGGGTGAGGATCCCGGGGTCCCTCCCGAGTCCGCTCAGCAGGAAGGACCCGTGCCACTCGACGACTGCACCCTGAAGGCCTACGCCATGCAGCGGCCGGAGTGGGTGGACGCTCTGATCCGGGTGGAGAACGCCCGGGTGGACGGGGAGATACGCCTGCTGTCGGTCCGGCTGCTCCTGGGAACGGCGTGCGCCAGTCTGCTGCTGTTCAGCATCGCCGTGGCCGCCAGAGTCGCCCCCGCACTCCCCTTCGGGATCGCGACCCCGCTCACCACGGCGGTGATCGGCGCGACCGGAGCAGCGCTGGTCACCGTGCTCGGCGCCGGACTGGGCAGGGCGCTGCGCCATCGCTCCGGCAGCACGCAGAGCGGCCCCGTCAGTGGTGCGGGGACCTCCGGGGCTGAGCCGACGCCAGGGCCCGGTGCAGAACCCGGAGCCGGTCGCTGACCGGGGTGAGCCCCCACCACAGACCGGCGGCCCCGGCGATGAGCACGGTCAGCGCCAGCCAGACCACGGCACGCGCCTCACCGGCCGGCACCAGCAGCGCGGCCAGGGCGCCGACTCCGACGGCGAGCCCACCCATCACCGTGGCGTACAGCGCCAGCGGCGCGGCCGACGTGATCGAACTCCCCCTTGTGTGCGGCTTCCTCGTCCGCTCCGAGGAAGAACCCTTGGCCCGGTCTCCCATGCGCTTACCTCCCGCCCCCGCACGGATCGTCAAGAACCATCCGCTCCCGGGTCCGCCAGCCCCGACAGAAAACCACACCACGCGGCGTGGCGGAAGGTGAGCACAGCGTCGTGGCGCCCCTTCGAGTCACGCACGAGCACCTCGGTCTCCCCCAGGGCCAGTTCCAGACACTCACCGCCCGTATTGCCGGAATGGCTGCTCCTGATCCACACCCGCCGCCACGACTCACCGCCGATCACACCGACCTCCTTCACCCAAGAGTCAGCGCACCGACACGGCGTCCTCACCGCGACGTCCCCCAGCGCCGTGTCCCGCCACCGCCCGGGGTCCGCCCCAGGGCAACGGAGGCTCGGCCACACCAGGTTCGTCTCCCCGCCACGAATCACCCAATGCCGCTCGCCGGCGCTCTCAGCCTTCGCACTGCCGTTCTCCTGGAGTGTGCCCAGCTTCCCGGCCTGGAAAGAGGCTAGAAGGCGCCGATTCCGACGGCTGACGATATTTCAGCGATGTGGAACTCCGCACACCGCAGCGTCGCAGGTCAACGGCAAGTTGACGGCCGTTCCGGCCCCGTGGTGGACTTCCGGAGCCATGTACGGCGGCAGGAGAGGAAGTCGGTGTGAATCCGGCGCGGTCCCGCCACTGTGACCGGGGAGGTAACTCCCCGGGAGCCAGGAACTCTCGCCGCCGGTCTCGTCGAACCAGGGCGCGGACACCCTGAGTGAGGACATAACGCGATGCTCGGCTGCCCAGTGAGGTCCCGCACCAGGTCTCTGCCCGACCGCACGGCCGGCTGAGCCCCATGCGTGCCGATCGCGTCTTCGCGTACGGCGCCGCCGCCGGCCTCCTCGGCGACCTCCTCCTCGGCGATCCGCGCCGCGGGCATCCGGTCGCCGCGTTCGGGCGGGCCGCCGCCGCCGTGGAACGGGTGTTGTGGCGCGACCACCGCGCTTGGGGTGCGGCGCACACCGCCGTGTGCGCCGGTGGCGCCGTCGCGCTCGGTGCCCTCGCCCGCAGGGTCGTACGGTCCTCCCCCGCCGCCTCCGTCGCCGTCACCGGGCTCGCCACCTGGGCCGTCGTCGGGGGGACTTCACTCGCCCGCGAAGCCCGGGCCATCGGGCATGCCCTGGAGGCCGGGGACGTCGAGGGGGCGCGGGCGCGGCTGCCGCATCTGTGCGGGCGGGATCCGCAGGCCCTCGACGCCGACGGGATCGCCCGCGCCGTGGTCGAGTCGGTCGCCGAGAACACCTCCGACGCGGTGGTGGGGGCGCTGGTGTGGGGGGCCGTCGGTGGAGTGCCCGGCCTCGTCGGGTTCCGAGCCGTGAACACCCTGGACGCCATGGTCGGGCACAAGTCGCCCAAGTACCGGCGGTACGGGTGGGCCTCCGCTCGGCTCGACGACGTCGCCGGGTGGCCGGGGGCTCGGCTGACCGCCGTACTCGCCGCTCTCGCCGGACCGGATCCGCGCGCGGCCGTGCGGGCCTGGCACGACGACGCCGGTCGGCATCCCAGCCCCAACGCCGGGCCCGTGGAGGCGTCGTTCGCGGGCGCGCTGGGGGTGCGGCTCGGCGGCACCCTCTCGTACGGGGGCGGGTCGAGCACCGGCCCCTGCTCAACGGCCGGGGACGTCTGGTCGAAGTCGCCGACATCGATCGGGCCGTACGGCTCTCCCGGCGCGTCGGCTGGCTCGCGCTCGGCGTGTGCGCGGGCGCGCGGATGCTGAGGAAGGGGCGTGCGTCATGAGCGGGGGACTTCTGGTCGCCGGTACCACCTCCGACGCCGGAAAGAGTGTCGTCACCGCCGGGATCTGCCGCTGGCTGGTGCGGCAGGGCGTCAAGGTCGCGCCCTTCAAGGCGCAGAACATGTCGCTCAATTCGTTCGTCACCCGCGAGGGTGCCGAGATCGGGCGGGCGCAGGCCATGCAGGCGCAGGCGTGCCGTGTGGAGCCGACCGCGCTGATGAACCCGGTGCTGCTCAAGCCGGGCGGGGAGCGGAGCAGCCAGGTGGTGCTGCTGGGCAGGCCCGTCGGGGAGATGAGCGCGCGCGGGTACCACGGGGGACGGCAGCAGCGGCTTCTCGGTACCGTGCTCGACTGTCTCGCCGAGTTGCGGGGCACGTATGACGCGGTGATCTGTGAGGGGGCCGGCAGCCCGGCCGAGATCAATCTGCGGCGGACGGACATCGTGAACATGGGGATCGCGCGCAACGCCCGGCTCCCCGTGCTCGTCGTCGGCGACATCGACCGTGGCGGGGTCTTCGCCTCGTTCTTCGGGACCGTCGCCCTGCTGTCGCCGCAGGACCAGGAGTTCGTCGCCGGGTTCCTCGTCAACAAGTTCCGCGGGGATGTCTCCCTGCTGGAGCCGGGGCTGGACATGCTCCGGACGCTCACCGGGCGGCGGACGTACGGTGTGCTGCCGTACCGGCACGGGCTGGGGATCGACGAGGAGGACGGACTGCGCGTCTCGATGCGCGGGGCCGTGCGGGAGTCCGTCGTCGCGCCGCCCGTCGGCGCGGACGTGCTGCGCGTCGCCGTGTGTGCGGTACCGCTGATGTCCAACTTCACGGACGTGGACGCCCTCGCCGCCGAACCCGGTGTCGTGGTGCGGTTCGTGGACCGGCCCGAGGAGCTGGCCGACGCCGATCTCGTGGTGATACCGGGGACGCGCGGGACCGTACGGGCACTGGAGTGGCTGCGGGAGCGGGGGCTCGCGGCGGCCGTCGCCCGCAGGGTCGCCGAGCAACGGCCCGTGCTCGGCATCTGCGGCGGCTTCCAGATCCTCGGCGAGCACATCGAGGACGACGTCGAGAGCCGGCGCGGGCAGGTCGACGGGCTCGGGATCCTGCCCCTGCGCGTGCGGTTCGCCCGGGAGAAGACCCTCGCCCGTCCCGTCGGCGAGGCCCTCGGCGAGCCGGTCGAGGGGTACGAGATCCATCACGGCGTCGCCGACGTCACCGGCGGGGAGCCCTTCCTGGACGGGTGCCGGGTCGGGCAGACCTGGGGCACGCACTGGCACGGCTCGCTGGAGTCGGACGCCTTCCGGCGGGCCTTCCTGCGCGAGGTGGCCGCCGCCGCGGGGCGCCGCTTCGTGCCGGCGCCCGACACTTCCTTCGCCGCGCTGCGCGAGCAGCAGCTCGACCGGCTCGGCGACCTGATCGAACAGCACGCGGACACGGACGCGCTGTGGCGGCTCATCGAGTCCGGCGCGCCGCAAGGACTGCCTTTCATTCCACCGGGAGCGCCCGCATGAGCACTGTGTTGTTGTTGTCGACCGCCGACACCGATCTGCTGGCGGCCCGGGCCTCCGGCGCCTCCTACCGGATCGGCAACCCGACCCGCCTCGACGTCGACAGCGAGCTGCCCGCGCTGGTCGAGGGCGCGGACATCGCCGTCGTACGGCTGCTGGGCGGCAAGCGGGCCTGGGAGGACGGGCTGGCCGGGCTCAAGTCCGCCGGGATTCCCACCGTGTTGCTCGGGGGCGAGGCCGTGCCGGACGCCGAGCTGATGGCGGAGTCGTCCGTGCCCGCCGGTGTCGTGGCGGAGGCCCTGCGCTATCTCGTCGAGGGCGGGCCCGCCAACCTCACCGAACTGGCCCGGTTCCTGTCGGACACCGTGCTGCTGACGGGTGATGGCTTCGACGAGCCGCAGAAGATGCCGGAGTACGGCGTCCACGGCTCACGTCCGCTCGCGGACGGCCGCCCCACCGTCGGCGTGCTCTTCTACCGGGCCCACGAGCTCAGCGGCAACACCGCCTTCGTCGACACCCTGTGCGACGCGATCGAGGCGCGGGGCGCCAACGCCCTGCCCGTGTACTGCGGTTCGCTGCGCGGCGCGGACGCCGGTCTGTACGAGATCCTCGCCAAGGCCGACGCGCTCGTCGCCACCGTCCTGGCCGCCGGCGGCACCCACGCCTCGCAGGCCTCGGCGGGCGGCGACGAGGAGGCCTGGGACATCGGGGCGCTCGCCGAACTCAACGTCCCTGTGCTGCAGGGGCTCTGCCTGACCTCGTCGAGGACCGCCTGGGACGAGTCGGACGCCGCCCTCTCCCCCATGGACGCGGCGATGCAGGTCGCGATCCCGGAGTTCGACGGGCGGCTGATCACCGTGCCGTTCTCCTTCAAGGAGCAGGGGCCGGACGACGTTCCGGTGTACGTCGCCGACCCCGAGCGGGCAGCGCGGGTGGCCGGGATCGCCGTACGGCACGCGCAGTTGAAGCACAAGCCGAACGCGGACAAGAAGATCGCGCTGGTCTTCACCGCGTACCCGACCAAGCACTCGCGCGTCGGCAACGCGGTGGGGCTGGACACGCCCGCTTCGGCGGTACGGGTGCTGGACGCGCTCAAGGCAGCCGGGTACGGCGTCACCGAGTACCCGTCCGGCGGCGACGAGCTGATCCACCGGCTCATCGACGCGGGTGGGCACGATGTCGAGTGGCTCACCGAGGAGCAGTTGGCCGCCGCGCCCGCGCGCGTGCCGCTGGCCGACTACCAGGCGTGGTTCGACAAGCTCGACCCGGGGCTGAAGGACGCCATGGTCGAGGCGTGGGGCGAGCCGCCGGGTTCGCTGTACGTCGACGGGGACGACATCGTGCTCGCCTCCCTCCAGTTCGGGAACGTCGTCGTCATGATCCAGCCGCCGCGCGGCTTCGGCGAGAACCCGATCGCGATCTACCACGACCCCGACATGCCGCCGTCCCACCACTACATGGCGGCCTACCGCTGGCTGGACAACAGCTTCGGAGCCGACGCCGTCGTGCACATGGGCAAGCACGGCACGATGGAGTGGCTGCCGGGCAAGGGGCTGGGGCTCGGCGCGGGTTGCGCGCCCGACGCCGTTCTCGGTGACCTGCCGCTGATCTATCCGTTCATCGTCAACGACCCCGGCGAGGGCACCCAGGCCAAGCGGCGCGGGCACGCGACGGTGGTCGACCACCTGGTCCCGCCGATGGCCCGTGCGGACACCTACGGCGACCTGGCCAAGCTGGAGCAGCTGCTCGACGAGTACGCGCTGGTGTCCGACCTGGACCCGGCGAAGGCGCCGGCGGTCCGCGCGCAGATCTGGACCCTCGTCAAGGCCGCCGAGCTGCACCACGACCTGCATGTGGACGAGCAGCCGGACGACGAAGAGTTCGACGAGTTCGTGATGCACATCGACGGCTATCTGTGCGAGATCAAGGACGTGCAGATCAGGGACGGGCTGCACATCCTGGGCGGCGGTCCGGTCGGTGAGCCGCGCGTCAACCTCGTCCTCGCCGTGCTGCGGGCCTCGCAGGTGTGGGGCGGGCAGGCGAACGCGCTGCCGGGGCTGCGGGCCTCGCTGGCCGCGCACTTCGGGCTCAGCGAGAAGGAGCTGCTGGCCGAGCCGGGCGCGGCCCTGAAGGTGCCGGTCGAGCTGACGGAACTCGTCGAGGGCCCGTCCCGTACGGCCGCCGACGCGATCGATCTGCTGGAGCAGCTGTGCCGGCGGATCGCGGAGGGCATGGAGGCGCGCGGGTGGGCGGCGTCCGAGAGCGCCGCTCTCGTACGGGAGGTGCTCGGCACCGACCTCCCCGACGCCGTCGCCGTGCTCACCTTCGCCTGCACCGAGGTCGTCCCGCGCCTCGCCCGCACCACCGACGAGATCGACCACATCCTCAAGGCCCTGGACGGCGGTTACGTCCCGGCGGGCCCGTCGGGCTCGCCGACCCGTGGCCTGGTCAACGTCCTGCCGACCGGCCGCAACTTCTACTCCGTCGACCCCAAGGCCATCCCGTCCAGGCTGAGTTGGGAGGTCGGGCAGTCGCTGGCGGACTCGCTGGTACAGCGGTACCTCGCCGACAACGGGGAGTACCCGAAGTCCGTGGGCCTCACGGTGTGGGGTACGTCGGCCATGCGCACCCAGGGCGACGACATCGCCGAGATCCTCGCGCTGCTGGGCTGCCGCCCGGTGTGGGACGACGCCTCTCGCCGGGTGACCGGCTTCGAGGTGATCCCCCTCGCGGAACTCGGCCGGCCGCGCATCGACGTCACGGTCCGTATCTCCGGCTTCTTCCGGGACGCGTTCCCGCATGTCGTCGGGCTGATCGACGACGCGGTGCGGGCGGTGGCCGAGCTGGCGGAACCGGCCGAGTCCAATTACGTGCGGGCGCATGTCGAGGCCGACGCCGCCGAGCACGGCGACCGGCGGCGGGCCACGGCCCGCATCTTCGGGTCGAAGCCGGGGGCCTACGGTGCCGGTCTGCTGCCGCTGATCGACGCCCGGAACTGGCGCAGCGACGCCGACCTCGCCGAGGTGTACGCCGTCTGGGGCGGCTACGCGTACGGGCGCGGGCTCGACGGGCGGGCGGCGCGCGGGGACATGGAGACGGCGTTCCGGCGGATCGCGGTCGCCGCGAAGAACGTCGACACGCGCGAGCACGACCTCGTCGACGCCGACGACTACTTCCAGTACCACGGCGGCATGGTCGCCATGGTCCGGCACCTCACGGGCGCCTCCCCCGAGGCGTACGTCGGTGACTCGGCCACCCCCGACCAGGTCAAGACCCGCACCCTCGGCGAGGAGACCCACCGCGTCTTCCGCGCCCGCGTGGTCAACCCGCGCTGGATGGCGGCGATGCGACGGCACGGCTACAAGGGCGCCTTCGAGATGGCGGCCACCGTCGACTACCTCTTCGGCTACGACGCCACCGCCGGGGTCGTCGACGACTGGATGTACGAGAAGCTCAGCGCGGAGTACGTCTTCGACCCGGAGAACCGGGACTTCATGAAGAAGTCCAATCCGTGGGCGCTGCGCGGCATCACCGAGCGGCTGCTGGAGGCCGCGGACCGGGGGCTGTGGGCGGAACCGGACGCGGAGACGCTGGAGCGGCTGCGCGCCACCTACCTGGAGCTCGAAGGCGACCTGGAGGGCGACGACAAGTGACCACCCCGTTTCCGTTCACGGCCGTCGTCGGCCAGGACGACCTGCGGCTCGCGCTGCTGCTGAACGCCGTGTCACCGGCGGTCGGCGGTGTGCTGGTGCGCGGCGAGAAGGGCACCGCCAAGTCGACGGCGGTGCGGGCGCTGTCGGCGTTGCTGCCGGAGGTCGCCGTCGTCCCCGGTTGCCGGTTCTCCTGTGACCCCGCCGCTCCCGACCCCGCCTGCCCGGACGGGCCGCACGAGGCGGGTGCGGGAGGCGAGCGACCCGCCCGCATGGTGGAACTGCCCGTCGGTGCCTCCGAGGACCGGCTCGTCGGCGCGCTCGACATCGAGCGGGCGCTCGCCGAGGGCGTGAAGGCCTTCGAGCCCGGGCTGCTCGCCGACGCGCATCGCGGGATCCTCTACGTCGACGAGGTCAACCTCCTCCACGACCACCTGGTCGACCTGCTGCTGGACGCGGCCGCGATGGGTGCCTCGTACGTCGAGCGCGAGGGTGTCTCCGTACGGCATGCCGCCCGTTTCCTGCTCGTCGGGACCATGAACCCGGAGGAGGGCGAGCTGCGGCCGCAGCTCCTCGACCGGTTCGGGCTGACCGTCGAGGTCGCGGCCTCGCGGGAGCCCGACCAGCGGGTGGAGGTGGTGCGCAGGCGGCTCGCCTACGACGACGATCCGGCCGGGTTCGCGGCGCGCTGGGCGGACGAGGAGGCCGCCGTACGGGCGCGGATCGTGGCGGCGCGGGAGTTGTTGCCGTCCGTGCGGCTGGGCGACGGGGCGCTGCGGCAGATCGCGGCGACCTGCGCGGCCTTCGAGGTGGACGGCATGCGGGCCGACATCGTGATGGCGCGCACCGCGACCGCGCTGGCCGCGTGGGCGGGGCGGACCGATGTGCTGGCGGAGGACGTGCGGCAGGCCGCGCTGCTCGCGCTGCCGCACCGGCGCCGACGCAATCCCTTCGACGCGCCGGGGCTCGACGAGGACAAACTGGACGAGACGCTGGAGGAGTTCGGGAGCGACGACGAGGACCCGGATCCCGGTCCCGACGGGCCTGGCGATGGTGGCGGAGAACCGGCTCCCGACAGCGGGCCGCAGGGTGGGGACACGGCCGCGCGGCCCGAGTCCGGTGAGGGCGAGCAGCTGCCCGGCGGAGGCGGTGAGCAGTCCGCCGTACGGGCCGGCGAGCCGTTTCGGGCCAAGGTGCTGAGCGTGCCCGGGATCGGTGAGGGTGCCGCCGGGCGGCGTTCGCGGGCGCGAACCGAGCACGGGCGGACAACCGGCGCCCGGCGGCCCCAGGGAGCGCTCACCAAGCTGCATCTGGCCGCGACCGTGCAGGCCGCGGCGCCGCATCAGCGGGCACGGGGGCGTACCGGGCCGGGGCTTGTGGTCCGCAGGGACGATCTGCGGCAGGCGACCCGGGAGGGGCGCGAGGGGAATCTCGTGCTGTTCGTGGTCGACGCCTCCGGGTCCATGGCGGCCCGGCAGCGGATGAGCGCCGTGAAGGGCGCGGTGCTGTCGCTGCTGCTGGACGCGTATCAGCGGCGGGACAAGGTGGGGCTGGTGACCTTCCGGGGTTCCGCTGCCGACGTCGCACTGCCGCCCACCTCGTCCGTGGACGCGGCGGCGGCCCGGCTGGAGTCGCTGCCGACGGGTGGGCGGACGCCGCTGGCCGCCGGGCTGCTCAAGGCGCATGACGTGCTGCGGGTGGAGCGGCTCAGGGATCCCGCTCGGCGGGCGCTGGTCGTGGTGGTGACGGACGGACGGGCCACCGGTGGCCCCGAGCCGGTGGCGCTGGCGGGGCGTGCTGCTCGGCTGTTCGCCGCCGACGGTGTGGCGTCCGTGGTCGTGGACTGCGAGTCCGGGCCCGTGCGGCTGGGGCTCGCCGGGCAGCTCGCCGGTGAGCTGGCGGGTACGGCCGTGACGCTGGACGAGTTGCGGGCGGACAGCATCGCCGGGCTGGTGAAGGACGTACAGAGGAGGGCCGCGTAATGCCGCAGGGACAGCCGAGTGTCGTACCGGATGACGGACTGACCACCCGACAGCGGCGGAACCGGCCGCTGGTCGTGGTGCACACCGGCATCGGGAAGGGCAAGTCCACCGCCGCCTTCGGGCTGGCGCTGCGCGCCTGGAACCAGGGCTGGCCGATCGGGGTGTTCCAGTTCGTCAAGTCGGCGAAGTGGAAGGTCGGCGAGGAGCGGGCACTGCGGGTGCTCGGGGACTCCGGGGAGGGCGGGACCGTCGCCTGGCACAAGATGGGCGAAGGGTGGTCCTGGGTCCAGCGGGATTCCCAGATGGACAACGAGGAGAAGGCCCGCGAGGGCTGGGAGCAGGTCAAGCGGGATCTGGCCGCCGAGACGTACCAGCTGTACGTGCTGGACGAGTTCGCGTACCCGATGCACTGGGGATGGGTGGACACCGACGAGGTCGTCTCCGTGCTGCGGGACCGGCCGGGGACCCAGCATGTGGTGATCACCGGGCGGAACGCGCCCGAGAAGCTCGTCGACTTCGCCGATCTCGTGACCGACATGTCCAAGGTCAAGCATCCGATGGACGTGGGGCAGAAGGGCCAGCGAGGCATCGAGTGGTGACTTGTTCCGTTCCTCGGCTGGTCATCGCCGCGCCCGCGTCCGGGAGCGGCAAGACCACCGTTGCCACGGGGTTGATGGCCGCGTTCGCCGGGCGGGGGCTCACCGTGTCTCCGCACAAGGTGGGGCCGGACTACATCGATCCCGGGTATCACGCGCTCGCTACCGGGCGGGTGGGGCGGAATCTCGACGCGTATCTGTGCGGGCCGGAGTTGATCGGGCCGCTGTTCGCGCATGGGGCGCGTGGGTGTGACGTCGCTGTGGTCGAGGGCGTGATGGGGCTGTTCGACGGCGCTGCGGGGGAGGGCGAGCTGGCCTCCACCGCGCAGGTGGCGAAGCTGCTGCGGGCGCCGGTGGTGCTGGTCGTCGACGCGTCGTCGCAGTCGCGGTCGGTGGCGGCGCTGGTGCACGGGTTCGCGTCGTGGGATCCGGAGGTGCGGGTCGGGGGCGTGATCCTGAACAAGGTCGCCTCGGATCGGCATGAGGAGTTGTTGCGGGAGGCGTTGGAGTCGGTCGGGGTGCCGGTGTTCGGGGTGCTGCGGCGGGCTCCGCAGGTTCAAACGCCGTCGCGGCATCTGGGACTGGTTCCGGTGGCCGAGCGGGGCGCTGCGGCGGTGGAGGCTGTTGCGGCCATGGCCGCGCAGACGACTGAAGGGTGCGATCTGGAGGGGTTGCTGGGGCTGGCGCGTAGTGCCGGTACGGTGGCGTGTGCGGCTTGGGATGCGGGTGAGGCCTTGGTTTCCTCGCCCCCGCCGCCCCTACCCTTCCCATCCTCCAGGGGCTCCGCCCCTTCGGCCCCGCCAGGGGGCTCTGCCCCCTGGACCCCCGATCGGCCTGAACGGCCTCGTCCTCGAACTCCCCCAGAGGGGGTACCCCCAGACGGGCTGGTCGTCGCCGTTGCCGGTGGGGCCGCGTTCACCTTCTCCTATGCCGAGCACACCGAGCTGCTCGCCGCCGCCGGGGCGGAAGTCGTTCTCTTCGACCCCCTGCGCGATGAGCGACTGCCCGACGGCACACGCGGGTTGGTCATCGGGGGTGGCTTCCCCGAGGTGTATGCCGCCGAGCTGTCCGCCAACGAAAGCCTGCGCAAAGCGGTGTCCGCCCTCGCGGAGAGCGGCGCGCCCGTCGCCGCCGAGTGCGCCGGGCTGCTGTATCTGTGCCGGGAGCTGGACGGGCTGCCGATGTGCGGTGTGCTCGACGCGTCCGCACGGATGAGTGAGCGGCTCACGCTCGGGTATCGGGACGCCGTCGCCGTGAGTGACAGTGTGCTGGCCGGGGCCGGGACCCGGATGCGGGGGCACGAGTTTCACCGGACCGTCGTCGAGCCGGGGTCCGGGGCGGCGCCCGCGTGGGGGGTTCGCGCTCCTCGGCGGCGGGTCGAAGGTTTTGTACAGCAGGGCGTGCACGCGAGTTATCTGCACACGCACTGGGCGTCCGCGCCCGGTGTCGCCCGTCGGTTCGTGGAGAGGTGCCGGACGTCATGAGCAGCAGGCTGATCGGAGTGGGCGTCGGGCCGGGCGATCCGGAGCTGGTGACCGTGAAGGGCGTCAACGCCCTGCGCGCCGCCGATGTCGTCGTCGTACCGGTGATGGACACGGGTGAGCGGGGGCGCGCCGAGGCGACGGTGCTGCATTACGTGCCGGAGGAGAAGGTCGTCCGGGTGGTGTTCGCGCTGAACGAGCGGACCGACCGGGGCCGGCGCGAGGCGGCGTGGGACGCGGCGGGCGAGCGGGTCGCCGGGTTGCTGCGGCAGTACGCCTCCGTCGCCTTCGCCACCATCGGCGACCCGAACGTGTACTCCACGTTCACCTATCTCGCGCAGACCATCGCGGAGTTGGTCCCGGGCACCGTCGTCGAGACCGTGCCCGGCATCACCGCCATGCAGGACCTCGCCGCGCGGTCGGGTGCCGTGCTGACGGAGGGGACCGAGCCGCTCACGCTGGTGCCGGTGACCGCCGGGGCCGCCGTGCTGAAGGACGCGCTGAACGGACCCGGGACCGTCGTCGCCTACAAGTTCGGCCGGCAGGCCGGTGAGGTCGCGGAGGCACTGCGCGAGAGCGGGCGGATCGAGGGTGCCGTGTGGGGGTCGGCGCTCGGACTGCCGGAGGAGTCGATCCGGCCCGCCGGTGAGCTCGACGGGGCGCCGCTGCCGTATCTCTCCACGCTCATCGCGCCCGCGCGGCGCGACGGCGGGCGGGGCGGCAAGCTGTGAAGGCGCCAGGGTCACTCGGCAATCCCCACCACCAGCCAGATGAACGCAGCGCCCCCGATGGTGCACAGCAGCGTCGGGCCGGCGGGGTGCTTGTGGTGGGCCTCGGGGAGGATCTCGGCGGCGGCCAGGTAGAGCAGTGCTCCGCCGAAGAGGCCGAGATAGCCGCCGAGGGCGGGCTCCGGGATGGCGACCAGCAGGGTGCTCGCCGCGCCCGCGACCGGGGCCACCGCGTCCGCGAACAGCATCGCGACCGCCCGGCGGCGGGCGTTGCCGTACAGGGCCGTGATCGTGAAGGTGTTGAAGCCGTCCGCGAAGTCATGGGCGACGACGGCCACCGAGACCGCCAGGCCCATGCCGTCGCCGATCTGGAACGCGGCGCCGATCGCCACGCCGTCCATGGCGCTGTGCACGACCATCGCGCCGGCCGCGGTCAGGCCCACCTCGGGAGTGCGGTGGTGCTCGTCGCCGCCGTGCGCGGCGAGCAGACGTTCCACCAGATGGGCGAAGAGGAAACCGGTCACGAACAGCAACAGGGCCGCGGGGACACCGAACACCTCCGCACCCGCCGCGTCCAGCGCCTCCGGCAGCAGGTCCAGGCCCACCACGCCCAGCATCAGGCCGCCGGCCAGGCCCAGCACGAGGTGACGGCGGTCCGTCACACGCTGTGCCGTCCAGCCACCCGCCAGCGTCATCAGGAACGCGCCCAGCGCGACGAACACCGCCATGCGCCCTTGCTATCCGATCAGCCCGCGGTCGTGCACATCCGGCCGCACGCGCGTTGACATCCGTACGAGAGGATCCGAACCCATGGCCGAAGCCACCACCGGCAAGGTGACCTTCGTCGGTGCCGGCCCCGGCGCCGCCGATCTGCTGACGTTCCGCGCCGCGCGCGCCATCGCCGCGGCCGACGTCGTGATCTGGGCGGCGAGCCTGGTCCAGGCGGAGGTCCTCGAACACGCCCGCGAGGGCGCCGAGATCCTCGACTCGGCGACGATGTCGCTGGAGGACGTCGTCGCCGTCTACCGGAAGGCCCACGCCGAGGGGCTGAGGGTCGCCCGCATCCACTCCGGCGACCCGGCGCTGTGGGGCGGTACGCAGGAGCAGCTCGACCGGTGTGCCGAGCTCGGCATCGCCACCGAGGTCGTGCCCGGCGTGTCCGCGTTCTCCGCCGTCGCCGCGCTCGCCCGACGTGAGCTGACGATCCCGGAGGTCGCGCAGTCCGTCGTGCTCACCCGGCTCGGCGGCGGCAAGACGCCGATGCCGCCCGGTGAGGAGGTGCGCGAGTTCGCCCGGCACGGCACCACCATGGCGATCTTCCTGTCGGCGGCCCGCAGCGGCCAGCTGGTGCGGGAACTGCTGGAGGGCGGCTATCCGACGACCACGCCGGTCGTGGTCGCGTACCAGGCGACCTGGCCGGAGGAGCTGGTCGTGAAGTGCACGATCGGGAGGCTGGAGGAGACGGTGAAGGAGCACAAGCTCTGGAAGCACACCCTCTTCCTGGTCGGCCCGGCCCTCGACGCGCACGGCACCCGCTCGCACCTCTACCACCCCGGCCACTTCCACGGCTACCGCAAGGCCGACCCGGAGGCCCGCAAGGCGCTGCGCGCGCGGGGTGCGCAGACGTGATCCGGGTGGTCGGTGCGGGGACCGGCGCGGCCGTGCCGCAGGAGGCGCTGGCGGGCGCCGAGCTGGTGGTCGGCGGCAGGCGGCACCTGGACGCTGTACGGCTGCCCGAGGGCGCCGAGCGCATCGTGCTCGGGCCGCTGGCACCCGCCCTCGACACCATCGAGGAGTACGTCGAGAAGGACCGGCCGGTCGTGGTGCTGGCGTCGGGCGACCCCGGGTTCTTCGGGATCGTGCGGGCGCTCGCCGAGCGGTTCGGGGCGGAGCGGCTGGACGTGCGGGCCGGGGTGTCGTCGGTGGCCGCCGCGTTCGCGCGCGTCGGGTTGCCCTGGGACGACGCGGTGGTCGTGAGCGCGCACGGGCGGGAGCTGCGGACGGCGGTGAACGTGTGTCGGGCGCGCCCGAAGGTCGCCGTGCTGACCGGGCCGGGGTCCGGTCCGGCGGAGCTGGGGGCGGCGCTGGCGGACAGCGAGCGCGTCCTCGTGGTCGCCTCCGCGCTGGGTGACCAGGCGCGGGAACGGGTGGAGCGGGTGACGCCCGCCGAGGCCGCGGCCCGGGACTGGGGTACAGCGGTGAGTGTCGTGCTGTGCCTGGACGAGCGGCGGGCGCTGGCGGCCGTGCGGACCGTCGCGGGCCCGGCCGAGGGACCTGCCGGATGGGCGCTGGACGAGGGCGAGTTCACGCACCGGGACTCGATGATCACCAAGTTCGAGGTGCGGGCACTGGCGCTTGCCCGGCTCGGGCCGCGCCTCGGTGATCTGGTCTGGGACGTCGGGGCGGGCTCCGGGTCGGTGGCCGTGGAGTGCGCTCGGCTGGGTGCCGCCGTGGTCGCCGTGGAGAAGGCGGCGGACGGTGTGGAGCGGATCCGGGCCAACGCCGGGTCGCACGGCGTCGACGTACGGGTGGTGCATGGCGAGGCGCCCGCGGCGCTGGCCGGGCTCGACGACCCCGACGCCGTGTTCGTCGGCGGCGGCGGGCGCGAACTGCCCGCCGTCGTCACTGCCTGCGCACACCGCGCCCGGCGCACCGTGGTCGTCGCCCTGGCCGCGCTGGACCGGGTTCCGGGGGTGCGCGAGGCGCTCACCGGGGCCGGGTTCGAGTGTGACGGGGTGCTGTTGCAGTCGTCGCGGCTGGCGCCGCTGCCGGGCGATGTGAGCCGGCTGGCGGCCACCAACCCTGTTTTTCTGCTGTGGGGCGTCCGGCCTCCGGCTCGTACCGAAGGAGTTGCTCAGTGATCGGCCTCATCTCCGCCACGGAGGCGGGAGCGGCGGCGCGGGACCGGCTGGCTGCGGCGTGGCCGGACCGGACGCGGGTGTACGAGGGTCCCGTGGGGGACGCCGTGCGGGCCGCGTTCGGGGAGTGCGAGCAGCTGGTGTGCTTCCTGGCCACGGGTGCCGTGGTACGGCTCGTCGCCCCGCTGCTGGGCGACAAGGCGTCCGACCCCGGGGTGGTGTGTGTCGACGAGGGCGGCCGGTTCGCGGTGTCCCTGGTGGGCGGGCACGGCGGCGGGGCCAACGAACTCGCCCGCGAGGTGAGCGAGTTGCTGGGCGCCGATCCGGTGGTGACCACGGCGACGGACTCCGTCGGGCTGGCGGGTCTGGACACGCTGGGTCTGCCGGTGGAGGGTGACGTGGCAGCCGTGTCCCGGGCGCTGCTGGACGGCGAACCGGTCGCCCTGCGCGCCGAGTCGGCGTGGCCACTGCCTCCGCTGCCGGTCGCGGCGGACGGCTCGTACACCATCCGGGTCACCGACCGTGCTGTGCAGCCCGCGCCGCACGAGGTCGTCCTGCGCCCGCCGACCCTCGTCGTCGGCGTCGGCGCGTCCAAGGGCGCCCCAGCCGACGAGGTGCTCGCGCTGATCGAGGGCGCCTTGCGGGAGGCGGGCCTGTCCGCTCGTAGCGTCGCCGAACTCGCCACCGTCGACGCCAAGGCCGAGGAACCCGGGATCGTCGCCGCCGCCGAACACCTCGGCGTCCCGCTCGTGACCCACTCCGCCGAACGCTTGGCCGCCGTGGCGGTCCCCAACCCCTCGGACGCTCCCCTCGCCGCCGTCGGCACCCCGTCCGTCGCCGAGGCGTCGGCGCTCATCGGCGGTGGCGAACTCCTCGTTCCCAAGCGGAAGTCGGCGATGGCGACCTGCGCGATCGTACGGCGGCCCGCGCGCGGTCGGCTCGCGGTGGTCGGGCTCGGGCCCGGGGCCCGCGATCTGCTCACGCCGCGCGCCAGGGCGGAGCTGCGCCGCGCGTCCGTGCTCGTCGGGCTCGACCAGTACGTCGACCAGATCCGCGATCTGCTGCGCCCCGGCACCCGGATCCTTGAGTCCGGGCTGGGCGCCGAGGAGGAGCGGGCGCGGACGGCGGTCGAGGAGGCGCGCCAGGGGTACGCCGTCGCGCTGATCGGCAGTGGTGACGCGGGCGTGTACGCCATGGCGTCCCCGGCGCTGGCCGAGGCCTCCGACGACATCGACGTGGTCGGCGTCCCCGGAGTCACCGCCGCCCTCGCGGCCGGTGCCATTCTCGGGGCCCCGCTCGGGCACGACCATGTCTCGATCAGCCTGTCCGACCTGCACACGCCGTGGGAGGTCATCGAACGGCGGGTGCGGGCGGCGGCCGAGGCGGACATCGTCGTGACGTTCTACAACCCGCGCAGCCGGGGCCGCGACTGGCAGCTGCCCAAGGCGCTGGCGATCCTCGCCGAGCACCGGGCGCCGACGACGCCCGTCGGCGTCGTACGGAACGCCTCCCGGCCGGACGAGTCCAGCCGGCTGACGACCCTGGCCGCACTCGACCCGGCGACGGTCGACATGATGACCGTCGTGACCGTGGGCAACACGGCCACCCGGGAGATCGCGGGGCGCATGGTGACGCCGCGCGGCTACCGCTGGCAGCAGGAGGAGGCCCGGTGAACCGTGTGGTCCACCCGATCGAGCAGGAGTCGTTCCGGCGGCTGCGCGCCCGACTGGACACCTCGCACTTCCCGCCGCTCACACGGGCGGTGGTGGAGCGGGTGATCCACTCCGCCGCCGACCTCGACTACGCGAGCGACCTCGTCATGGACGAGGGCGACCTGGACGGGGCGTACCGCGCGCTGCACTCCGGCGCGCCCGTCGTCGTGGACGTCGAGATGGTCGCCGCCGGGATCACCCGCCGCGACACCGTCTGCCGGCTGAAGGACGCCAAGTCCGGTCCCGGGCTGACGCGTTCGGCGCATGCCGTGCGGCTGGCGTACCAGGACGTCGGCCCCGGCGCGGTCTGGGTGATCGGCTGTGCCCCGACCGCGCTGGAGGAACTGCTGACCCTGGACGCCGACCCCGCGTTGGTGATCGGGCTGCCCGTCGGTTTCGTCGGTGCGGCCGAGTCCAAGGCGGCCCTGCGGGAGAGCGGACTGCCCGCCGTGAGCAACGTGTCCGAGAAGGGCGGTTCGGCGGTCGCCGCGGCCGCGCTCAACGCCCTGCTGTACCACCCCACTTCGTACGAGGAGAAACCGTGACCACCCCGCCGCCCGCCCTGCTCATCGCCGGCCACGGCACCCGGGACGACGCCGGAGCCGAGGCGTTCCGCGACTTCGTACGGGAGCTGGGGCGCCGCCACCCCGAGCTGCCCGTCGCGGGCGGCTTCATAGAGCTGTCCCCGCCGCCGCTGGGCGAGGCCGTCACCGAGCTGGTGGAGCGCGGCGTGCGCCGCTTCGCCGCCGTGCCGCTGATGCTGGTGTCCGCCGGGCACGCCAAGGGCGACATCCCGGCCGCGCTGGCCCGCGAGAAGGAGCGGCACCCCGGGATCTCGTACACCTACGGCCGCCCGCTGGGCCCGCATCCGGCGCTGCTGTCCGTGCTGGAGCGGCGGCTGGACGAGGCGCTGGGCACCGAGGGGCGCAGGCCCGGGGACCGGGCCGACGTGACCGTGCTGCTGGTCGGACGCGGATCCACCGACCCGGACGCCAACGCCGAGGTGCACAAGGCGGCCCGGCTGCTGTGGGAGGGCCGCGGGTACGCCGGGGTGGAGACGGCGTTCGTGTCGCTGGCGGCGCCGGACGTGCCGAGCGGGCTGGACCGGTGTCTGCGCCTCGGTGCGCGCCGGATCGTCGTCCTGCCCTACTTCCTGTTCACCGGCATCCTGCCGGACCGGGTACGGCTGCAGACCGAGGGCTGGGCGGCCGCGCACCCCGAGGTCGAGGTGCGCTCGGCGGACGTCATCGGTCCGGAGCCGGAGCTGCTCGATCTGGTGATGGAGCGGTACGAGGAGGCCCTGAAGGGCGATCTGCGGATGAACTGCGACTCGTGCGTGTACCGCGTCGCGCTGCCCGGCTTCGAGGACAAGGTGGGCCTGCCGCAGCAGCCGCACTACCACCCGGACGACGACGGCCACCACCACGGGCACGGGCACCACCATCACCACGGCACGCACTCCCATGCCCACTGACGCGCACGACCTGCGGCATCACGGCGACGCCGAGGTCCGCGACGACGGCGCCGCACTGGTCGACCTCGCCGTGAACGTCCGCGCGGACACGCCCCCGGCCTGGCTGCGCGAGGTGATCGCCGACTCCCTCGGAGGGCTCGCCGCCTATCCGGACGGCCGGCGCGCGCGGGCGGCGGTGGCGGCACGGCACGGGGTCGGCGTGGAGCGGGTGCTGCTGACGGCGGGCGCCGCCGAGGCGTTCGTGCTGCTGGCGCGGGCGCTGAAGGTACGTCGGCCGGTCGTCGTCCACCCGCAGTTCACCGGGCCGGAGGCCGCGCTGCGGGACGCGGGGCACACCGTCGACCGGGTGCTGCTGCGTGCGGAGGACGGCTTCCGGCTTGATCCGGCGGCCGTACCGGAGGGCGCCGACCTGGTGGTGATCGGCAACCCGACCAACCCGACGTCGGTACTGCACCCCGCTGACGCCGTCGCCCAGCTGGCCCGCCCCGGACGGACGCTGGTCGTGGACGAGGCGTTCATGGACGCCGTGCCGGGCGAGCGGGAGGCGCTGGCCGGCCGGAGGGACATCCCCGGGCTGGTCGTGCTGCGCAGCCTGACGAAGACGTGGGGCCTGGCCGGGCTGCGCATCGGCTACGTCCTCGCGTCCCCGGAGACCGTCGCGGACCTGGAACGCGCCCAGCCGTTGTGGCCGGTCTCCACACCCGCGCTGGCCGCCGCCGAGGCCTGCGTGGCGCCGCGCGCCCTGGCGGAGGCGGCCCATGCCGCCCATCGCGTCGCCGCCGACCGGGCCCACCTGGTCGCGGGGCTGTCGCGGATCGCCGGGCTGCGGGTCGTGGCACCGGCCGAGGGCCCCTTCGTCCTCGTCCGGCTGCCCCGAGCCGCCACCGTCCGCCGGCGGCTGCGCGACCTGGGGTTCGCGGTCCGGCGCGGGGACACCTTCCCGGGGCTGGGCGAGGAGTGGCTGCGTCTGGCGGTGCGGGAGCGGACGACGGTCAACTCGTTTCTCCGGGCGCTGGAGAGGGCGGTGTCGCCGACGGAGGGCTGATCCGCTCGCGGGTGCCGTCCGGGAAGCGGATCTCGACGGTGCCGTCGGCGCCAACGGTCGCGCTGGGCCCCGAGGACACGGCGTCCAGGTCCGGGTCGGCGCTGAGCACCACCAGGGTGACCAGCAGGCGGGCGCCCGCGTCCCGTTGGAGGCAGGGCGTCGCCGAATGGTGGCCGACGGCGTTGGTGCCGACGGCACGGGCGACCGTGCCTTCGGTGCCGCCCCAGCCGTGCAGACCGACGACCAGGCTGGTCAGCCCGTCGGCACGCCGGACCTGCGCCCACCCGCATCCGGTGCGACCGACGGGCGGCACGGCATCGTCGGCGACCGCCCAACCGCCCTCCCGCACCGGCGAGTCGGCGGCCGGGTCGAGCCTGTGCACCCGCACCTCGAACGGCCCGTGCACCACACTCACCGTCGCGATACGCCGCCCCTCCCCCGCACTGTGCCAGGAGGCGGCGCGGCGGCCCTCGACGCCGAGCGGGTGGATGCGACCGCGCGGAGACGGGGTGCCGTCGGGGGCGAGCAGGGCGATGTGGTTGTCGGGCCCCGGCCCGGGAGTCTCGGGCGCGGCGGCGCTCGCGTAGGCGAACTTGGCGTAGTGCGGGCTGTCCTCGTCCCTCGCGGGCGGAGGCGGCAGCCGGTCGCTGCCGTGGTTGACGAGCCGTACGATCCCGTCGGCGGCGGTGGAGTGCAGCAGCCAGCCCGGAGCGGGCAGCGGAAGGCAGACGTCCGTGGTGTCGACGGGGGCGGGCTCTTCGCGGGCCGTCCACACCGGGTGGTCGGCGGGCAGGAGCAGGCCGAGGAAGGCCTTGCCGGCCCAGTAGGGGGACGCGGGGCCCGAGTAGCGCTGGGTCACTCCGAGGAAGGGCCGGTACCAGCCCAGGGTGAGCAGGCCCCGCTCGTCCGGAACGCCACGTTCGGCGAAGTGCTTCAGCGCGCCCGAGGCGATACGGCGGGTGCGGCCGGGCGGCAGCGGGGTGGCGTCGGCGAGGACGCCCGCCCACAGGGGCGCGGTGGCCGCGAAACGGTAGGTGAGGGAGCGGCCCTGGTGGACGGGGGCGCCGTCGGAGCCGAAGAAGTGCTGGTGGGCGGCGAGAAAGGCACGCAGCCGCAGCCGGTACGTGCCCACGCGCGAGGCGTCCGCCCGCGCTCCCGCGATCCGCGCCCACAGGACCGGATACAGGTGCAGCGCCCAGGCGTTGTAGTAGTCGAACTTCCGGCCGTCCCCGTCGGTGTACCAGCCGTCGCCCCGATACCAGTCGTCCAGCCGGGCCAGCCCGGCGTCGATCTCCGCGCGGCTGTGCGGGGCACCGACAGAGGCGAGGAACTCCTCGGTGATGACCTGGAACAGACGCCAGTTGGAGTCGTTGGCACGAGCGCCGACGAATCCACCGAGCCAGTCGATCACCTGCTCGCGTACGCGGTCGTCGAGCTGGTCCCACAGCCAGGGACGCGACTCGTGCAACGCGATCGCGACGGACGCGGCCTCCACCATCGGCTGGCCACGGTCGGTGATGGGCGGCCAGCGCTCGTCCCCGTACGGATCGGCACCGGCGGCGAGCCCGACGGCGTACCGCTCAATGAGCGCGGGCTCAACGCCCCCCTGAGCACCGGCGATACGAAACGCGGCAAGCAAAAGGGACCGCGCATACCCCTCCAGCCCATCGGACCAGACCCCCGAATGACTGGCAGGCCCAGGCAACCGGTACTGAGCGAACTTGGGCGAGGTATAAGACACCACCCCATCAAGCAACCGATCGGCCATCACTTCCCAGTGGAGGCGGGTCCACCCGGTAATCGGCGAGAGATGAGGATCGAATTCAACCATGCGAGCCCTCTTTGAATCGGCGTGGCGGACACGCCCCTAAGGGGCGCGGGGCTGTGTTGATATGCGGCTCCGCCGCGTGGGCGCGACCAGCCCCCACTCACCCGCCACCCCGCAACGGCGCACAGACACTACGGCGCACAACGATGTGAGTACCGAGCAGATGATGACTCCCACCCGCGCTCTCAGAATCACGCAGAGCAATCCGCACAGCAGCCCGCCCCAACTCCTCCGCCGGCGTCCGCACAGTCGTCAACGGCGGACTGAAATCCTCAGCAAGCGGAATGTCGTTGTACCCCACCACGGAAATATCCTCCGGCACCCGAAGCCCCGCCTCCGCAACAGCCCGCAGCACCCCCGCCGCCACCATGTCGTCCCCGGCGAACACCGCGGTGAACTCCCGCGTCCTCTCCAGAAGTTCACTCATCGCCCGCAACCCCGCCGCCCGCCCCAGCCCACAGTCCACGACGTACCCGGCCTCGGGCGGCAGCCCATGCTCGGCGAGCGCGGCCCGATACCCGGCAACCCGGGCATCCAGCGCCGTATTACCCGGCAGCCCCCCGAGAAAGGCGATCCGGCGATGACCGGCGGACAACAGATGCCCGGTAATCGCGCGCGCACCGGCCTCGTTGTCGAACTCCACGACAAGCGCGGGGACATCAGGCCCTGGCGCCGGCCGCCCGCACAGCACGAGCCGCGCCCCCGAGGAGGCCAACGCATGCGCGTAGTGCGCGACCCGCTCCCGATACGCGTCGTCCTCCACCACTCCACCCACCAGAATCACCAGCCGCGCCCCCTCCTCCCGCATCAGCTGCACGAACTCCATCTCGCGCTGCGCGTCCCCACCCGTCGCACCGACCACACACAGCCAGCCCCGATCGGCGGCCTCCGCCTCGACCCCCTCGGCGACCTGGGCGTAGAACGGGCTGGTGACCTGCCGCACCACGACGGCGGCCATCTTGCGCCCGCCGCCGACCAGGGCGCGGGCGTGCGCGTTGGCGACGTAGTCGAGGTCGCGGGCGGCCCGCAGCACACGCGCCCGGGTGGCGGTGGGCACCGGATGGTTGCCGCTCAGCGCACGGGAGGCGGTGGCCATGGACACGCCCGCCCGTTCGGCGACCTCGCGGATCGTGACCCGCCGCTTGGACACCCTGTCGTTCCCCATCCCCCGCGTCATCCCCCGCGTCTCCTCTTCGACGTGCACGTCAGGTCAGGCGTTGGCCGCGTGGTCCTGCGCGAACTCCTCGGCCATTCTGTCGCCGCCCCGTTCCCGCCAGCGCTTCACCGCCGCGTCCCATTCGGACAGCGGGAGGCGGCCCGCGACGATGCCGGTGACGGTGTCGTCGAGGAGGGCCTTGAGGGTGGTGCCCTGGGCGTTCTTCGTGCGGGACTGCAGGCCGAAGGAGGCGTTGCGGATGGCGTGCGGCACGACCTTCCGCTGCCAGGCGTGCAGGGCCCGTACGGCGTCGGGCATGCCCGGCACGAACAGCACCTGGGGGCCTTCGGCGAGGTACTTCAGCGGCAGGTTGGTGTTGTTCTCGACCTCGCCGAGCTTGGTCGGCCGCGGTGAGCCGTCGGCGGCGCGGGTGAAGTGGGTGCCCTCGACGCCGTAGTGGACGAGCTCCCACTCCTCGCTGCCGAACGGGGCGGCGAGGTAGTCGAGGACGCGCAGCAGCAGTTCGATGCGCTCCTTCTTGGCCTTCTTCAGCACGGTGTAGCCGAAGGAGCGGCGGGCGGCGACGATCCCGCCGGGCTCACCGCCGACGCTGTACGGGAGCGCGGCGGCCGGGGTCATCCCGTCCGGGGCCTCCTGGTACTTGGGCAGGTACGCGCCGAAGCCGTCCTGCATCGAGCCGACCGTGCCGTTGTAGTAGAGCGTGGTCAGGTCGATCTGCGAGATGGAGGTGGCGTCGGGGTGGTACGAGCCGTTCTTGCGCAGCTGCGCCTGGAAGGCGATGGCCGCCTCGTAGCGTTCGTCGGCGCAGCCGGGCAGGAACGTTCCGTCCTTGGTGACGGCCCACTCCTGGGGCGCGTTGTGGGCGGCGGAGTGCACGGCGTTGCCGAAGAGCGAGCCCGTTGCGGCGCCGAGGGCGTACGTCCGCCCGCTCGTCGCCCTCTTCGCGACGGCGGCGAAGTCGTCGGAGGTCCAGCCCTCGGTCATGCCCGCGTCCGTGAACATGCCCTGGTTGATCCAGAGCGTGGAGCCGGGCAGCGGGCGTTCCAGCGGGATGCCGTGGATACGGCCGCCGATGCGGCCCATGTCGCGCCAGGCGTGGGTGGGGATGTTGGCGAGGTTGGGGTAGTCGGCGATCGCGTCGCCGGAGAGGTACGGCGTGAGGTCCTCGGCGCGGCGCCGCACGAACTCGGCCTCGCGGGGCAGGACGAACCCGGAGAACAGGTTGACGATGTCCGGCAGGCTGTCGGCGTCGCCGGCCATGACCGTGGCCATCTTCTTCTGGTAGTCGGCCTGGGAGATGATCGTGTACTCGATCTTCACGCCGAGGGCCTTCTCCACCGCCGACCAGAACCGGTTGGCGGAGGCGGGCTTGGGCGGCGTGCCGAAGGACACCGACATGACCTTGACGGTGGAGCCGTCGCCCGGGGTGCGGGACACGGACTTGACCAGGTCGGCGGGGTAGGCGGTGTATCCGGCCTGGACGCCCGCGTCGGTGGGCGCGAGGTCCGGCTTCGGTCCGGTCGCGGGCCTGTGTGTCGGCCAGGGGGCGAGCTTCTTGCCCGCGTTGGACACGTCGCTGTCGCCGGAGCTCGTGGAGCAGGCGGTCAGCAGGCCGGGGACGGACAGGGCGGCACCGCCCACCGCCATGGAGCGCAGGAGGGTTCGTCGGGACATGCGGGCCATGGGTGAATCACCTCGTGTCGGCTTGTGTCAGCTCTTGATGGCGCCGGTGAGCACGCCCTTGGTGAAGTACTTCTGCAGGAAGGGATAGACGAGCAGGATCGGCACGGTGGCGATCACCAGCACCGCCATCTGCACGGTCTGCGGTGCGGTGATGGTGGCCTCGCCGGTGGTTGCGTCGGTGAGTCCGGACCCGGCCACCACGTAGGTGCGCAGCACCTGCTGCAGGGGCCAGTGGTCGCTCTCCAGGTACAGCGAGGCGTAGAACCAGGAGTTCCAGTACGCGACCGCGTAGAAGAGGCCGACGACGGCCAGCGCGGCCTTGGACAGCGGCAGCACCACGGAGACCAGCACCCGCCAGTCGCCCGCCCCGTCCAGGCGTGCGGCCTCGTACAGCTCCTCGGGGATGCCCTGGAAGAAGCCGCGCAGGACGACCAGGTTGAACACGTTCACCAGGACGGGCAGGACCAGGGAGGCGTAGGAGTCGAGCAGGCCGAGCTCCTTGACCAGCAGAAAGCTGGGGATCATGCCGGGCGGGAAGAGGAACGTGAACAGGATGAGCAGCAGGACGGGCCTGCCGCCGAGGACGCCGGGGCGGGACAGCGCGTAGGCGAGGGTGACGGTGCAGGCGAGGCTGAGCAGGGTGCCCACGACGGTGACACCGGCGCTCACACCGAGGGCGTGGGTGACGATGCCGCCGTCGAGGATGTCGCGGTAGGCGTCCAGGGAGGGCTCGGTCGGCCACAGCACCCAGCCGCCGTTGGCCACGACCTCGTCGGTGGAGGCCAGGGACGTCGACACGATCACCAGGAACGGCACGCACACCAACAGCACGACCGTGGCCAGGGCGAGGATCTTGCCGACCTGGGTGAGCGGCCTGGGCTTCTCCAGCCAGCCGGGGCGGACCTGGACACTCACTTGTAGACCCCCTGTTCGCCGAGGCGGTGGGCGACCTTGTTGGCGGCGTAGACGAGGAGGGCGCCGATGACGCCCTTGAACAGGCCGGCGGCGGCGGCGAATCCGTAGTCGCCGCCGACGATGCCCTGGTAGTAGACGAAGGTGTCGATGATCTCGGCGGCCTCCGGGCCGACCGCGTCGCGTTGCAGCAGCATCTGCTCGAAGCCGACGGAGAGGATGTCGCCGAGCCGCATGATCAGCAGCAGCACGACCACCGGGCGGATGGCGGGCAGCGTGATGTGCCACAAGCGCCGCCAGGGGCCCGCGCCGTCGATGGCGGCCGCCTCGTACTGCTGCTCGTCGACCTGGGACAGCGCGGCCAGGAAGATGATCGTGCCCCAGCCTGCGTCCTTCCAGATGACCTGGGCGACGACGAGCGGCCTGAAGGCGTCGGGGTTGCCGATGATGTCGACGGTGTGCAGGCCGGCGCCGCTCAGCGCGCTGTTGAGCAGTCCGGTGTCGCCGAGGACCTGCTGGAACAGCGCCACCACGATCACCCATGAGATGAAGTGCGGCAGATACGCCACCGACTGCACGAAGCGGCGTATCGAACTCCAGGTGAGGCTGTGCAGCAGCAGGGCCAGGGCGAGCGGCACCGGGAAGTAGAAGACCAGTTGCAGGACGGCGATCCAGAGGGTGTTGAGGACGGACGCCCAGAACGCGCCGTCCTCGAACATGCGCTGGAAGTTGGCGAGGCCCACCCAGGGGCTGCCCCAGAGGCCGTCGAAGGGGACGTACTCCTTCAACGCGATGACGTTGCCGACCAGTGCGCCGTAGTGGAACAGCAGGAAGTAGGCGAGGCCGGGGAGCAGGAACAGCGTGCGGCTGCGGCCGTGAAAACCTTTTCGCCGGACGACGGCCACGGTTCCCCCCTCACTGCCACGGATGCGGTGTGAGGGAAGCTAAAGCGCTTTCACCCGGTCGTCAACGGATCTGACAGAGAAAGGGCATCGGCCCATGTCAACGCCGGGCGTCGACATGGGCCGATGGATGAAAACGCTTCCTTTGAATGCTTCCTTTGAACGCTTCCTTGAACGCTTCCTTTGACGCTGATTCAGCTCCGGTTACGGCGGGCCAGGGCGACCGCTCCCCCGCCGGCCACGAGCAGCGCGAGGGCGCCGCCCGCGATGTACGGCGTCATCGCGTTGCCTCCGGTTTCCGCGAGGTCCGCCTCGGCGGGGGCGCCCTGGGGCTTGACGTCGGAGACGGGGTCGGTGCCGGTGTCGGCGCTCGGGGCGGCGGGCTCGCCCTGCGGCTCGCTGGGCGCCGGGGGCGCCTCGCAGGTGGCCTTCGCCAGGGTCACGCTGCCCTGCACTTCGGCCACGTTCAGCTTCAACGGATTGACGGAGACGGTCAGTTCGAGGGCGGTGGCGGCTGCCGTGCGGGAGGTCGTCTCCCGCTTCGACAGGTCCAGGCGTACCTCGCCCACGCCGGGCACCGTCACGTTCGTCGCGCCACCGGCGGTGAGCGTCACCTTCTTGCCGAGCACCGTGACCGCGCCGGCCACGTTCGACTCGGCGACCGGCGTCTTCCCCGCGGCGCAGGTCGCGGTCGAGGTGACGGTCTCGACCTCGATGAGCGACAGCAGCGGCAGACCGGGCACGTGCAGCCGGGCGTTGGCCAGCCGCGTGCTGCCCTCCGCCTTCTCGTCGGTCACGGTCGCCTTCGCCTGCGCCACGTCGGCGCGCAGCACGCTGAACGGCTCTCCACCGTCGACGCCGTCCAACTGTGCGGTGAGCGCGGTCTTCTCGGCACTCTGGGGTGCCTGCACCTCGTTGAGGGTGACCGCGAGCGGGACGTTGACGGTCTTGTTGAGCAGAGAGACGTCCAGTCCGGTGCGCAGGACGAGCGCGCTCGCGCGACCCTGGTCGTCCGTCGCGTACGCGGAGCCCGCGCCGGCCAGGACCGCGGGACCGGCGGCGAGGACGGCGGCCGCCGCGACGGCGATCGAACGACGTGCGGGCATACGGAAGTTGTTGCTGTTCAAGGTGGTGGGACCCCCCAGAAGAGTGACGCTTGGGACCACGCAAGGATTACGCACTCAGAGTGAATGGACTGCGATCCTGCGTTACTTCACCCCATCGTGGGGTTTCTGTGAACGAGTTCGATTTCTCTGGGCACGGACGTTCCCCACTGTCCTGGTCAGGCGTGCGCCTGCCCCGGCGCGCACGGCGCGCGGTCCGACAGGCGACGCGGCACGCGCGCTCCTATGCTGAGGTGAAAAGGGCCTTCGGCCCAGGTCGCGGGCCCCTCCTCGTGGTGCAGGGAGTCAGCCCATGACGCGCTCGTGCGGACGACTGCGCAGGGGGGCCGTGATCGCCGCGGCTGTGGGGACGCTCGTGGTACCGCTGGGCGGCGGAACCGCCCTGGGGACATCCGAGTCCGTCCCCGCCCTCGCCGGACAGCCCTCGCCCTCCCCGTCGCCCTCGGACGACTTCCGCAGGCTCACCCCCGAGGTGAAACGGCAGGTCGACAGGGCCGTCGAGCAGGTCAGGCGCGAGGCGAACGTGCCCGGCGTGACCGTGGGGATATGGACCCCCGACAAGGGCAGCCACGTGCGGTCCTTCGGCGTCGCCGACAAGGAGACCGGCCGGCGGATGACGCCGGGCCTGTACATGCGGATCGGCAGCGAGACCAAGACGTTCACCGTGACCGCGCTGCTGAAGCTGGTCGACGAGGGGAAGATCGGCCTCGACGACACCATCGGCGAGTACGTCGACGGCGTGCCCAACGGCGACGAGATCACCCTGCGCCAGCTGGCCGGGATGCGCAGCGGCCTCTTCAACTACTCCGAGGACCAGGACTTCTTCAAGGCGTTGACGTCCGATCCCGAGCGGTCGTTCACCCCGCAGGAGCTGCTCGACTACGCCTTCAAGCACCCGGTGATGTTCCAGCCCGGCGAGGAGTTCTACTACTCCAACACCAACCTGATCCTGCTCGGTCTGGTCGTCGAGCAGGTCGGCGGTCAGCCGGTGCAGGACTACATCCGGGAGAACATCCTGGAACCGGCCGGTATGGACCGCACGATCTTCCCGACCGACGCGGCGTTCCCCGCCCCGCACGCCCAGGGGTACACGAACCAGACCGCGGACGGGAAGGTCGCCGACTCCACCGCCTGGAACCCCTCCTGGGGCTGGGCGGCCGGCGCGATGATCTCCACGCTCGAGGACCTGCGCACCTGGGCGCCCACCGTCGCCACCGGCGTCCTGCCCGACGGCGACATCCTGATCAGCCCCGTCACCCAGAGGCAGCGGCTCGACACGCGCTCCACCACGATCCCGGGCGCCGGGTACGGCCTCGGCATCTTCAACGTCCAGGGCTGGATCGGGCACAACGGCTCGCTGCCCGGCTACGAGTCCCTGACCGTCTACCTGCCGTCGGCCCGCGCCACCCTCGTCGTGGTGCTCAACACGGACATCGGCCAGGGCGACACGGAACCCAGCACGCTGTTCGGCGACGCGATCACGAAGATCGTGAGCCCACAGCACGTCTTCAATCTGCCGGCGCAGCCCGCGGCACGCTGAGCGGTGCTAGCCGACGACTCGACCGTTCAGCACGACCCTGCGCGGTGCCGCCAGTGCCCGTACGTCGGCCCGGGGGTCCGTCCCGTACACCACGACGTCGGCCGGGGCCCCCTCGTCGAGGCCGGGGCGGCCGAGCCACTCGCGGGCCGCCCAGGTCGTCGCCGACAGGGCCTGAAGCGGTGGGATCCCGGCGGTGACCAGTTCCTCCACCTCCGCCGCCGCCAGACCGTGCGCCAGGGAGCCACCGGCGTCCGTGCCGACGTAGACCGGGATCCCGGCGTCGTAGGCGTTGCGAACGGTGTCGTAGCGGCGCTCGTGCAGTCGCCGCATGTGGTCCGACCAGCGGGGGAACCTGGACTCGCCGCCGTCGGCCAGCTTGGGGAACGTGGCGATGTTGACCAGGGTGGGGACGATCGCGACGCCACGGGCGGCGAAGAGGGGGATCAGGTCGTCCGTGAGGCCGGTCGCGTGCTCGATGCAGTCGATGCCCGCCTCGACCAGGTCCTTCAGGGAGTCCTCGGCGAAGCAGTGGGCGGTCACGCGGGCGCCCAGGCGGTGGGCCTCGGCGATGGCGGCCTCGACCGCCTCCCTGGGCCAGCAGGCCGACAGATCGCCGAGGTCGCGGTCGATCCAGTCGCCGACCAGCTTGACCCAGCCGTCGCCGCGGCGGGCCTCCTGGGCGACGTAGGCAACCAGGTCCTCCGGCTCGATCTCGTAGGCGTAGTTGCGGATGTAGCGGCGGGTGCGGGCGATGTGGCGGCCGGCCCGGATGATCTTCGGCAGGTCGTCGCGGTCGTCGATCCAGCGGGTGTCCGAGGGGGAGCCGGCATCGCGGATGAGGAGGGTGCCGGCGTCGCGGTCGGTGAGGGCCTGCTTCTCGGCGACGTCCTGGGGGACCGCGCCGTGCTGGTCCAGGCCGACGTGGCAATGGGCGTCCACCAGGCCGGGGAGGGCCCAGCCGTCCACCGTTTGCACGTCGTGGGCGCCCACGGGGCGGTCGTAGGAGATGCGTCCGTCTACGACCCACAGTTCGTCGCGGACTTCTTCGGGGCCGACGAGGATGCGGCCCCTTACGTGCAGCACGGCGCTCATGTATCGCAGAGTAACGGTCAAATTTCGGGTGCGGGTTGCGGGGGCTGGTCGCGCCCACGCGGCGGAGCCGCACAATGTCACAGCCCGCACCCCTTAACCGGCGTTGTTCTCCTCTACGTTTGCCATGGCCGGGTCGAGGAGCCTCGACAAGAAATGACGGGTTCGCTCGTGCTGCGGGTTGGTGATCACCTGCTCCGGGGTGCCGTCCTCGACGATCACTCCCCCGTCCATGAAGACCACCCTGTCCGCCACCTCGCGGGCGAAGGTCATCTCATGCGTGACGACCATCATCGTCATGCCCTCCTGGGCGAGCATGCGCATGACGGCGAGGACGTCCCCGACCAGTTCCGGGTCCAGGGCCGACGTCGGCTCGTCGAAGAGCATGACCTCCGGGCCCATCGCCAGGGCGCGGGCGATGGCGACGCGCTGCTGCTGGCCGCCGGAGAGGGACGACGGGTAGGCGCTCGCCTTCTCGGTGAGGCCCACGCGTTCCAGGTTCTCCGCGGCCACCTTCGCGGCCTGCGCCTTGTCCCGCCCGAGGACCCGGCGCTGGGGCAGCGTGAGGTTCTCGGTCACCGTGAGGTGGGGGAAGAGGTTGAACTGCTGGAAGACCATGCCGATCCGGCGGCGTACGGCGTCGATGTCGACGTCGGGGTCGGTGACCTCGGTGCCGCCGACGAGGACCTGGCCCTTGGTCGGCTCCTCCAGCAGGTTCACGCAGCGCAGCAGCGTCGACTTGCCGGAGCCGGAGGGGCCGATGACGCAGACGACCTCGCCCTGGGCGATCTCCAGGTCGATGCCGCGCAGGACGTGGTTGTCGCCGAAGGACTTGTGCAGGTCGCGGATCTCGATCTCGGGTCGGCTCATTTGACGGCCTCCTGGGCCTTCGACTCCATACGGCGTACGACGAAACCGAGCGGGATCGTGACCAGCAGGTAGCACAGGCCGGCGACCAGGATCGGCGTGGAGTTGGCGGTCTGGCTGGCCAGGTCGCGGCCGAACTTGGACAGCTCCCGCTCCCCCAGCGTGACACCGAGGAAGAGCACCAGCGAGGAGTCCTTGAAGAGAAGGACGAGTTCGTTGGTGAGCGGCGGAAGGATGATCCGGAAGGCCTGCGGGAGGATGATCGAGATCATCGCGCGGGCCGGGGAGAAGCCCAGCGAACGGGCCGCCTCCATCTGCCCCTTGGGCACCGCCTGGATGCCCGCGCGGAACGTCTCCGCCATGTACGCCGCCGCCACCAGGCCGAGCGCGAGGGCGACCTTGCCGTAGGTGCCGCCGGGGATCTCGGTGCCGGGGAAGGCGAGCGGGACGGCCACGCCGATGAAGATGAAGATCAGCAGGGCGGGCAGGCCACGGAAGATCTCGATGTAGACGCCGGCGACCCAGCGGTAGGGGCCGACGGACGACAGCCGCATCAGCGCCAGGACCATGCCGAGCACCAGGCCGACGGCGAAGCCGGACACCGTGTAGAGCACGGTGTTCTTCAGCGCCAGGGTGATGACGTCGGGGAACATCTGCTCGGCGATGGCGCCCTGGGCGAACTGGTTGGCCAGCCGGTCCCAGTCGGCGCCGACCGCGAGGGCGATCAGGGCGCCGACGAAGACGACGTACTGCGCACCCCGGGACAGGGTGCGCTTCCGGCTCCGTGTCAGCCCCTTCTTGCGGGGCTGGACCTCGGCTTTGGTGGCGTCGGTCATGAGGCGGTGGGCGACGGCGAGGCGGCGGACTCCTCGTACGGGCCGATCCACTGCTCGTACAGCTTCTTGTACGTGCCGTCGGCCTTGGCGTCGGCGATCGCCTTGTTGACGGCGGCGAGCAGCTTGGTGTTGCCCTTCTTCACGGTGAAGCCGTACTGCTCACCGGTGTTGACCTGCTCGGCGACCTGGAAGGCGTCGGCGTTGGCCTTGTCCTTGAGCCAGCCCTGGACGACCGGGTAGTCGATGACGACGGCCTCGACCTGGCCGGTGCGCAGGCCGTTGATGACGGCGTCGGAGGACTCGAAGGAGACCGGGTCCAGGCCCTGGCTCTTGGCGTAGTCCTCACCGGTGGTCTGCGCCTGGGCGCCGACCTTCTTGCCCTTGAGGTCCGCGAAGGACGTGATGCCGCTCTTCTTGTCGACCAGCACGGCCTGGGTGGCCTCGAAGTACGGGTCGGAGAAGTCGACGTTCTTCTTGCGCTCCTCGGTGATGGTCATGCCGGCGGCGGCCAGGTCGCACTGGCCGGCGTTGAGGGAGCCGCCGGTCTTGAAGTTCTCGAACGGCTGGTCGACGATCTGCTGCCGCACCCCGAGGTCCTCGGCGACCAGGTCGACGAGGGAGACGTCGAAGCCCTGCACCTTGCCGTCGATCTCCGACTGGAACGGCGGGTACGGCAGGTGGGTGCAGGTGGTGAGCTGACCGGCCTTGACGAGTTCGACCCCGCCGGCGGCGGTCTTCGTACCACCACCGCCGTCACCGTCCGAGGCGCAGCCGGCGACCAGCGCCAGCCCGGCCGTCGCGGTGATGGCGGCCAGCATGCGGGCCCGGCGCCCGAGGACCGTGTTCACGGGGAACCTCCTATGAGGGAACTTTGAAGTTCTGATTATAAGGAAAGCTTTGGGTTGCTCAAAACAAACCGATGGCCGAGAGGCTGTGCGGCCTAAGAAGTCGTCGGTGGCGGGGGGTTGTGGTCCGGCGGTTAGGCTCGACCGCGTCGATTCCGTGACCGAAGAGAGCACCGCCGTGACCCATCCCTTCCTGGATCTCGCCCCGCTGAGCGCCGCGCACTTCGCCTCCATCGAGGACCGGGTGGCCCGGCTGCTGGACACCCGGCAGGACGTCGTGATCATGCAGGGCGAGGCGCTGCTGCCGCTGGAGGGCGCGATCCGGGCCACCGCGGGTCCGGGGACGGTGGCGCTGAACGTGATCACGGGCCCGTACGGGCAGACCTTCGGCGACTGGCTGCGGGACTGCGGGGCGACGGTGTACGACCTGGCGGTGCCGTACCACACGGCGGTCACGGCGGCGCAGATCCGGGAGGCCTTCGCCGAGCACCCGGAGATCGACTTCGTGTCGCTGGTGCACGCGGAGGCGGCGACCGGCAACACCAATCCGGTCGCGGAGATCGGTGCGGTGGTACGGGAGCAGGGTGCCCTCTTCTACCTGGACGCCGTCGCGTCCGTGGGCGCCGAGCCGGTGCTGCCGGACGCGTGGGGTGTGGACCTGTGCGTGATCGGGGCGCAGAAGGCGATGGGCGGGCCCGCCGGGGTGTCGGCGGTGTCGGTGAGCGAGCGGGCGTGGGCCCGGATGGCGGCGAACCCGCACGCGCCGCGCCGCTCCTACCTCTCCCTGCTGGACTGGAAGGAGCGCTGGGTCGACGCGGGCCGCAAGGCCCTGCTGCACGCGCCCGCCCAGCTGGAGATGCTGGCGCTTCAGGCGTGCGTCGAGCGCATCGAGGCGGAGGGGCTTCGGACGGTGATGTCCCGGCACGCGTCCGCCGCGGCGGCGACCCGCGCGGGCGCGCTCGCGCTGGGCGGCGGCCTGGAGCCGTACGTCCACGAGGCGGCGGAGGCGGCTCCGGTGGCGACGACCCTGCGGGCGCCGTCCGGCGTCGTGGCCTCGGAGCTGGTCGCGCGAGCCCTGGCCTCCGACCCCACCCTCCCCCTGGCGGCGGGCGGCGGCGCCCTGGCCAAGGAGATGATCCGCGTCAACCACTACGGCCCGGACGCGACCCCGGGCACGGTCCAGGCAAGCCTGGCGGCACTGGGGGCGGCCCTGTCGGAGAAGGGCCTGCCCACGAATCTGGAGGCGTGCCGCCGGGCGGCAAAGGGAGCCTGGCGGTAGAGGGTCCGCTGGAGAACGGCCCTCGTACGGTGCGACCGGAGCCGGTGCGACCGGAGCCTGAATTCGCGACAATTAGAGAGCCTTCTCCAGCCATCATTCCGTAATTCAATCCAGCGCAGCTTCCCGTATTCTTCTGCCCGCTTTCCTCCACCCTAAACGCAAAGATTTCGCGAACGCTGACCGGTCCAATTCGGGCAGATCTCGTGAGGGTTACACAGCTGTGACGCGTTCCACATCGCGACCGTTATGTCTGGTATCTGCCGGGCAAATACGGGCATTTCACTACCCCTTCGCGCGACCACTCGCGCCCGCGCGATAACACAGGAAGCGGCGATACGTAAGACCCCACGGCCATGCATTTTCAATTCGCGGTGGGTAAATTCAATTCGCATGACTGCCGCACAAGCAGACCTGCACATCGATCGCCCGGCGGTGGCCGACGGGGCCGCTTTCTGGCGTCTGGCCAAGGAATCCGGAACCCTCGACCTGAACTCCGCGTACAGCTATCTGCTGTGGTGCCGCGACTTCGCCGGTACGTCGGCCGTGGCACGGACGGCCGACGGCGAGGCCGTCGGGTTCGTCACCGGGTACCTGCGGCCGGGCCGCCCGGAGACCCTGCTCGTCTGGCAGGTGGCCGTCGACTCCGCGCACCGCGGACGCGGGCTAGCGGCACGCATGCTCGACGGACTGACCGCCCGGATCGCCGCCGAGCACCGGCTGACCTCCGTCGAGACCACGATCACGCCGGGCAACACCGCCTCCGAGCGGCTGTTCACCTCGTACGCCGCGCGCCACGGCGCCCGCGTCGAGCGCGAGGTGGTGTTCGGCACGGAACTGTTCCCGGACGGGCCGCACGACCCCGAAGTCCTCTACCGCATCGGTCCGCTGACCCGCCTGCCGCAGACGTCGGGCTGACCCGTACCCGCCAGTGGCGGCCTCCAGCAGGCCACAGGCCCCACACGCCCCCGATTGCTCTCGTCACGACCCCCCACATCGATCAGTCGCACAGAGGAGCGAATCCCCGTGACCATCACCCAGCCCGACCTCAGCGTCTTCGAAACCCTGGAGTCCGAGGTGCGCAGCTACTGCCGCGGCTGGCCCACCGTCTTCGACCGTGCGCGCGGCAGCCGTATGCACGACGAGGACGGCCACGAGTACCTCGACTTCTTCGCCGGCGCCGGCTCCCTCAACTACGGACACAACAACCCCGTCCTGAAACGGGCCCTGCTCGACTATCTGGAGCGGGACGGCGTCACCCACGGTCTCGACATGTCGACCACCGCCAAGCGCGCCTTCCTGCAGACCTTCCAGGACCTGGTGCTGCGGCCGCGCGACCTGCCGTACAAGGTCATGTTCCCGGGGCCGACCGGCACCAACGCCGTGGAGTCCGCGCTGAAGCTGGCGCGGAAGGTGAAGGGCCGCGAGGCCATCGTGTCGTTCACCAACGCCTTCCACGGTATGTCCCTGGGCTCCCTCGCCGTGACCGGCAACGCCTTCAAACGCGCCGGCGCCGGCATCCCCCTCGTCCACGGCACGCCCATGCCCTTCGACCACTACCTCGACGGCAAGGTCCCCGACTTCCTGTGGTTCGAGCGACTCCTGGAGGACCAGGGCTCCGGCCTCAACAAGCCCGCCGCCGTGATCGTCGAAACCGTCCAGGGCGAGGGCGGCATCAACGTCGCCCGACCCGAATGGCTGCGCGCGCTCGCCGAACTGTGCGAGCGCCAGGACATGCTGCTCATCGTCGACGACATCCAGATGGGCTGCGGCCGCACCGGCGCCTTCTTCTCCTTCGAGGAAGCAGGCATCACCCCCGACATCGTCACCGTCTCCAAGTCCATCAGCGGCTACGGACTGCCCATGTCGCTCTGCCTGTTCAAGCCCGAACTGGACGTCTGGGAGCCGGGCGAGCACAACGGCACCTTCCGCGGCAACAACCCCGCCTTCGTCACCGCCACCGCCGCCCTGGAAACGTACTGGACCGACGGCTCGGCGATGGAGAAGCAGACCCGTGCGCGCGGCGAGCAGGTCGAGCAGGCGCTGATCGCCATCACCGAGGAGAACCTCGCCGACGTCAAGGAGTACCGGGGCCGCGGCCTGGTGTGGGGCCTGGAGTTCCACGACAAGGAGCGGGCCGACCGGGTCGCCCGGCGCGCCTTCGAACTGGGGC
This sequence comes from Streptomyces spinoverrucosus, assembly GCF_015712165.1. Classification (NCBI taxonomy): domain Bacteria; kingdom Bacillati; phylum Actinomycetota; class Actinomycetes; order Kitasatosporales; family Streptomycetaceae; genus Streptomyces; species Streptomyces spinoverrucosus. Next base: position 6,989,127 of record NZ_JADPZX010000001.1, on the reverse strand, counting down.
TGCTCATCGAGACGTCCGGCCCCGAGAGCGAGGTCGTCAAGCTGCTGCCCGCGCTGACCATCACGCCGGAGGAGCTCGACGAGGGCCTGCGCGTCCTCGCCCGCGCGGTACGGGAGACCTCCCCGGCCACCGTCTGACCACCGCACAAGTAGAAACCACCCGTTACTAGGAGGCATCGCACCACCGTGATCGTCCGTTCCTTCAAGGAGCTCGAAGGCACCGACCGGCATGTGAAGGCCGCGTCCGGCACCTGGGAGAGCAAGCGCATCGTCCTCGCCAAGGAGAAGGTCGGCTTCTCCCTGCACGAGACGGTCCTGTACGCCGGCACCGAGACGTCGATGTGGTACGCCAACCACATCGAGGCGGTGGTGTGCGTGGCGGGCGAGGCCGAGCTGACCGACCACGAGACGTCCCGGACGTACACCATCATGCCCGGGACCATGTACCTCCTCGACGGCCACGAGCGGCACACGCTGCGCGTCAAGGAGGACTTCCGCTGCATCTGCGTGTTCAACCCGCCCGTGACCGGACGGGAGGACCACGACGAGAACGGCGTCTACCCCCTGCTCACCGAACCCGAGGAGGTGTGACCGACGATGACCACCACCGTCACCGATCTGTACCCCAGCCGAGGCACCACCGAGGTCTCCACACCCCGCCAGGACCCGGTCGTCTGGGGCGCGCCCGGCACTCCGGGGCCGATCGACGTCGCCGATCTGCAGGCGTACGAGCGTGACGGCTTCCTCGCCATCGACGAACTCATCACCGAGGACGAGGTCGCCGTCTACCGGCAGGAGCTGAACCGGCTGGTGACCGACCCGGCGATCCGGACCGACGAGCGGTCGATCGTCGAGCCGAAGTCCAAGGAGATCCGGTCCGTCTTCGAAGTGCACAGGATCAGCGAGGTGTTCGCCGCGCTGGTGCGTGACGAGCGGGTCGTCGGACGGGCGCGGCAGATCCTCGGCTCGGACGTGTACGTCCACCAGTCGCGGATCAACGTCAAGCCCGGCTTCGGGGCGAGCGGCTTCTACTGGCACTCGGACTTCGAGACCTGGCACGCCGAGGACGGGCTGCCGAACATGCGCACGGTGTCCGTCTCGATCGCGCTGACCGAGAACTACGACACCAACGGCGGGCTCATGATCATGCCGGGGTCGCACCGGACGTTCCTCGGGTGCGCGGGGGCCACGCCGAAGGACAACTACAAGCAGTCGCTGCAGATGCAGGACGCGGGCACGCCGTCGGACGAGGCGCTGACCGCGATGGCCTCGCAGTACGGCATCAAGCTGTTCACCGGCAAGGCCGGTTCGGCGACCTGGTTCGACTGCAACTGCATGCACGGGTCGGGCGACAACATCACGCCGTTCCCGCGCAGCAACGTCTTCATCGTGTTCAACAGCGTGGAGAACGCCGCGGTGGAGCCGTTCGCGGCGCCCATCCGGCGTCCGGAGTTCATCGGGGCGCGGGACTTCACGCCGGTGAAGTAGACCGCCGACCCTGAGCCCGGGCCCCTTTCGACAAGGGGCCCGGGCATTGGTCGTGCGGCGCGTCAGCCGGACAGCACGTCCAGGATCCGGTCCACGTCGGCGGGCGTGTTGTACAGGTGGAAGGACGCCCGCAGGTTGCCCGCCCGGTTGGAGACCTGCACGTCCGCGCGGGCCAGCTCGGGCACCCGGTGCCCGAGGCCCGGCACGGAGACGATCGCGGAGCCGGGCGCGGGGACGGGCTCGTGGCCCAGCTCGCCGAGCCCCGCGCGGAAGCGGTCGGCGAGTGCGAGGTCGTGGGCTTGTACGGCGTCCACGCCGAGTTCCTCGAGCAGTTCGAGGGAGTGGCGCAGCCCGGCGTAGGTGAACAGGGCCGGGGTGAGGTCGAAGCGCCGGGCGGAGTGGGCGAGTTCGGTCACCGGCCCGTAGCAGCTGTCCATCGGGACCTCGCCGGCGACCCAGCCGGCCAGCACCGGCGACAGCCCGCCGAAGTCCTCCGGGACGACGAGGAAGGCCGCCCCGTGCGGGCCGAGCAGCCACTTGTAGCAGGTGACGGCGGTGAAGTCGTACGCGCTCGCGTCCATCGGCAGCCAGCCGGCGGCCTGGGAGAAGTCGATGTACGTACGGGCCCCGTGTTCCCGGGCCGCCTCGCGCAGCGCGGGCAGGTCGGCGATGCGTCCGTCGGCGGACTGCGCGGCGCTGACCGCGACCAGCGCGGTGCCGGGGCGGACGGCCTCGGCGATCCGCTCCAGCGGCACGGCCCGCACCTTGAGGTCGCCGCGCACGTGGAACGGGTTGAGTACGGAGGTGAAGTCGTCCTCGGCGGTGAGGACTTCGGCGCCCGCGGGCAGCGAGGCGGCGATCACGCCGGTGTGCGCGGCGACCGAGGCCCCCGCCGCGACCCGGCCGACGGGGACGCCGGCCAGCCGGGCGAAGGTGGCCCGGGCGGTCTCCACGTCGTCGAACAGTGGGTCCAGGGGTCCGCCGTCGACCCGCAGCCGCGCCGCTTCGTGCAGCGCGGTGACGGTGCGGGCCGGCAGCAGCCCGTTGCTCGCGGTGTTCAGGTAGGTGTTCTTCGGGGCGAACTCGGAACGGACCAGGCTCTCGAAGGTCTCCATGGCTCCACTCTGCGGCCCGGCATCCCCCAAGTCCATTGCGTATTTCTACGTGGATTCCCTAAGGGTCCCTTATGAACCTCGCCTGACCTGGGGCTTCACTGGCGCGGCGGCACCGCGCACCCGTCGGGCCCGCACGCGTCCGCGCCACCCGCCTCGACCAGCGCCAGCGGCGACCGCTCACCCCAGGCCTGCGTCAGCGCCCGCTCGAACACCTCGGCGGGCTGGGCCCCCGACACGCCGTACTTGCGGTCGAGCACGAAGAACGGCACCCCGGTGGCCCCGAGCTGCGCGGCCTCGCGCTCGTCGGCGCGCACCTCGTCGGCGTAGACTTGCGGATCGGCGAGCACCTTGCGCACCTCGGCCTCGTCGAGCCCGGCGCCGACGGCGATCTCCACGAGCCGCTCGTCGTCGTTGAAGACGGACCGCTCCTCGGCGAAGTTCGCCCGGTACAGCCGCTGGATCAGCTCGTCCTGCCGACCGTGCTCCTTGGCGAGGTGGAGCAGCCGGTGCATGTCGAAGGTGCTGCCGTGGTCGCGGTCCCGCGTCCGGTAGTCAAGCCCCTCGGCGGCGGCCTGCGCGCCCAGGTTGTCCTCACCGGCCTGCGCCTGTGCCTCGCTCATGGCGTACTTCTTCGTGAGCATCGTCAGCACGGGCTGCACGTCGTCCTTGGCCCGACCGGGGTCCAGCTCGAAGGACCGGTGCACCACCTCGACCTGGTCACGCTGCGGGAAGGCCGCGAGTGCCTTCTCGAAGCGGGCCTTGCCCACGTAGCACCAGGGGCAGGCGATGTCGCTCCAGATCTCGACACGCAGGGTCACGGCTCACTCCAGGTCGTACGACGGCGGAGGCCCTCTCCACCAGGTACGTGAACATTCAAAGGATCCGGGTTCATTCCCGCCGCTGAAGGGGCGCGGGCTGTATCGATATGCGGCTCCGCCGCGTGGGCGCGACAAGCCACAGACAACCCGCAGCCCACAGCCCACAGCCCACAGATCACCGCACCCCTACGGCGCTGCCCGCAGAGCGCTACCGCTCCAGCCGCCCGTTGAACCTCCGAGGCAACCCCAGGGGATTCTCATCCCGAAGCTCCGCCGGCAACAACGCCTCCGGCGCCCCCTGGTACACCACCGGCCGCAACCACCGCTCAATGGCCGTACCGCCCACCGAAGTCGACGTGGACGTCGTAGCCGGGTAAGGCCCGCCATGATGCTGGGCCGGAGCCACGGCAACCCCCGTCGGCCACCCGTTCACCAGCACGCGCCCGGCCAACGGCGTCAACTCGGCCAGCAGCTCGGCCCCCCGCCCCTCCCCGGCGGCCTCCTCCGCCGACAGATGCACCGTCGCCGTCAGGTTCCCCGGCAGCCGCGAGAGAACGGCCGTGACCTCACCTTCGTCCTCATAGCGGGCCACGACAGTGACCGGCCCGAAGCACTCCTCCAGCAGCAGGTCGTACGCGCCGTCCCGCGCGAGCTTCCGCGCCGGCACCGTCAGGAAGCCCGCGCTCACCGTGTGCGCCCCACCGGCACCCGGCGTCACAGGCGACTCCACCCCGTCGAGCGCGGCCCGCTCGGCGACCCCGGTGATGAAGTTGTCCCGCATCCGGTGGTCGAGCAGGACGCCCGCCTCGGTGTCGCTGACCGCGTCCGTCAGCGACTTCACCAGCCGGTCGCCCGCCGCGCCGGACGGCGCCAGCACCAGCCCCGGCTTCACACAGAACTGCCCGACGCCCAGCGTCATCGACCCGGCGAGACCCGCCCCGATCTGCTCCGCCCGCTCGGCCGCGGCCGCCTCGGTGACCAGCACCGGGTTCAGGGAGCCCAGCTCGCCGTGGAAGGGGATCGGGACCGGACGGGCGGCCGCCGCGTCGAAGAGGGCACGCCCGCCTCGTACCGAACCGGTGAACCCGGCCGCCGTGACCAGCGGATGCCCGATCAGCTCCACGCCCGCGTCGAAGCCGTGCACGAGGCCCACCACGCCCTCGGGGATGCCGTGTTCCCCCGCGGCCCGGCGCAGCACCTTGGCGACCAGCTCGGACAGGCCCGGGTGGTCGGGGTGGGCCTTGACGACGACCGGGCAGCCGGCGGCCAGCGCGCTGGCGGTGTCGCCGCCGGCGACGGAGAAGGCGAAGGGGAAGTTGGAGGCCGAGTAGACGGCGACGACGCCCAGCGGCACCTTGTAGCGGCGCAGGTCCGGGATGGGCGGGGTGGCCGTTTCGTCGGGGTGGTTGATGACCACGTCGAGGAAGGCGCCCTCGTCGACGATGCCGGCGAAGGCCCGCAACTGGTAGCAGGTGCGCGCGAGTTCGCCGGTCAGCCGGACCGGGCCCAGCGCGGTCTCGGCGTCGGCGGTCTCGACGAGTCCGTCCCGGGCCGCCTCCAACTGGTCCGCGGCGGTGCGCAGGAAGGCGGCGCGGACCGTGCGGTCGGCAAGGGCGGCCCGGGCGTCGTGCGCGGCGCGGACGGCGGTGTCCACCTCCTGGGCTGTGGCCTCCACCGCAACCTGTTCACGCTGCTTCCCGGTACGGGGGTCGACACTCCAGACTGGTGCTGCTGCCACCGCGGGTCCCTCCCAGTATGTCGCCCACCTCACGGGCGTTCGATATACTGAACACTGTCTCTGATGATGAACGATCGAGAGACTATTTCCCGTCGAACGAAGGGGTCAAGGGCGATGTCGGCAGGCGAGACGGGCGGCGGGGCGCAGGTCAAGTCGGCGGTGCGGACGGTCGAACTCCTCGAGTACTTCGCCGGACGACCCGGCATGCACTCCCTCGCGGCGGTCCAGGAAGCGGTCGGATATCCCAAGTCCAGCCTCTACATGCTGCTGCGCACCCTCGTCGAGCTCGGCTGGGTGGAGACGGACGCGACCGGCACGCGGTACGGCATCGGCGTACGGGCGCTGCTCGTCGGCACGTCGTACATCGACGGCGACGAGGTGGTCGCGGTGGCCCGGCCGACGCTGGACCGGCTCTCGGACGACACCACGGAGACCATCCACCTGGCCCGCCTGGACGGCACCAACGTCGTCTACCTCGCCACCCGCCAGTCCCAGCACTACCTGCGCCCCTTCACCCGGGTCGGCCGCCGCCTGCCCGCGCACTCCACCTCGCTGGGCAAGGCGCTGCTCAGCACCTACTCAGACGAGCAGGTGCGCAAGATGCTGCCGGAGACCCTGCCCGCGCTGACCGAGAACACCATCACCGACCGGGAGAAGCTCATCGAGGAGCTGCACCAGGTACGGGAGCAGGGGTACGCCGTCGACCGCGAGGAGAACACCCTCGGCCTGCGCTGCTTCGGCGTGCCGATCCCCTACCGCACCCCGGCCCGTGACGCCATCAGCTGCTCGATCCCGGTGGCCCGGCTCACCCCGGCGCACGAGCAGATGGTGAAGGACGCCCTGTTCGACGCCCGCGACCGGCTGACGCTCGCCACACGGAGGCTGTGAGCCGAGGCTCCTCCCCTGCCCGCCCTCTCCGGGCCCCGCCGGGCGCTGCGCGCCGCCGCGATCGTCTCCTGCGTTCCGTACATCGCCCTCAAGGTCGCGTGGATCGCCGGGAGCCGGGCCGGGATCCCGGACGGCAGTGCGCTGTTGGAGCACCGGACCTCCATGGCCGTCGTCAACGGCGCCTCCGGCCTGGGTGGCCAGGCTCACCGGGCGGGAGAACGAGGTGCTGCGGCACATGGCGGACGGGCTGGCCAACGCGCAGATCGCCCGGCGGATCGAGGTCGGCCCGGCGACGGTGACGTCGCATGTGGCGGCGGTCCTGGCCAAGACCGGCGCCCGGGACCGTACCCAGGCGGTGATCGCGGCGTACGAGGCCGGGTTTCTGAGGAGCGGATGAGAAACCGGGCGGAAGGGAACGTTCCGCCCGGTGTCGCTCGTCTGTAGAGCGGGATGAACAAGACGATCAGGCGCGCGTCGGTCTTCGCGCTGCTCCTGGTGCTGGTCCTGCTGGTCAGGGCCACCTGGGTGCAGTTCTACGAGGGCCAGGCACTCGCGGACGACAAGGACAACCGGCGGAACGCGATCGAGCTGTACAGCGAGCCGCTCGGCAACATCATCGTGGCCGGAGAGTCGGTGACCGGCTCGGCCCGGACCACGAGCGGCGACCTCAAGTACAAGCGGACGTACAAGGACGGCGCGCTGTACGCGGCGGTGACCGGCTACAGCTCGCAGGTGTACGGCGCCACCCAGCTGGAGGGCATCTATCAGGACCTGCTGGACGGCACCGACACCCGGCTGAAGACCGTGATGGACACGGTCACCAACAAGCGCGCCGACCCCGGTGACGTGATCACGACGATCGACCCGGACGCCCAGCGGGCGGCGTACGAGGCGCTGGGCGACAAGAAGGGCGCCGCCGTCGCGATCGACCCGAAGACCGGGAAGATCCTGGCGGTCGTCTCCACCCCCTCGTACAACCCGTCGGAGATCACCGCGGGCAACTCGGAGGTCTGGACGCAGCTCACCAAGGACGAGGACAAGCCGATGACGAACCGGGCGCTGCGCCAGCCGCTGCCACCCGGCTCCACCTTCAAGCTGGTGGTCGCGGCGGCCGCGCTGGAGGACGGGCTGTACTCGTCGGTGGACGAGCGCACGGACAGCCCCGACCCGTACGACCTGCCGCTGTCCTCCGACGACCTCACCAACGAGAACCCGAACGCGCCCTGCGAGAACGCCTCGATCCGGGTCGCGCTCCAGTACTCGTGCAACAACGTCTTCGGCAAGATGGCCGTCGACCTCGGCCAGGACAAGGTCCGTGCGATGGCGGAGAAGTTCGGCTTCAACGACGACGAGCAGGACGTTCCGGTGCGCGCCTACGAGAGCGTGTACCCGCAGGACATGGACGAGGCGCAGACCGCCCTGTCCGGGATCGGCCAGTTCGACGTCACCGCGACCCCGCTCCAGATCGCCATGGTGTCCGCGGCCATAGCCAACGGCGGCAAGCTGGTCCAGCCGCACATGGTGTCGCAGATCACCGACCACAGCGGCGATGTGCTGGAGGACTACGACGACAACGCCTCCACCCAGGAGATCGTCAGTTCCTCCACCGCCGAGCAGTTGCAGTCGGCGATGCAGACGGTGGTCGAGGAGGGCACGGGGTCGAACGCGCAGATCTCCGGCGCCACCGTCGGCGGCAAGACGGGCACGGCCCAGCACGGCGAGAACAACAGCAAGACGCCGTACGCCTGGTTCACCTCGTACGCCAAGTCGGACTCCTCGGACAAGGAGGTCGCCGTGGCGGTGGTGGTGGAGCAGTCGGACGCGGCACGGTCGGAGGTCAGCGGCAACGGGCTGGCGGCGCCGGTGGCCAAGGCGGTCATGGAAGCGGCGTTGAACAACTGAAGGTCAGCTGCGCGACCAGCGTGCGGGCCGTCCGTGGCTGGTCGCGCAGTTCCCCGCGCCCCTGGGGCGCTTCACTTGACGCCGAGAACCTGCTCGATCGGGTCAATCGCGAAGTACACCAGAAACAGCGCCGAGGTCCCCACAGCAGCCAGTGAACCTCCTTGGCCTTCCCCAGCACCGTCTTGATGACGACGTAGGCGACAAACCCCGCGCCGATGCCGTTGGTGATGGAGTACGTGAACGGCATCACGGCGATGGTGAGGAACGCCGGGATGGCGATCTCGTACCGGTCCCAGTCGATCTGCTTGACCTGGGTCATCATCAGGAACCCGACGGCGACCAGGGCCGGGGCGGCGGCCTGGAGCGGGACGATGGTCAGCAGCGGGGTGAGGAACAGGGCGAGGGCGAACAGGCCGCCGGTGACCAGGTTGGAGAACCCGGTGCGCGAGCCCTCGCCGACGCCGGCCGCCGATTCGATGTAGGACGTGGCGGAGGACGAGGACGCGGCGCCGCCCGCGACGGCCGCCGCGCCGTCGATGAGCAGGACCCGGCCGAGGTTCGGGACCTTGCCGTCCTCGTCCAGCAATCCGGCCTCCGTGCTGATGCCGACGACCGTGCCCATGGTGTCGAAGAAGTCGGACAGGATCAGGGTGAAGATCAGCAGCACGACGGTGATGACCCCGACGCCGGGCTCGCCGAACGCTCCGAACAGGCTGAAGTCGCCGATCAGTCCGAAGTCGGGGGCGCCGACCACCTGGTCGGGCCAGGCGGGGGTGGTCAGTCCCCAGGTCTTGATGTCGGCGAGGGAGTTGATGACGATCGCGACGATCGTCATGGTCACGATGCTGATCAGGATGGCGCCCTTGACCTTGCGGGCGAGCAGTCCGACGGTCAGCAGCACGCCGAGGCAGAAGACGAGAATCGGCCAGCCCGTGAGTGTGCCTGACCCGCCCATCTGAACGGGCACGGTGGTGTTCGCGGCGTCCGGGATCCGGCTGACGAAACCGGCGTCGACGAAGCCGATGAAGGCGATGAACAGGCCGATGCCGACGCTGATCGCCTGCTTGAGGGGCTGCGGGATGGCGTGCATGACGGCCTCGCGCAGGCCGGTCACTACCAGGACGCAGATCAGCAGGCCTTCGAGGACGATCAGGCCCATCGCGTCGTCCCAGCTCATCAGCGGGGCGATCTGGAAGGCGACGACGGCGTTGAGGCCGAGTCCGGCGGCGAGCGCGAGCGGCAGATTGCCGCCGACGCCCATGATGACGGTCATGACCGCGGCCACCAGGGCGGTGGCGGTGGTGAGTTGGACGGGGTCGAGCTGCTCGCCGTACTTGTCCGTGGCGCTGCCCAGGATGATGGGATTCAGGACAAGGATGTAGGCCATGGTGAAGAAGGTGGCGAAGCCGCCGCGTATCTCCCGGCCGAAGGTGGACCCCCGCTCGGAGATCCTGAAGAACCGGTCGACGCTGTTCGCCGCCGGTGGCGGGGCACTTGACCGGTCGGCCACCTGCTGCAAGTCGGACATGGCGGGTACTCCCTGATGCCTGAATGATCTGTGTGCGGATGCTGGCTGGATTGTTCCCTCGTTGAACCGGTTTCAGGTTTTCTCCGTGTTACGGAATCGGGTTCGGCCTGCCACACGGTGTTCGAAGCCCCGTACAGGACTCATCGGTAACGCTGATACAGTTCCGGATCTCATCCCGGCGTACGGCTGTTCGATGCCGGGTCAACGCTTCGAGGAGAAACCGCCCGTGGGGACAGTCGTCGACGACGCCGCCTCCGTGGAGTTCCATGCCTTCTTCGAGCGCCACCACGTCGAACTCGCCCGCCTGGCCCATCTGTTGACGGGTGAGGCGGACGCCGCCGACGATCTGGCGGCGGACGCGCTGCTCGCGATGTGGCACCGCTGGGACCGGGTGCGCGCGGCCGAGCATCCGGTGGCGTACGCGCGCGGAGTGGTCGCCAACCTGGCCCGCACCCGGATCCGCAGCGCGGTGCGTGAGCGGCGGCGGATCGCCCTGTTCTGGTCGCAGCGCGAGGAGAAGGTGGAGAACCCGGACGTGGCGGGCGCGGTGGACGTCCAGGCGGCGCTGCGCCGGCTGCCGTTTCGCAAGCGGGCTTGTGTGGTGCTGCGGCACGCCTTCGATCTCTCGGAGAAGGACACCGCGCTCGCCCTGGGCATCTCGGTGGGTACGGTGAAGAGCCAGACGTCGAAGGGAATGGCCGAGCTGCAACGCCTGCTCGGTACACGGGCGGCTCCGCAGAGAGTGCACGCGGCCATGGCGCGCACCGGTGAGGCCGGAGGAAGGGACCGATGACGATGCAGCGGGACGTGCACGACGAGCTGCGCGCCCGGCTGCACGAGGCGGCCGAGGCGCACCAGCCCGACCGGGTGCGCATGCTGGCCCGGATCGAACGCGGGATGGCCGAGGAGGCCCGCGGCGCGGGCGGCCACCGGGCGACGCTGCCGCCGGTGTTCGGCTGGCTGCGGGTGGCCGGCGCGACGGCCGCGGTCGCGGGGGTGCTGGCGGTCGGCGGCTACGCGGTCGCCTCCGCCGTGAAGGACGAACCCGCGCCCCCGCAGGGCAAGGTCGCGGTCACCGCGACGCCCACTCCGTCGCCGGACGCGACGAGCCGGCCGCCCGCCTTCCCGGTGACCCCACCCTCCCCGGAGTCCCGGGAGGAGGAGACCGGTACGCCGTCGGCCCCGACACCGACGGCCCCCGTCTCGCCCACCACTGAGCCGCCGGCCGCCGGCGTCGAGGACGGCCCGCTGTGGTCGGACGGCTCGGTGGACCCGCACAGCAACGACTTCTGGGCGCAGAGCAACGTCACCGTCGAGGCCCGTGAGCAACTGACGGAGCTCACGGTGCGGTTGCGGATCGCCCAGACCGGCGGGGTCTCCTCGACGGGCGCCTGGCGCTCGCTGCCGGAGCAGGACTTCGACCTGACGGTCGGCGAGCAGGACGGTTTCCTCGTCTACACCTGGGTGCTCAAGGAGGGCCGTACGGTCCCGGCGGGCGAGTGGGTGTTCGCGGGCCAGTACGACCACGAGCGCGGCGGCCGCGACGCCAAGGACGACCGCTACACGGCGACGGCGACCGCGGGCGACCGACAGCTGTCCGTGGCGGGCGACTTCGCGGCCCGCTCGTAAAGAACTTTCGAAGACGCGGCAACCCTTTCTTCACCGGTGGCGACCACAAGGCGCAAGAGTCACCACCCAGTTGAGGAAGCGGTACATGACTGCACCAGCACAACAGCGCGTCCGGCACCGGCGCCGGGTCACCCGGCGGCGAGCCGTGATCGGCTCGGTCGCCGCGCTCGGCCTCACCGGCGCGGCGTTCGCGACCACGTCGCTGCTGTCCACCGCCGGCGCCGCGTCGGCCTGGCCGACCGCCAAGGGAACCAAGCCGGTGAGCAGCACGATCACCGTCTCGGGCACGTACGACGGCGGCTACCAGCGTTTCTACGGCAGTGGTGCGCTGGGCGGCTCCGGCCAGGACGAGGGTCAGGACCCGATCTTCCAGCTGAAGGACGGCGCGGTCCTGAAGAACGTGATCCTGGGCTCCCCGGCCGCCGACGGCGTCCACTGCCTGGGCAGTTGCACGCTGCAGAACGTGTGGTGGGAGGACGTCGGCGAGGACGCGGCGACCTTCAAGGGCAAGTCGACGTCGGCCGTCTACACGGTGCACGGCGGCGGCGCGAGGAGCGCCAGCGACAAGGTCTTCCAGTTCAACGGCGCGGGCAAGCTCGTCGTGACCAAGTTCCAGGTCTCGAACTTCGGCAAGCTGGTGCGCACCTGCGGCAACTGCTCCACGCAGTACAAGAACCGCTCGGTGATCATCAACGACGTCGATGTCACCGCGCCGGGCAAGTCGATCGTCGGGATCAACTCCAACTTCGGCGAGACGGCCGCCCTGCGCAAGGTGCGGATCCACGGCGACAGCAGCAAGAAGATCAAGCCGTGCACACGTTTCCAGGGCAACAACACCGGCGCCGAACCAAAGGAACTCGGCACGGGCCCGGACGGCACACACTGCCGCTACACGCCCTCCGACCTCACCTACAAGTGACCCACACATAACGAAAACGCCCCCGCCGGTCCCGACCGGCGGGGGCGTACGTGCCCCGAGCGAAAACCTCCGAAACTTTCTGCTCGCTCGACTCCCGCCCACCCCATTGACCCGCTGTCCCCCACCGGTGACACTCCCGAAGGCACCGCCATTCAACAGAATCCCCCATACTCACACAGGGAGTGCCATGAGCCGCCCCCGGATGCTCCTGCTCCCCTTCCTGGCCCTTCTCCTCGCCCTGCTCACCGCCCCGCAGGGCACCGCCCACCCAGGAGCACCCCCCGTGAAGGCCCCCGAGTACGCCGGTTACCTCTTCGCCTACTTCACCGGCGAGGGCACCGCCGACGGCGAGCAGATCCGGTACGCGCTCAGCCGCGGCAACGACCCGCTGCACTGGCGGGAGCTGAACGCCGGCAAGCCGGTGCTCACCTCCACCATCGGGGAGAAGGGTCTGCGCGACCCGTTCGTGATCCGCTCCCCCGAGGGCGACAAGTTCTACATGATCGCGACCGACCTGCGCATGTACCGCAACTCCAGCGGGAGCTGGGACCACGTCCAGCGGCACGGCAGCAAGTCGATCATGGTGTGGGAGTCCACCGACCTGGTCCACTGGACCGACCAGCGGCTGGTGAGGGTCTCCCCCGACAACGCGGGCAACACCTGGGCGCCGGAGGCCTACTGGGACGACTCGCTCGGTGCGTACGTCGTCTTCTGGGCGTCGAAGCTGTACGCCGCCGACGACCCGGACCACACGGGATCGACGTACAACAAGATGCTGTACGCGACGACGAAGGACTTCCGCACCTTCAGCGAGCCGAAGGTCTGGAACGACCCCGGCTACTCGGTGATCGACTCGACCGTGGTGGAGCACCAGGGCACGTACTACCGCTACACCAAGGACGAGCGGGACCCGAGTTCCTCCAGCCCCTGCTCGAAGTTCATCACGGGCGAGAAGTCGCGCACGCTCACCTCGACCGCCTACGACTTCGTCTCCGACTGCATCGGCAAGGGCGCGATGGACCGCGGTGAGGGGCCGACGGTCTTCAAGTCCAACACCGAGGAGAAGTGGTACCTCTTCATCGACGAGTACGGCGGCCGTGGCTACCTCCCCTTCGAGACGACCGACCTCGACTCGGGCCGCTGGACGCCCTCGACCAACTACCAGCTGCCCGCCAGTCCCCGGCACGGCACGGTCATCCCGGTGACGCAACAGCAGTACGACCGGCTGCTCGCCGCGTACCCGGTGAGCCCGGCGTCGATCGTGGACGCGACGGCGAGGGACCAGAAGGGGTACGCGATCGTCAGCGAGGCCACGTCGAAGGTCGTGCTGCCGATGGAGCCGGGCACCGAACTCTCCCGGCTCGCCCCGAAGCTGTGGGCCGGTGAGGGCGCCACGATCAGCCCCCGCTCGGGCACCCGGCGCGACTTCCGCAAGCCGCAGACGTACACCGTGACGGCCGCCGACGGGACCGAGCGCCGCTGGACGGTCGAGGCGGTACGCACCCGCAGCCCGATCCTGCCCGGCCTGTACGCCGACCCCGACATCAAGTACATGAACGGCCGTTACTGGATCTACCCGACCACGGACGGCTTCCCGGGCTGGAGCGGCACCCAGTTCAAGGCCTTCTCCTCCAGGGACCTGGTCCACTGGAAGGACCACGGCGTCATCCTCGACCTGGGACCGGACGTCTCCTGGGCCGACCGGAACGCCTGGGCGCCCGCGATCGCGGAGAAGGACGGCACGTACTACTTCTACTTCTGCGCCGAACAGCAGATCGGCGTGGCGGTCGCCGACTCCCCCGCCGGGCCCTTCAAGGACGCCCTCGGTAAACCTCTCGTCCCCAAGGGCCAGTTGAGCGGCCAGATGATCGACCCGTCGGTCTACACCGACGACGACGGGACGTCGTATCTCTACTGGGGCAACGGCCGCGGATACGTCGTTCCGCTCAACGACGACATGGTGTCGTACGACCCCGCGAAGGTGCGGGACATCACGCCGGCGAACTTCCGTGAGGGCTCCTTCGTGATCAAGCGGAGCGGCACCTACTACTTCATGTGGTCCGAGGACGACACCCGCAGTGAGAACTACCACGTGGCCTACGCGACCGGCCCGTCCCCGCTCGGCCCGTGGACCAAGCGCGGCACGATCCTGCAGAAGCGGCCCGAGTACGGCATCCTCGGCACCGGCCACCACTCCGTGGTGAACACCCCCGGCACCGACGACTGGTACATCGTCTACCACCGCTTCGCCCTGAACGGCCCCGGCCGGCCCGGCGGCGACGGCACGCACCGGGAGACGACCGTCGACCGCATGGAGTTCGCGGCCGACGGCACGATCAAAGCCGTGACGCCGACGCTGGAGTCGATCAGGCCCGTACGGCGGTAGGAGTCACAGGACGGCGTCCAGCCACATCACCCAGGTAGGCCTCCGGGGTGTGCGACTCGGCCTGGGCGGGGGTCAGTTGTGGACGGTTCTCGGGGACGGTGATCCGCGCGCCGGGGCCGGAGTTGCGGTACTCGGCGAAACGCTGTTCCTGCCAGGGATAGGTGTCGCGCATGTTCGCGTAGGGCGCGACCGCGTCGATGCCGGGGCCGAGCCAGGTGTTCCGGACGGTGAGCATCGGGTGGGCGGTGATGTCGGAGCTGGGCACCCAGGGGCGGGCCAGCTTGTAGTGGGCGTCGGGGGCCTCGCTGGTGATACGGCTGTGGGTCACCAGGTAGCCGCGCGGGTTGGCGCCGGCCGTGGAGGGCGCGAGGACGAAGCCGTACGGGGCGGTGGCGAGGTCGGTGCGGGTCAGCGTACGGAAGTGGCAGTGCTCGAAGACGGCGCTCGCGCGGCCGAAGACGAAGTCGACGTCGCCCTCGACATAACAGTGGGAGTAGTACTGACGGGCGAAGAGGCCGAGGTCGAAGGAGTCGGCGTACAGCGTGTCCTGGTGGCCGAGGAACCGGCAGTGGTGGAACGCCGAGCGGTCGCCCTGCACCTTGATGGCGACGGCCTGGGTGCCGGCGACGCCGGGGTGGTCGGCGCGCAGCCAGTCGTTGGCGAAGGTGATCCAGCGGGCGGTGAAGCCGTCGGTACGGATCAGGGTGGTGGCCGAGCCGCTGGTGCCGTAGGTGCCGGAGCCGTCCGGCTTCGGTGTGCCCGCCGCGTTGTCGTAGACGATGACGACGTCCCGGGGGTCCTCGCTCGCGCCGATCCAGGTCATCTCGGCGGCGGCGTCGGTGCGCTGCCCGGTGGCCGGGTCGACGATGCCGGCGCTGACCGTCTCGCGGTAGACGCCGGGTGCGATGACCAGGGTGAAGCCGGCGGTGGTGGCGGCGTTCACGGCGGCCTGGACGCCTGTGAAGTCACCGCGGCCGTGCGGGTCGACGTAGACCGTCTTCGGCGTCAGGCGCCGGGCCGGTGACCCGTACCGGCCGAAGGGCCGGCGCCGCTCGCCGGCGTGGGCGGGCAGGGGCGCGATACCGAGCGCGGCGGCTCCGGTGATCGCGACGAGAAAACCCCTTCTGGACCGGGGCATGGGGATACTCCTTCGCGGTGCGGCTCGTGAAAGGTGGGCCGGGGCGGGCGCGCCCCGGCCGGGGGCGCGTCAGCGCAGTCGGCCCGCACCCGCGTGCTGCCCGACGATCGCGGGGATCGCCTTCGGCGGGTCGACCTTGGTGCGCAGGGTGGGCGTCCAGCCCGCGTCGCGCTGGAGGGTCTCGCCGGGGATCTCCGCGTTGTGCACGGCGATGAGATCGACCGGCTTGCCGTTGACGTGGTTGCCGTCGGCGGTGACCGGCGCCTCGCTCCACTTCTTCAGCACCTTCGCCGGGCTGACCCCGTCCGGCAGTGTGAACGCGTTGTGCTGGGCGACGAGTTGGGACTCCTTGCCGATGCCGAAGGTGTACGAGTAGCCCGGCCCGGCGACGAAGTGGTTGTTGTACGAGTCGACCTGCCCGAACCGGACGCGCGGCGCGCGCTCGATCAGGTTGCTGAACAGGTTGTGGTGGAAGGTGACCTTCAGATGCCCCCGGTCGCCCACGGCCGTCGACTCACTGTCGCTGTTGCCGATCAGGATCGTCTTGTCGTGATCGGCGAAGACGTTCCAGGAGGCGGTCACGTAGTCGGCGCCCCGGACGATGTCCAGCTCTCCGTCGTGCTGCTGGTAGAGCACCCCGAAGTACTCGGGCGCGGCGCTGTCCGGGTGCTCGCCGTCGGTGAAGGTGTTGTGGTCCAGCCAGACGTGCGTGGAGCCGTAGACGACGGCGCTGTCGTACTCGGAGTTCCAGTTGCCGGTGGAGCCGTCGGTCGGGTCCCACTGCGGGAAGCAGTCGACGGGGCTCTCGAAGGTGAGGTTGCGGATGATGACGTTGTCGACGCGGGTGATCTGGAGGCTGGCGCCCTTGAAACCGGCGTTCCGCCCGACCCCGATGATGGTGGTGTTGGCCGGGACGCTCGCCTTGACGGCCTGTGACTGGTTGGCGGCGGAGGCTGCCCGCAGGTCCTCCTGCTCACCGCTGACCGGGGTGTCGAGGCCCCAGACGGCGGGATCGTAGTCGGCGAGGTACTGCTGGAAGTCGTATCCGTTGGCCGCGAAGGCCTCGCAGCCCTCGGACACGGCGTCGATCACGCCCTTGACCTTGATGATCTTAGGGGCGCTTCCGCCGTCAGCGAGCGCCGACTTGAACTCCGCCCAGGTGGTGACGGTGTAGACGTGCTCGGCGTCCGCCGCGGCACCCCCGGTGGTGCCGGTCCCGTACGACCCCCACCCGTCGTTCGCCCCCAGCACCTGCCGGGCGGTGTCCCGGTGCCCGCTCGGCTCGGCGGCGGCGACCCCTGCGGTGAGGGACAGCACCAGCGCGGCGCAGACTCCCGCCGCTATGGCAGGTCCATGACATTCTGATATACGCACTGTGCGGCTCTCCTCTTCGTCAGTCGGCCTGGGCGTCGTCCGCCTCGGGCCAGGTGATCCAGGACGTGGGGATGTCGTCGTCCAGCCGGACGACATCGCGCGGCGCGAGCACCCTCGCCCGTACCAGCTCCCGCGCCACCAGCCGGGCCACCGCGATCGCGCCCGGCGGATTGAAATGTGTGTTGTCCTGCTCGGACTCGGTCCAGTTGAAGTACGCCTTGGTCCCCTCGACGCCCAGCTCCTGCCACAACGCCAGCGACAGAGCCTGTACATCGAGCAGGGCGACGCCCTCCTCGGCGGCCAGCGCGCGCATCGCCGCCGGATACTCCCCGTGGCTCGGCAGGGCCACCCCGCCCGCGTCGAACCTCCGCCGCTCGACGGGCGTGACCAGCACGGGCCGCGCACCCCGGGCCCACGCCCCGTCGACATACAGCCGCAGATACTCCTGGTAGGTACTCCAGGGCTCGGTGTACCGGGCCGGGTCGGTGACCTTCTCGTCGTTGTGCGCGAACTGGATCAGCAGAAAGTCCCCCGGCCGGATCTCACCGAGAATGACGTCGAGCCGTCCTTCATCGACAAAGCTCTTGGAACTCCGCCCGTTCACGGCGTGATTGGCGACGGCGAGGTGCTTGCGAAGGAAGAAGGGAAGCGCCATGCCCCACCCGGTCTCGGGAGCGGCGTCAGCGTATTTCTGGGCGGCGGTGGAGTCACCCGCGATGTAAAGCCTCCGCATCCGGCGGGCGGCCTGAACGGCGCCCGGCGCCGCCAAGGCGAGGGGTACGGCGGCAACAGCCGCCAGGCCAACCTGTCTACGCGTAAGAGACACAATGGCTCCTTAAAAACAGGGTTGGGGAAATCGCCCTTCAGGGGGCGGGGAACTGCGCGACCAGCCACAACGGCCCCGCAGCCCCCCACAACGGAAACCAGCCTCAGCCCATCTGTTCCTCCCACTCGGCCTGAGCCTCATTCAGCTGACCGGCCAAAACATCCAGGAACTCCTTCGCACTCATGTCCCCCAGCAACACCTTCTGGAAGTTCGGCTCATTGTCCGCCTTGGAAATCGTGTTCCAGTCCGGCAGGTAATACGGCAGCTGCACAATGGTCGTAGACCCATCACTCAGCGCCTGCGCGGCCAGCTTCGTCGGCTCGGCCTCGGAGATCCACGCGTCCTTCGCCGCGTCGGTGTGCGCCGGCACCTGCCCCGCCGCCTTGTTGAACTTCGAGTTCTCCTCGTGCGAGGTGGCGAACTCGATGAACTTCCACGCGGCTTCCTTGTTCTTGCCGCTCTTGAACAGCCCCAGCCCGTCCACCGGGTTGGACACCTGGACCCGCTTGCCCCCGGGTCCCGTCGGCTGCGGAATTCCCCGGAACTTCTCGACCCCCAGCGCCTTCACGTGATCCTGGTACGACCCCAGGTTGTGGTTCAGCATCCCGATCGTGCCGGAGTCCCACTGCGCCACCATCTTGGTGAAGTCGTTGTTGAGGTCGGCGGCCGGAGTGACCTTCTTGTACAGCCCGGCGTACTTCTCCAGCGCCTCGACGTTCTTCGGGTCGTTCACGGTGGTCTTCGCACCGCTCGCGTCCCAGAAGGAGGTGATGCCGGACTGCCCGTACATGGCGTCCAGCGCCTGGGCGATGGATCCCGCGCCGCCCCGGATGGTGTACCCGAACTCGTTCTTGCCGGCGGCGGTGAGTTCCTCGGCGGCCTGGTAGAAGGCGTCCCAGGTGGTCGGCTCCGCAAGACCCGCCTTCTCGAACAGGTCGGTGCGGTAGTACAGCACACCGTTGTTGGCGGAGGTCGGAATCGAGTAGAGCGTGTCGTCGCCCCCACCCGCGGCCTTCAGCGAGGCGACCATGTCCTCGTTGAGCTTGCCGTTCAGCGAGGACTTGGCGAGCCGCTCGTCCAGCGGCTCCAGCGCGCCCTGTGCGGCGAATCCGGCGAGCATCGCCGCGCCGACCCCGCCGACGTCGGGCAGGCCGCCGCCCTGGATGGCGGTGTCGACCTTGGACTGGTACTCGGTGGAGGCGATGCCCACGTACTCGACGTCGATGTCCGGGTTAGCCTTCTCGAAGTCGGCGATGATCTCCTTCCAGATGTCGGTGCGGACACCGCCATTGTTGTCCCAGAAGACGATCTTTCCGGTGCCGCTGCCCTCGGCGCCGCTGTCGCCGCCCGCCCCGCTGCCGTCGTCGCCGCAGGCGGTGGCGGTCAGCGCGAGCACGGCTCCCAGGGCGACGGCCGTGGCGGCGCGCCTGCTTCTGCGAATGCTGATCTTCATTGGTCGGCTCTCTTCTTCTGGATCAACGGAGATATGGAGCTGTGGGGGTCAGTGGGGCCCCGATCCGCTTCTGCGGCCCGGGCCTCAGACGGTGGTGATGCGGAACTGCGTGAACACGCCCGCCCCCGCGTGCCCCTGCGCGTCCCCGGGCGCGAGGGCGAACAGGCCGAGCAGGGCGCCGACCCACCGCCACGGCGTGGCGGCGAAGACCTGGCCGGAGGGACGCGGGCCGTCGCCCACGTCGTAGAAGAAGCGGCAGCGCGCCCCGGCTCCGATCTCGATCCGCAGCCGCGCCCGTCCCTCGGGGGCGAGCCGTGGATGGTCGGCGTCCCGCTCCCTCTCGGCCACCGCCTCCGCGAACCGGTGCACGAGGTGGACCGTCCCGTCGGCCCCCCGCTGAAGCCCGATCCAGCTGAACGCGTCCCCCAGCACCGCCAGCCCGGCCCGCGCCCCCGGCTCCGCGCTGTCGAGCCGCAGCTCCACTTCCACCACGCACGGCGTCCCCGGCAGTCGCTGGGTGAGAACGTTCGGCAGTCTGCGCGGATCGTGCGCGTCGGCCGAGCGGACGCAGGTCAGCCGTAGCCCGTCCCCGGTGTGCTGGGTGGCCCAGCCTTCCTGCGGATTGGCGGTCCACTGCCACTGCCGGCCGTACCGCCCCCCGGGGAAGCCGTCGTCGGTGGCGGGCGCGGCGGGCGGCTGCGGCGGCAGGTCGGGGCGTCGGTGTACGGCGACGGGGGCGCCCTCGTCGCCGAGCACCGGCCAGCCGTCCGCACCCCAGCGCATCGGCTGAAGGTGGACGACACGGCCGTACGCGCCCCGCTGCTGGAAGTGCACGAACCAGTCCTCTCCGGAGGGCGTGCGCACCCAGCCGCCCTGGTGCGGCCCGTTGACGTCGGTTTCCCTCTGTTCCAGGACGACTTTCTCCTCGTACGGCCCGAAGAAGCCGCGGGAGCGGAAGGCGCCCTGCCAGCCGGTTTCGACGCCCCCGGCGGGCGCCAGGATCCAGAACCAGCCGTCGTGCTTGTAGAGCTTGGGGCCTTCGAGGGTGAACCAGCCGGGGATGCGGTCGCCGTCGACGATCAGCTTGCCCTCGTCGAGGAGGGAGGTGCCGTCGGGGTGCATCCGGTGGCCGGTGAGGCGGTTCTTGACGCCGGAGCGGGACCTGGCCCAGGCGTGCACGAGGTAGGCCTCGCCGGTCTCGTCGTCCCACAGCGGGCAGGGGTCGATCAGGCCCTTGCCCGGCTTCAGCAGGTGCGGGCGGGTCCAGGGGCCGCGTATCTCGGGGGCGTTGATTTGGTAGATGCCCTGGTCGGGGTCGCCCCAGAAGATCCAGAAACGGTCGGCGTAGTGCCTCAGGGCGGGGGCCCAGACCCCGCAGTCGTGGCGGGGCGTCGCGAAGGCGTGCGCCGGTTCCAGTCGGTCCAGGGCGTGCCCGACCAGGGTCCAGTTGACCAGGTCGCGGGAGTGCAGCAGAGGCAGGCCGGGGACGCGGCCGAAGCTGGAGGCGGTGAGGTAGAAGTCGTCGCCGACGCGGACGATGTCCGGGTCGGACCAGTCGGCGTCGAGGATCGGGTTTCGGTACACGGTTTCCGTGGGTGACACGCTCACTGGGCGACCGCCTTCCTGACCAGGACCGCCGCCTCGTCCCGGCCGAGGCGGCCGTCGGCGACGACGGTGACGATGCGGCGTACGACGGTGTCGCCCGGCGGGATCGGCAGCCGTTCGTCGTACGCCAGGGAGGAACCGACGCCCGGGTACTCGGCGGTGCGCACGAACCAGGGGTCGCGGCGGGTGGCCTGCGTGGCACCGGCGAGGACCAGCGTCCAGGAGCTGCCCGCGAGGGCGAGCCAGTCGGCACGGTCGCCGTGGACCGCCGCTTCGCCCTCGGAGTCGGCGGTGAAGACGTCGGGCGCCGTCGCCTCCTTCCTGGCCCGCCAGAAGAAACCGCCGTACGCCGCTCCCGGACGGCCGTTGGTGGCGGGGCTGCCGATCGACAGCGGTCCCGGGGTGGTGTTGGTGACGGCGAAGGTGAAGTCCAACGCCCAGGCGGCGTCGGTGAGTTCGGTGGCCGCCACCGTACGGCGCTCGCGCAGCAGCTCCGCACCCGCTGCCACCCAGCGCAGCTCCTCGACGAAGCCGTCCGGGTCGCGCAGTTGGAAGGCGAGGTGGCGCTGGGCGCCATGGTTGTCGAGCTCGGTCGGGCCCTGGTCGCGGACGAAGGTGCGTCCGCCCCAGAAGTTGTACCCCTCGACGTCGGGAACGGCGACACCGACGCCGAGGTGGTGTGGGTGGTCGGCGGGGCTCAGTTCGGTGACCGCCGTGCCGGCCAGGGTGGTGACGGGGTGGAGGTAGGGGCGCGGGGAGCGCCGGGTGGGCAGCTCGGGCCGGGTGACGTACCGGGCGACCGGGCGGCCCGCGACGCGCAGGACGGGTGTGTCGGTGGTCGTCATCGGGTGCTCACCTCTTTGCGGTCGGTCCGACGTGCTTCCTCGCACGCCCAGGGAGCGCCGAGTTCGGAGTAGAGGGCGAGGGTGTCGGCGGCGGCCGCGACCAGTCCGTCGATGCCGGGCACGACCCGACGCCGCTCGCCGGGGATCGGGCGCCAGACGGACTCGGGCAGCGGGGCCGGGTCGGGCGCCAGCCGGATCGCCTCGACCACCCGCATGAAGGCGCCCGTCGCGTCCGGCGGGACGAGCAGCTCCGCTCCGGCGGTCAGGTGCTCGACCAGGTTCTGAAGCAGGTCGGTGCGGCCGTAGTCGTACTCCTCCGGGCCGTGGTCGGCCCGCTGCAGCAGCACGCGGTCCTGCTTGTACCAGAAGGTGATCCGGCCCCGGCTGCCGTGCACCAGGACGTACGGCTCGTCCGGCCGCTCGGCGCACAGGGTCGCGGCGACGGTGACCGGGCGGCCCTCGGCGGTGGTGACCCGGAGGCAGGAGGTGTCGTCGGCCTCGATCGCGTTGGCCCGCCACAGCTCGGTCTCGACGGCGGTCACGTCCTCGGCGCGGGTGGCGCCGCCCAGCACGAGGGCGGTGGCGACGGCGTGCGCGAGGGGGTTGGTGAGCGCCCCGTCGATCACGTCGACGCCGTTCATCCGGCGCCGGCCCGCCCAGGGCGCCCGCCGGTAGTACGCCTCGTCGCGCGCCCAGGCGCCCGCCCCGCCGACCCCGGCGACCTCGCCGATCGCTCCCTCGGCGACCAGCCGGTGGATCGCGGGCACGGCGTGCGAGCCCAGCGACTGGAAGCCGATCTGGCAGGCGACGCCCGCCTCGGCGACCCCGTCCGCCATCCGGCGGAACTCCGCGTAGGAGGGGGCCGGGGGCTTCTCCAGCAGGATGTGCACGCCTGCGCGGGCGGCGGTCAGTGCGAGGTCGGTGTGGGTGGGGATGGGGGTGCAGATGACGGCGACCCGGGCTCCGGTGGAGTCGAGCAGGGCGCCGAAGTCGGCGGACTGCGGCGGGAGTGCGCCGCCGTACTCCTCCTCGGTGAGCGGGGTCGGCTCGCAGATGCCCGCGAGGCGGACCAGGCCCCGGTCCTGGAGGCGGCGGATGTTCGCGATGTGCCAGCGGCCGTGGCCGCGGGCGCCGGCGAGTACGACGGGTACGGTCATGGGATCCTCCCCGCGCCCGCGCCGCGCGCCACCTCTCGGTCGGCCCGCTCGGCGCTGTCGATCCTTCCGTGGAGGGTGGGTGTCCAGCCGACGTCGGCGGTCAGGTCGCGTTCGCTGCCCGAGTTGTAGGCGTTGTGGATCGCGAGCAGGTCGACCGGGTAGCCGTTGAAGACGGTTCCGCTCTGGTGCAGGGCGCTGCCGTTCCAGCTCTTGACCAGGTCGGCGGCCTCGATGTGGCCGGGGGTGGTGAAGGCGTTGTTCTCGGCGTACACGGCCGATTCGGTGCCGACGCCGATCGAGTAGCGGTGGTCTCCGGTCACGTACCGGTTGTTGTAGAGGTGCACCTGTCCGAAGCGGACGCGGGGCGCGCGCTGGACGACGGAGTCGAACTCGTTGTGGTGCAGGGTGACCCGCAGCCTGCCCCGGTCGCCGGTGGCCGAGTCGCCGTTGCCGATGAGGATCGCCTTGTCGTGGTCGGCGAACCGGCTCCAGGAGACGGTGACCAGGTCGGACGCGTTGGTGATGTCCAGCAGGCCGTCGTGGCGCAGGTAGTTGCGGGCGAAGTAGGTCGGCTCGTCGGCGTCCGGGTGGCCCTCGTCGGACGCCGTGACGTGATCGATCCAGACGTGGGTGGCGCCGCGCAGCCAGAGGTTGTCGTAGGCCGCCTTCCAGTCGCCGAGGCCGCCGGTGTTGGGCTGCCAGACGGGGAAGCAGTCGTAGGCGTCGCGGAGTTCGAGGTTGCGGACGATGACGTTGTCCGCGTCGCTGATCTGGAGGCTTGCCCCCTTGAGGACGGCGTTTCTGCCGAGGCCGACGATCGTGGTGTTGGAGCCGACCCGCAGCTGGACCCGCTCGGCCTGACGGGCGGCGGACGCCTGGCGAGCCTCCTCCTGCGGGCCGGACGGCTTGGCGGAGCCCCAGGTGCGGGGGTCGTAGGCCGCGAGGTACGCGCGCAGGTTGTAGCCGTCGGTGGCGTAGTCGGCGCAGTCCAGGGGGCGGCCCTGGTCGTCGGTGTTGGCGTCGATGGTCCCGGCGACGCGGATGATCTTCGGGGTGTCGCTGCCACCGTCGAGGGCGCTGACCAGTCCGGCGCGGTCGGTGACCGTGTGGACGTGGGCCTCGTCGGCCGCCGCGCCGCCGGTGGTGCCACCGGACGCCGCCGCCCAGCCGTCGTTCGGGGCGAGGGTGTCGCGGCTGATGTCGCGGCCGGTCTCCCCGGCGTGCGCGGCCGGGACGAAGAGCAGCGCCAGCAGTGCGAGGCCGGCTCCAGCGTGACGTATCCTCATCAGCCCTTCACCGCCCCCGCGCTGAACCCGGTGATCAGCCACTTCTGGATGAAGGCGAACACGATCACCACCGGCACCGCGGCGATGATGCCGCCCGCGGCGAGGGCGCCCAGGTCGACGCTGTCCGCGCTCATCAGGGTGTTGAGGCCGACCGGGATGGTCTGCTTCTGCTGGTTGTTGAGGAACATCAGGGCGAACAGGAAGTGGTTCCAGGAGTGCACGAAGGCGAAGGAACCGACCGCGATCAGCCCGGGCCGCAGCAGCGGAAGGACGACCACGCGGAAGGCGGTCATGCGGTTGCAGCCGTCGACCCAGGCCGCCTCCTCCAGGGAGTACGGCACGTTCTTGATGAAGTTGCTGATCAGGATCATCGACAGCGGGAGCTGGAAAACGGTCTCCGCGATGATGACGCTGACCAGCGAGTTGATCATCTGCAGCTCGGCGAAGATCTCGAACAGCGGCACCAGCAGCAGCGCCCCGGGCACGAACTGGGAGCAGAGCAGGGCGAGCATGAAGGCCCGTTTGACCCGGAAGTCGAACCGGGCGAGCGCGTAGCCGCCGGCCAGGGCGACGACGGTGGTGAGCAGCAGGGTGGCGAGACCGACGTAGACGCTGTTCTGGAAGTAGGTGCCGAAGCTGCGCTCGGTCCAGACCTTCTCGAAGTGGTCGAAGGTCATCGGCCAGGGGACGAGGGACGTGGAGCCGGCCGGGCGCAGGGCGAAGAGCAGGATCCAGTAGAACGGGATGAGGGTGAAGAGCAGGTAGAGCGACAGCGGGAGATAGATCTGCCAGCGCGGGGCCTCGTCCCAGGCGCGGCGCTTCTTGCCGGCCGGACGCTGCGGCTCGAAGGTCGCGCGCCGGGGGGCGGGCGCGATGACGGTGGCCTCCTTGGTGGTGCTCACTTGTCCTCACCTCCGAACTTGCTCAGCCGCAGATAGACGATCGAGCAGAAGAGCAGGATCACGAACGCGACCGTGGTCAGGGCCGACGCGTAGCCGAAGTCGTGGGCGTCGACGCTGGTGTTGGCGATGTACAGCGGGAGTGTCGTGGTCACACCGGCCGGTCCGCCGCCGGTGAGCGTGTAGAGCAGGTCGACGTTGTTGAACTCCCACACCGCGCGCAGCAGCGTGGACAGCACGATGGCGTCCTTCAGGTGCGGCAGCGTGATGTGCCAGAACTGCTTCAGCCGGCTCGCCCCGTCGACCTCGGCGGCCTCGTACAGGTCCTTCGAGACGGACTGCAGGTCGGCGAGGATGAGGATCGCGAAGAAGGGCACGCCCCGCCACAGGTCGGCGACGATCGCCGCCGGGAAGACGGTGGAGGTGTCCGACAGCCAGCTGGTGCCGTACGAGCCGATGCCGACGTCGGCGAGGTAACGGGTGATGCCTGTCTGGGAGTTGTAGAGCAGCACCCAGATCGCGGAGGTCAGCACGCCGGAGACGGCCCACGGCGAGAAGACCAGCGCCCGCCCGAGCGCGCGGCCCACGAAGGTCTGGTTGACGATCAGGGCGAGGGCGAGACCGAACAGGAGCTGGAGGCCGACCTCGACGACGACCCACTTGGCGCTGAAGATCAGCGTGTCCCAGAAGACGGGGTCCTCGGTGAAGGCGTGCACGAAGTTGTCGAAGCCCGCGAAACCGTTCCGCCACGGCTTGGTGGGGTTGTACTCCTGGAGGCTGTAGTAGAAGACGCTGAGCACCGGGTAGGCGATGAACCCCAGCATCAGCAGGGCCGCCGGGGCGATCAGCAGGTACGGCAGCCTGCGCGGCGTGGCGGAGGCACGGCGCCGCCTCGGTGGCGCGGGCGGTTTCGCCACGGCTGCGGCTTGGGCCATGACTGTTCTCCGTTCTCGGTTAAGCGCTTTCCGATCATCGTTCGAGATCTCGACCGCACGGGTCTGCGGTCGAGGGTGGGTGGTTCAGCCCGCGTACGGGTCCTGCACCGTGCCCGGCCGCGCGAGGAACGCGAAGTCGCAGCCGGTGTCCGCCTGGGTGATCTGTTCGTTGTAGAGCGCTCCGTAACCGCGCTCGTACCGCACGGGCGGCGGTGTCCACTCCGCCCTGCGCCGCGCCAACTCCTCGTCGTCCACGTTGAGTTGGAGCCTGCGGGCGGCGACGTCCAGGGTGATGGAGTCGCCGGTCCTGACCAGGGCCAGCGGTCCGCCGACGTACGACTCGGGCGCCACGTGCAGGACGCACGCGCCGTAACTCGTGCCGCTCATCCGCGCGTCGGAGATCCGCACCATGTCCCGCACGCCCTGCTTCAGCAGGTGGTCGGGGATGGGCAGCATGCCGTACTCGGGCATGCCCGGACCGCCCTTGGGCCCGGCACCCCGCAGCACCAGCACGCTGTCCGCCGTGATGTTCAGGGACGGGTCGTTGATGGTCCGCTGCATCTGCTTGTAGTCGTCGAAGACGACCGCGGGACCGGTGTGCTTGAGCAGATGCGGTTCGGCGGCGATGTGCTTGATGACGGCGCCGTCCGGGCAGAGGTTGCCGCGCAGGACGGCGACCCCGCCCTCGTTCGCGACCGGGTTGTCGCGGGGCCGGATGACGTCGTCGTTGTGCACCTGGGCGCCGGCGAGCTGCTCGCGCAGGGTGTCGTACGAGACGGTCGGCCGGTCCAGGTGGAGCAGGTCCGGGATCCGGGAGAGGAACCCGGGCAGGCCGCCGGCGAAGTGGAAGTCCTCCATGAGGTACGTCCGGCCGCCGGGGCGGACGTTGGCGAGCACCGGCACCGTGCGGGCGACGCGGTCGAAGTCGTCGAGGGTGAGCCTGACACCGGCCCGGCCCGCCATGGCGATGAGGTGGATGACGGCGTTGGTGGAGCCGCCGAGGCCCAGGACGGTGGTGACGGCGTCCTCGAAGGCGTCGCGGGTGAGGATGTCGTTCAGGGTGCGGC
Source organism: Streptomyces spinoverrucosus (assembly GCF_015712165.1). Classification (NCBI taxonomy): domain Bacteria; kingdom Bacillati; phylum Actinomycetota; class Actinomycetes; order Kitasatosporales; family Streptomycetaceae; genus Streptomyces; species Streptomyces spinoverrucosus. Next base: position 6,962,132 of record NZ_JADPZX010000001.1, on the reverse strand, counting down.
CCTGATGAACCAGGTCGACGATTCGCAGGCCCGCAGCAGCTGCCATCCGGTCGTGCCCGGAGTCCACGGCGGGGATGCTGGACGCGCCCGGCACGGTCACGCCGAGCGCCTCGGCGGCGGCAGTGAGCGTGGACGCCGTACCCATCGTCATGCAGTGACCCGGCGAGCGGGCCAGCCCGCTCTCCAGCTCTGCCATCTCGCAGTCACCGATGAGGCCGGCCCGCTTGTCGTCCCAGTACTTCCACATGTCGGTGCCGGAACCGAGCACCTCGCCCCGCCAGTGACCCGGCAGCATGGGCCCGGCGGGCACGAACACCGTCGGCAGGTCGACGCTGGCGGCCCCCATGAGCAGAGCGGGCGTCGACTTGTCGCAGCCGCCCATCAGCACCGCCCCGTCGACCGGGTACGACCGCAGCAGCTCCTCGGTCTCCATGGCGAGGAGGTTGCGGTAGAGCATGGGAGTCGGCTTCTGGAACGTCTCACTGAGCGTGGCGACCGGGAACTCGAGCGGGAAGCCCCCGGCCTGCCACACCCCTCGCTTCACCGCCTGCGCACGGTCCCGAAGGTGCACATGACAGGGATTGATGTCGGACCAGGTGTTGAGGATCGCGATGACGGGCTTGCCCAGGTGCTCCTCGGGCAGATAGCCGAGCTGGCGGGTGCGGGCGCGGTGGCTGAAGGAGCGCAGGCCCTCCGTGCCGTACCACTGGTGGCTTCTGAGCTCCTCCGGACGCTTCCTGTCGGTCATATCGACCACCCGGCGGCGATGGCGGCGACCTCGGCGCGCTCGCTCTCCGGCAGCGGCCTGCTCGGCGGGCGGACCTCGCGGCGGCACAGCCCCAGGGAGGCGAGGGCCTCCTTGACCACGGTGACGTTGTTCGCGGAACCGTTGGCGGCCCGCAGCTCCTCGAAGCGGCGGATCTGTTCCCAGACCTTCATGGCGGCCGGGTAGTCGCCGGACCGAAGCGCTTCGATCATGTTCAGCGAAACGGACGGGGCGACGTTCACCAGGCCGGAGGTGAAGCCGGTGGCGCCCGCGGAGAAGTACGAGGGGGCGTACGGCTCGGCGAGGCCGGCCACCCACACGAACCGGTCCAGTCCCGCGTCCCGGGCGAAGGCGGCGAACTTCGCCGCGTCCGGGACGGCGTACTTGACGCCGATGACGTTGGGGCAGGCGTCGGCGAGTTCGGCGAGACGGACGCCGTGCAGCTGCGCGTTGCGGATGTACGGGACGACGCCCAGCTCGGGGACGGCCTCGGCGATCGCGCGATGGTAGTCCACCCAGCCGCTCTGCGAGACGTACGGGTGGACGGGCTGATGGACCATCACCATCCGGGCGCCCTGCTCGCGGGCGTGCCGGGCGGAGGCGACGGCGGTGGGCACGTCGTGGCCGACGCCGACCAGGATCACCGCGCGGTCACCGGCCTCGTCGACGGTCAACTCGGTGACCAGCTGCCGCTCTTGGGGGGTGAGGGCGTAGAACTCGCCGGTGTTGCCGTTGGGGGTGAGGGTCCGGATCCCACCGTCGAGCAGACGACGCAGCAGGGCCCGGTGGGCGTCCGGGTCGACGGAGCCGTCCTCGGCGAACGGGGTCACCGGGATCGCCACCACGTCGGCCAGGGCCGCCCGCTGGGTCTCGAACGTCGTTGTCATTCCTGACCGTCCTCTCCCTGGGCCTCGGTCCCCGCGTCCGGGAAGGCCCGCTCGACGAACGACGCGATGTGCGCGTGGAGGGCGCGCGCGGCGCCGTCGGCGTCGCCCTCCAGGGCCAGCCGCAGGATCTCGCGGTGCTCGGTGGCCTCCCGCTCCCAGGACGGGTCGGCGGCCCAGGCGACGGCGGAGACGAGGGCCGCCTGGTCGCGGACCTCGTCGAGCATCCGGCCGAGCAGCGGATTGCCGCAGGGCACGTACAGGGCGCGGTGGAACTCCCGGTTGGCCAGCGACCGTTCGGCGGTGTCGGCGGCCTCGGCGGCCCGGGTCAGCGCGGCGCGCGCGACGTCGAGGGAGGCTCCGCGCCGGACGGACCGCCGCAGCGCCTCCGGCTCCAGCAGCAGCCGCACGTCGTAGACCTCGCGTGCCATGTCCGCGTCCACCATGCGCACGGTGACGCCCTTGTACTGGTTCATCACCACCAGCCCGGTCCCGGCGAGCGTCTTGAGCGCCTCCCGCACCGGGGTCTTCGACACCCCGAACTGCGCGGCGAGCTCGGTCTCCACCAGGGCCTGACCGGGCGTCAACTGCCCGGTGAGGATGCGGCGTTTGATCTCCTGGAGCACGTACTGCGTGCGGGAGGGGATCGGCGTGGGCACAGAGGTCATGCGCGCCTCTCGGATCTCGCGTCTCTTCCAGAGATCGCGTATCGGATCTCGCGTATCGCGTCTCATATATGACGTACGAAGCACGACGCGTTGACCGTAGGAGCGCCTCTGTGTTTCGTCAATGCTTCTGACAAAGGGAGTTGAACAAGGGGAGTTGAGGCGTGCGCTACTTCATGGGCGTCCAGTGCGGGTCCCGCCCGCTCAGGCCCACCGCGCGGTCCAGCAGTGGCGCGTCCTCCGGGACGGTGACGACCGGGCCGAAGAGGGTGCCGTCGCGGACGGGTTCGTCGGCGGCCGCGAGGAGGAAGTCGTACGACGCTCGCAGCGCCGCCGGGTCGGGGTCGTAGGGCTGCCCGGTGGCGCGGGCGAGGTCCCAGGCGTGGATCACCAGCTCGTTGATCGCGACCGCGCCCGCGACCGCGCCGGGCAGGTCCACGCCGCCCGCCCGGGTCATGCCGGTCCAGGCGGCCGGGTCGCGCCAGACGTCGGCGAGTTCGTCGAGGACCTTGGGCAGCTCCTCGCGCCAGCCGGGGCCGATGTCCGGCGCGGACGCGTTCGGGTCGGTGTCGGTCGTCGGGCCGAGGGCCTTGCGGCCGGCGTCCCGGAAGGCGACGGTCAGCCCCACCAGGTGCCCCAGCAGGTTGCGCACCGCCATCCCCGGGCAGGGCGTCGGGTCCGCGAACTGCTCGTCGGTCACCCCGGCGGCGAGGCGCGCGACGATCCGGGTCTGCGGGCCGAAGTCGAAGGTGGTCGGGTCGTTCATCGGGTGCTCCTCAGTAATGGCGTCCTGGGAGGTCGACCGACGGCGGCGCCGAAAGTCATCGGTCGCCGGTGCGGATTTCTACGGCACCTGCCCGATCCCTACGGCAGGGCCTTAGACCCACGATGACCAGGCATGACCGGCATGAATGACAAGACGGGCGGCACACCTGGCACGGCCCGCCCCCTCCCCCGCCTCCTGCGCGACCGCGACGCCACCCTCTACCTCACCGGCACGGTGGTCTCCGGCCTCGGCACCTCCGCCCTGTGGCTGGCCACCGGCATCTGGATCAAGGACCTCACCGGCTCGGACGGCCTCGCCGCGCTGAGCCTGCTCGCCATGTGGGCGCCCACCCTCGCGGGCCCCCTCCTCGGCACCCTCGCCGACCGCGTCCGCCGCAAAACCCTGCTGATCTGCACAAACCTGCTGATGGCGGCGCTCCTGCCGACCCTCCTCACGGTGGACTCGCCGCGTGACGTGTGGCTGCTGTTCACGGTCCTGCTCGTGTACGGCGCGGCGGGCGTCGTCCAGGACGCCGCCGAGTCGGCACTCGTCGCGACCTCGCTCGATCCGGCCCTGCTCGGCGACTTCAACGGCCTGCGCATGACCGTCACCGAGGGCATGAAGCTGATCGCCCCGCTGGCCGGAGCGGGCGTCTACGCGGCGTACGGCGGGGCGAGCGTGGCCCTGCTGGACGCGGCCACGTTCGTGCTCGCCACGGGCCTGTACGCCGCTCTGCGTGTCCGGGAGGCCCCGCCCACCGGCCGCCTACGCCCTGCGATGTCCGACGGCGTCCGCCACCTCTGGGCCCACCCCCGTCTGCGCCCCCTCGTCCTCACCGGCGGCACGACCATGCTCTTCGCCGGCCTCAACGGCGCCCTGCTCTACGCCGTCGTCGAGGGCCTCGGGCACGCCCCGGCGTACGCCGGTGTCCTCGCCGCCCTCCAGGGCCTCGGGTCGGTCGCGGTCGGCCTGGCGTCCGGGCCCGCCATGCGCCGGCTGGGTGCACGCCGGTTCGCGGCGGCCGGGGTCGCGCTCACCGGCGTCGCGGTGGCGCTGCGGGCGGTGCCGTACGACCCGGCGGCCTGGGCGGGCAGCGTGGCGATCGGCGCCGGGCTGCCCTGTGTGCTGATCGCCGCCCTGACCGCCGTACAGCGGGAGACACCGGACGCCCTCCTGGGCCGTACGGCCGCCACGGCGAGCACGCTGATGTTCGCGCCGAACGTGCTGGGGCTGGCGGTGGGGGCGGCTGTGGTCGAGCTGCTCCCCCACCAGCCGCTGCTCGTGCTGCTGGGCCTGGCGCTGCTCCTGACGCCGCTTCAGTTGCCGTTCAGTGCCGCCCGTACCGCCGCCAGGTCGCCGTCCGACGCCAACCCCGCGTGATACAGCCGCAGTTCCGTGGCGCCAAGCGCACGCGCGCGTGCGGCGTCCGCGGCGAGGGTGCCGGGGCGGCCGCCCATCCCGGAGACCACGGTGAAGTTGGCGGCGAGCACGGCACCGTCGCGGGACTGCTCGGCGAACGGCGTCACCAGGCCCGCCCCTCCCGTGCACGGCACGACCACACCGTCCGCGACGGACAGGATGTGCGCCGGGTCCACGCCCGCGTTGGCGCCGCAGTGGTAGGACACCGGGTCCGCGTGCAGCAGGACCTGGAAGCGGTCGGGCGCGGCGGCGCGGACGGCCGCGACCGCCGCCTCCTGGAGGGAGCGTGCGGTGTCGTCGCGCCACGCGCGCGTGACGGTCGCCGCGGTCTCGCCGAGCAGCTTCTCGACGCCCGCCCAGCCTCCGTCGGAGGGTGCCCCCTGCCACACCGGTTCCAGTGCCCTGCGTACGGCGTCCGCCAGTTCGTCGGGGTCCAGGCCCTGTGCGGCGTAGCCCGCCCGGCAGTCGGGGCAGAAGCACAGCGACATCAGGTACGTCCCGGCGTCCCCGAGGCCGACGCCCGCGATCTTGTCGTGGGCGTGCAGATGGGCGAGTCCGTACCAGCCGAGGGACTCGAGCTCGGTGCCGCGCGCGCCGGGCCGTACGGCGGCCTCGGCGGCCAGTTCCACCAAGTACGCGCGCGTGGCGGGCTGTGCGATGCAGGGTGCCCAGGGGTAGCGGTCGCCGTAGGCGTTGACGACGGAGGTGTCCGGGTGCTCGGCGCCCAGGCGGGAGTTGTGCGCGAGGACCACCCAGGTGTGCACCTCCAGCCCGGCCCCGGTGAGGGCGTCCGCCGCCTCGCCGTACGCGTCGCCGGGCGCCCAGTCACCGGCCGGGTACGGGCGCAGCGGGCGGCCTTCCCAGCGGGCGTCCGTGGGGTAGAGCACGGCGGCGTGTTCGGCGGTGACGACGCGGTGGCGGGGGTGGCGGGGGGTGAGCGCGCGGGTGGAGTGGTAGGCGGCGGCGAGTGTCACCTGGTCCACGCCGAGCGCGGCGATCCGTGCCGGTGCCTCCGGGTCCCCGATGACGTCCCAGGGGTAGACGAACGCCGACGCCTTCACGCGTCCTCCTCCAGCAGCGCGTAGCCACGATCGATCAGCTGAGCGAGCTGTTTGACATGATCCTCGCTCGGTTCGTGCAGCGGGGGCCGTACTTCGCCCACATCGAGCCCGCGCAGCCGTACGCCCGCCTTGACGAGGGCGACGGCGTAGCCGCGGCCCTGGGCGCGCAGTTCGACGAACGGCCGGTAGAAGCCGTCGAGCAGGCGCCGGACGGTGCGGTCGTCGCCGGAATTCAGGGCGGTGTGGAAGGCGAGGGCGATCTCGGGGGCGAAGCAGAACACCGCCGAGGAGTAGAGCGGGACGCCGATGGCGCGGTAGGCGAGCTGGGTCTGCTCGGCGGTGGGCAGCCCGTTGAAGTAGAGGAAGTCGCCCGGGACTTCGGTGCGCACGGCGCTCACGATCCGCTGCATCAGGTCCAGGTCGCCGAGGCCGTCCTTGAGGCCGATGATCCCGTCCGTGCGGGCGAGGTCGACGACGGTCTCGGGCGTGAACACGGCGTTGTCGCGCTGGTAGACGATCACCGGCAGGGCGGTGGCCGACGCGAGCTCCCGGTAGTGCCGCAGCAGGCCCTCCTGCCCGGCGAGGACGAGGTACGGCGGCATGGCGAGCAGCCCGTCCGCCCCGGCCCGTTCGGCGAGGCGTGCGTAGCGTACGGCGAGCGCGGTGCCGTATCCGGCGCCCGCGACCACCGGCACGCGCCCCGCCGCCTCCTCCACGGCCGCCCGGACGCAGGCCTCGAGCTCCTCGGGCGTGAGCGCGTGGAACTCCCCGGTGCCGCAGCACGCGAAGACGGCGGCGGCCCCGGCCTCGATCCCCCGGCGGACGTGCACCCGGTAGGCGTCGAGGTTGAGGGAACCGTCGGGTCCGTAGGCGGTGACCGGGAAGAACAGCGGCCCGCTGGGGACGCTGAGGCGGGCGGCGAGCGGAGCTGGCGTCACGGGCTCTCCAAGGTCCATATTCATGTTTCGCGTCCACATTCCTGAACGTGCTCACGCTAAGGTGGCCCCATAGGAGGGGTCAAGCCGGTCAACCCCCAATGCACCAGCGGATTTGATGCCTCCGCGCGCCCCTTGACGGGCACGGTCTCGCTCCTTAGCGTGTCCACGCATGTGAATGCCGTGCATGAATACGGCCGTTTGCTCATGGAGACCCCGCAAGGAGACCCGAGGATGCCCGCTCCCCGCACCGTTCTGCTCACCGGCGCCGCCGGCGGGCTCGGCACCCTGATGCGGGACCTGCTCCCGGCGCACGGGTACACACTGCGCCTGCTCGACCTGCGCCCCATCGAGGGCGAGCCGGACGCGATCGCCGCGGACCTCGCCGACCGGGCGGCCCTGCGCGAGGCCGTGCGGGGCGTCGACGCGATCATCCACCTCGCGGGCATCTCCCTGGAAGCCCCCTTCGAGCAGATCCTCAGGGCGAACATCGAGGGCACGTACAACCTGTACGAGGCCGCCCGCGAGGAGGGCATCCGGCGCATCGTCTTCGCCTCCTCCAACCACGCGGTGGGCTACACCCCCCGCCCCCGGGGCGACGACCCTCTGATCCCGATCGACACCCCGCACCGCCCGGACACCTTCTACGGCCTGTCCAAGTCCTTCGGTGAGGACCTCGCGCAGTTCTACTGGGACAAGCACGGCATGGAGACCGTCTCCGTCCGCATCGGCTCCTGCTTCCCGGAGCCGACCAGCGTGCGCATGCTCTCGGTCTGGATGAGCCCCGCCGACGGCGCCCGTCTCTTCCACGCGGCCCTGACCGCCGAGAACGTCGGCCACACGGTCGTCTACGGCTCCTCCGCGAACACGCGCCTGTGGTGGGACCTGTCCACCGCGCGGGCACTCGGCTACGAACCGCAGGACGACTCCGAGCCGTACGCCGAGAAGCTGATCGCCGAGCAGGGCGAGCTGCAGCCCGACAACGAGGCGCACGCCTACCTGGGCGGCCACTTCGTGACCGACCCCCCGATCTGGCCGTACTGACGAAATCCCGACCAAGACAGAGCCGACCGGGCAAGAAACGGACCCGCCCGCTCCCACATTCGGGCACAGCTCGAGATGCGGTCCGGCAGCGCCCCCAGGGGCGCGGGGACCTGCGCGACCAGCCACAACGCACCCCCAGACAACACACAACCCGTCCCCCCACAACCAACCGCGCCCAAGACCGAACGGGCACACCCGGGCACTAACACTCCCTTAACAGACCTGGTCACCACACCGCCCCCGCTGTAGAACTTCCCCCATGGGCCCGAACGGGCAGCGCGGCGAGAAGGCGGGTGACAGAGATGAACCGAACCGCGGAAGAACGGCAGCGCGAAATCGTGCGCGCGGCCCGCGCCACCGGCTCCGTCGACGTCACCGCGCTCGCCACCCAGCTGGGCGTGGCCAAGGAGACCGTACGGCGGGATCTGCGCGCCCTTGAGGACCACGGCCTGGTCCGCCGCACCCACGGCGGCGCCTACCCCGTGGAGAGCGCGGGCTTCGAGACCACCCTCGCGTTCCGCGCCACCAGTCACGTCCCCGAGAAGCGCCGGATCGCGGCCGCCGCGGCCGAGCTGCTCGGGGACGCCGAGACGGTCTTCGTCGACGAGGGCTTCACCCCGCAGCTCATCGCCGAGGCACTGCCCAGGGACCGGCCGCTGACCGTGGTCACCGCGTCCCTGCCCGTCGCGGGCGCGCTCGCCGAGACCGAGGGCTTCTCGGTGCTGCTGCTCGGCGGCCGGGTCCGCTCGGGCACGCTGGCCACCGTCGACCACTGGACGACGAAGATGCTCGCCGGCTTCGTGGTCGACCTCGCCTACATCGGCGCCAACGGCATCTCCCGGGAGCACGGCCTGACCACCCCCGACCCCGCGGTCAGCGAGGTCAAGGCGCAGGCGGTGCGGGCCGCGCGGCGCACGGTCTTCGCGGGCGTGCACACCAAGTTCGGGGCGGTCAGTTTCTGCCGGTTCGCGGAGGTCGGCGCGCTGGAGGCGATCGTCACGAGCACCCTCCTGCCGACGTCCGAGGCGCACCGCTACTCGCTGCTCGGCCCCCAGGTCATCCGCGTCTGAAAATCCAACTCATCCCCTATAGGGCACCCTCACACCCAGCAGTGCCCCTTATCTCCCCAAATGTTCAGGAGCGATCCATGCGAACCCAGAGCCGACGGAGGCCGCGAGCCACGCTCGCCATGGCCGCCGCAGGGACGCTGCTCGCCCCGCTGCTCTCCGGCTGCTGGGTCGGGGCGGGCGGGGCGGGATCGGGCGGCAACTCGATCAACGTCCTGATGGTCAACAACCCGCAGATGGTCGAGCTGCAGAAGCTGACCGCCGCTCACTTCACCAAAGAGACCGGCATCAAGGTCAACTTCACCGTCCTGCCCGAGAACGACGTCCGCGACAAGATCAGCCAGGACTTCGCCAACCAGGCCGGCCAGTACGACGTCGCCACCCTCTCCAACTACGAGATACCGATCTACGCCCGCAACGGCTGGCTGAAGGAGATGGACTCCTACGTCGCCGACGACCCGGCGTACGACGAGCAGGACGTCCTCAAGCCGATGCGCCAGTCCCTCACCGGCGACGACGGCAAGCTCTACGGCCAGCCCTTCTACGGCGAGTCGTCCTTCCTGATGTACCGCAAGGACGTGTTCGACAAGGAAGGCCTGACGATGCCCGCGCACCCCACCTGGACCCAGGTGGCGGACCTCGCCGCGAAGGTGGACGGCGCCGAGTCCGGCATGAAGGGCATCTGCCTGCGCGGCCTGCCCGGCTGGGGCGAGGTCATGGCACCGCTGACGACGGTCGTGAACACCTTCGGCGGCACCTGGTTCGACGACAACTGGAACGCGCGCCTCGACTCCCCCGAATGGAAGAAGGCGACAAAGTTCTATGTCGACCTGGTCCGTGAGCACGGCGAGTCCGGCGCCGCCCAGTCCGGCTTCGCCGAGTGCCTCAACAACATGACCCAGGGCAAGGTCGCCATGTGGTACGACGCCACCTCCGCGGCCGGCTCCCTGGAAGCGGCCGACTCCCCCGTCAAGGGCAACGTCGGCTACGCCCCCGCACCCGTGGAGAAGACCGAGTCCTCCGGCTGGCTCTACACCTGGGCCTGGGGCATCCAGAACGCCTCCCGCAACGCCGACAAGGCCTGGCAGTTCGTCTCCTGGGCGTCCAGCAAGGAGTACGAGCAGCTGGTCGGCGACCAGATCGGCTGGTCGAACGTACCGGCGGGCAAGCGGGCGTCGACGTACACGAACCCCGACTACCGCGCCGAGGCCGCCGCCTTCCAGGAGATGACGAAGGAGGCCATCGAGGGCGCCCGGCCGAACGACCCCGGAGTGCAGCCGCGTCCCGCGCCCGGCATCCAGTTCGTCGGCATCCCCGAGTTCACCGACCTCGGCACCAAGGTCTCCCAGGAGATCAGCGCGGCCATCGCCGGACGCCAGTCCGTCGACGAGGCCCTGAAGAAGTCCCAGCAGCTCGCCGAGCGCATCTCCGAGGAGTACGAGGGACGATGACCGCCACCACCACCGCCCCCGTGGCCACCCCCTCGGTGCACCCACACAAGCACGAGCCGTCGGCCCGGCTGCGCGCCTGGGCCACCCGGGCGCCCCTGCTGCCCGCGCTGATCTTCATGATCGTCGTGACCCAGCTGCCGTTCGTGGCCACGCTGGTGATCTCCTTCTTCGACTGGAACGCCCTCTATCCCGACGCCCGCCGCTTCGCCGGCGTCGACAACTACCGCCATGTCCTCACCGACGCCGACCTGCGCAACTCGGTGTGGACGACGATCCTGCTGACCGTGACCGTCGTCCTGGTCAGCCTGCTCCTCGGCCTGGTGCTGGCGCTGCTGCTGGACCGGAGGTTCAAGGGCCGGGGCCTGGTCCGCACCCTGCTGATCGCGCCGTTCCTGGTCGTCCCCGTCGCGGCGGCACTGCTCTGGAAGCATGTGCTCTACAACCCTGAATACGGCCTGCTCAATGGGTTGTTGCACTATGTGGGTGGCCCACAACCGGACTGGATCTCCAACACCCCGCTGCTCGCGGTCGAGGCGTCCCTGGTCTGGCAGTGGACCCCGTTCATGATGCTGATCGTCCTGGCCGGGCTGCAGAGCCGGGACCCGGAGCAGATCGAGGCCGCACGGGTGGACGGCGCGAGCGACTGGCAGATCTTCCGCCACCTCACGCTCCCGCACCTGCGCCGCTACCTCGAACTCGGCGCGCTGCTCGGCTCGATCTACATCGTCCAGAACTTCGACGCGGTCTTCACGATCACGTCCGGCGGCCTGGGCACCGCCAACCTGCCCTACACCGTCTACCAGAGCTTCTACCAGGCCCACGAGAACGGCCTCGCCTCGGCCGCCGGCGTCCTGGTCGTCATCGGCTCGATCATCATCGCGACCTTCGCCCTGCGCGTGGTGTCGTCCCTGTTCCGCGAGGAGGTGAACCGCGGATGAGCGGCATCGCCGTACGCGTCCGTCGTATCCCCCGTAAGGGCGCCGGTCTGGGCCTGGTGGCCTGGCTGGCCGGCATCGTCTTCTTCCTGCCCATCGCGTGGATGGCGCTGACGTCCTTCCACTCCGAACAGGACGCGGCGACCAACCCGCCGTCCTTCGGCGCCGCGCTCACCCTCGACGGCTACCGCGAGTTCTTCGGCGCCGGCGGCGGGGCCAGCCCCTGGCCGTCCCTGATCAACTCGACGGTGGCGTCGGTGACCTCGACGCTGCTGGTGCTGCTCCTGGCGCTGCCCGCCGCGTACGCGCTGTCGATCCGCCGGGTGCGCAAGTGGACGGACGTCCTGTTCTTCTTCCTCTCCACGAAGATGCTGCCGGTGGTGGCGGGCCTGCTGCCGATCTACCTCTTCGCCAAGAACACCGGGCTGCTGGACAACATCTGGCTGCTGGTCGTCCTCTACACCTCCATGAACCTGCCGATCGCGGTGTGGATGATGCAGTCGTTCCTGGCCGAGGTCCCGGTGGCGGTGATCGAGGCGGCCCGCGTGGACGGCGCCCGCCTCCCCACGATCCTGGGCCGCGTGATCGCGCCGATGGCCCTGCCCGGCATCGCCGCCACCGCCCTGATCTGCTTCATCTTCAGCTGGAACGAGCTGCTGTTCGCCCGAGTCCTCACGGGCGTGGTCGCCGAGACCGCCCCCGTCTTCCTGACCGGCTTCATCACCAGCCAGGGCCTGTTCCTGGCGAAGGTGTGCGCCGCGTCGCTCGTCATCTCCCTGCCGGTGCTCGCCGCGGGGTTCGCCGCCCAGGACAAGCTGGTCCAGGGCCTGTCGTTGGGAGCCGTGAAATGAAGGCCGCCGTCATCGAGTCCGTCGGCAAGGCCGTCGTCGCCGAGGTCCCGGACCCGACGCCGGGCCCCCGCGAGGTCGTCGTGGAGGTCGCCGCGTGCGGCCTGTGCGGCACGGACCTGCACATCCTCCAAGGCGAGTTCGCTCCCAGCCTGCCGATCGTGCCCGGGCACGAGTTCGCGGGCGAGGTGGTGGCCGTCGGCACCCGGGTCACCGAGGTGGCGCCGGGCGACCAGGTCGCGGTCGACCCGTCGCTGTACTGCTACGAGTGCCGCTACTGCCGCAACGGACACAACAACCTCTGTGAACGCTGGGCCGCGATCGGCGTGACGACGGCGGGCGGCGCCGCCCAGTACGCGGTGGCGCCGGTGGCGAACTGCGTGAAGCTCCCCGAGCACATCCGCACGCAGGACGCGGCCCTGATCGAGCCCCTGTCCTGCGCGGTACGCGGTTACGACGTCCTGCAGTCCCGCCTGGGCGCCCACGTCCTGATCTACGGCTCGGGCACGATGGGCCTGATGATGCTGGAGCTGGCCAAGCGCACGGGCGCGGCGAGCGTGGAGGTGGTGGACGTCAACCCGGCCCGCCTGGAGACGGCACGCAAGCTGGGTGTCTCCGGGTCGGCGGCGAACGCGGACGAACTGGACCGCCCGCAGGGCTGGGACGTGGTGGTGGACGCGACCGGGAACGCGGCGGCGATCCAGGACGGCCTGGACCGCGTGGCCAAGGCCGGTACGTTCCTGCAGTTCGGGGTGGCGGACTACGCGACGCGCGTGACCATCGACCCGTACCGCATCTACAACCAGGAAATCACCATCACGGGCTCCATGGCCGTACTCCACAGCTTCGAGCGCGCGGCCGAGCTGTTCGCGAACGGTGTCCTGGACCCCGACATCTTCATCAGCGACCGCCTGCCGCTGAGCAGCTACCCCGAGGCGCTGGAGCAGTTCGCGTCGGGGAAGGGCAGGAAGATCGTGGTGGTGCCGTAGGTTTTCCTCGCCCCCGCCGCCCCTACCCGTCCCATCCCGTCCCGTCCCAGGGGACTCCGTCCCCTTCGGCCCCTGCTGGGGGCTGCAGTGTCTCAGCCCCTCCGGCGTTTGAGGAGCGGGGGTCCGGGGGCAGAGCCCCCGGCGGGGTCGAAGGGGCGGAGCCCCTGGAGGTGGGACGGGTAGGGGCGGCGGGGGCGAAAACCCTCTGCCCGCCCCCCCGAACCGGTCGGTGACCCGATCGGCCGCCCGGTAAGGGAACGGTAAAACGCCCTCGCTCGTTCTCGGGGCATGACAGCTATGACCCCCGGCTCGAACATCCCCCTGTCCGCCGCCCGCGTGACGGTGGACGTCGCCGCGCCCGTGCGGCTCGACGTATCGGGCCTGCTGCTCACCGCCGACGGCAAGGTGCGCTCCGACGACGACTTCATCTTCTACAACCAGCCCAATGGCCCGGGCGTGACGTACCGCTCCGGCGGCGGCACCGCCCCGGACGCCATCACGGTCGACACCACCGCCCTCCCCCCGGGCATCGAGAAGATCGTCGTCACCGCGAGCCCGGACGCCGCGGGCCAGACCTTCCAGGGCGTCGAACCGACGGCCACGATCCGCAACGCGGACGACAACAGCGCCCTGGCCACGTTCACGCCCCCGCAGCTCGGCACCGAGACGGCACTGGTGGTCGTCGAGATCTACCTGCGCAACGGCGCCTGGAAGGCCCGCGCGGTCGGCCAGGGATACGCCAACGGCCTGGCCGGCATCGCCACGGACTTCGGCGTGACGGTGGAGGAGCCCGCCGCCCCGGCTCAGCCGGTCACCCCGCCCCCGGCCCCCATGCAGCCCCCGGTGGCCCCGCCGGCCCCGGCCATGGACCCGCGTCTCACCACGCCCCCGGCGCCCGCCGCACCCCCCGCGGCCCCGCCGGCCCCGGCCGCCGCGCCCGGCGCCGGGAAGATCAACCTCGACAAGGGCCGGGTCAGCCTCCAGAAGAACCAGACGGTCTCCCTGGTCAAGGGCGGCCGCCCGCTGCTCTCCCAGGTCAAGATGGGTCTCGGCTGGGAGCCGGCGTACCGCGGCCGGGACATCGACCTGGATGCCTCGGTCATCGCGTACGGCCCGCAGCGCAACCACATCGACAGCTGCTACTTCGGCAAGCTCCAGATCGTGGGCGGCGCGATCCGCCACTCCGGCGACAACCTCACCGGCGAGGGCGGCGGCGACGACGAGGTGATCACCGTCGACCTCGGCCACCTCCCGCAGGAGGTCAGCGGCCTGGTCTTCACGGTCAACTCCTTCTCCGGCCAGAAGTTCACCGAGGTCGCCAAGGCCTACTGCCGCCTGATCGACGCGGCCAGCGGTGAGGAACTCGTCCGCTTCGACCTCACCAACGCCGAGCCGCAGACCGGCGTGCTGATGGCCAAGCTGATCCGCCAGTACTCCGGAGAGTGGGAAATGACGGCCATGGGCGACTTCGTCAAGGCCCGCACGGTCCGCAACATGGTCAAGCCGGCGGCACAGGCGCTGTAGAGATACGCCGCTCACCGCCGCATCCGAGCGCCGTGCCGATCCGAGGATCCGCACCCTCCGGGTCGGCACGGCGACGGGCGGGCCGCCATACACTCCGGGACGACCGCCGTGCGACGTCAGCGCAGTCGGCCCATGCCACGGAGGCCGACGCGGAGTCCGCGTCGGTCGACGCCCCGGAACTGACGTACGCGGACGGCGGCCACACGATGGACACGGCGACCGGCACTGTCCATCGCATGACCGCTTGCCGGGCCCGCCGACCGCCACCGGACGCGGGCACGTCCTGCGGCCGCCGTCGTGGTGTTACGCCACCGCCGTGATCCCGAGCTCCGCGAGCAGACCGCGCACACGTCCCTCGATGGCGTCGCGGATCGGCCGGACCGCGTCGACGCCCTGGCCGGCGGGGTCGTCCAGCTGCCAGTCCAGGTACCGCTTGCCGGGGAAGACCGGGCAGGCGTCCCCGCAGCCCATCGTGATCACCACGTCGGACGACCGCACGGCCTCGGTGGTCAGCACCTTCGGCGTCTCGGCGGAGATGTCGATCCCCACCTCCGCCATGGCCTCGACCACGGCCGGGTTGACCGAGTCGGCGGGCGCCGAGCCGGCTGAGCGAACCTCGACCCGCTCGCCGCCGAGGTGAGTGAGGAAGGCGGCGCCCATCTGGGAGCGGCCGGCGTTGTGGACGCAGACGAACAGCACCGAGGGGCGGGTGGCGGGGGTGGTCATGGCAGGAGTCTTTCTGGAAGGCGGGGCAGGTCAGGAGGAGGCGAGTTCGGGTTCGCCGTGCGGGACGACGACCTCGTCCGCCGCCGGGGCGGGGCGGCCGTACACCACCGCCACGGCGCCCAGCCCGAGGGCGGCGCCTAGCAACTGGGCGGCGATGAACGGGGCGACGGAAGCCGGGGCGATTCCGGCGAAGGTGTCGGTGAAGGCGCGACCGATGGTCACCGCCGGGTTCGCGAACGACGTGGAGGAGGTGAACCAGTAGGCGGCCCCGATGTAGGAGGCCACCGCCACCGGAGCGAGCCGGGCGCGGCCGATCCGGTCGAGGCCGAAGATCAGCAGGATCAGCCCTGCCGTGGCCACGACCTCGCCCAGCCACAGGTGAGCGGCGGACCGGTCGTGGGTGGAGAACTTCACGAGGGGCTCGGCGAACATGGCGTCGGCGAGGACCGCCCCGCCGATCGCCCCCACGATCTGTGCGGGCACATACGCGGCGACGTCCCGCGGGGAGAGACCGCCCGGGGCGCGGCGGCCGGTGAACCAGGCCGCGAGAGTGACCGCGGGGTTGAAATGCGCCCCGGAGACCGGCCCGAACAGGGCGATCAGCACACCCAGGCCGAAGACCGTGGCCAGCGAGTTGGCGAGCAGTTGCACGCCCACGTCCCGCGAGAGCTCGGCGGCCTGGATGCCGGAGCCCACGACGACCGCCACCAGCAGCGCGGTTCCCAGAGTCTCGGCGGCCACACGGCGGCCGAGGGCCACGCTCACGCGGTGACTCCGGCGGGCCGGGGCGCGGCGAGGAATCCGGCGAGCTGGTCCAGGACGCCGGGCAGCACCCAGTAGTACACCCACGTGCCGCGCCGCTCGCAATCGATGAGCCCGGCCTGGCGCAGGAGCTTGAGGTGGTGGGAGATCGTCGGCTGGGACAGGTCGAACGCCGGGGTCATCTCGCAGACGCACACCTCGCCGCCCTCACGTGAGGCGATCATCGACAGCAGCCGGAGCCGGACCGGGTCCCCGAGCGCCTTGAACACCTTCGCCAGCTCCGCCGCCCGCTCGTCGCCCAGCGGGGCGGAAGCCAGGCCCGGGCAGCAGTCGGCGTCCTGGCCGATCACCTCGAGCTCTTGTTTCGACATGGCTCTATGTTGACGTTTTTCGATTCAAGGCGCAAGGTTGCATCAACGAACGTCAATACAAGCCGTTCCGGGCATCGCCGTGCCCCGTCACCAGGAGTGAGTCATGCACGAGCCGTCCACCGAGCTGCGCGAAACCGTCCGCCGGCGCTACGCCGCTGAGGCCGTGAGGGTCACCGAGGGCGGCACCGCCTGTTGCGGGCCGCAGCCGGTCGAGATCGACGAGAACTTCGGTTCCACGCTCTACGCCGCCGACGAGCGCGACGCCCTGCCCGCCGAGGCCGTCGCCGCCTCCCTGGGGTGCGGCAACCCCACCGCCGTCGCCGAACTCCGCGAAGGCGAACGCGTCCTCGACCTCGGCTCCGGCGGCGGCATCGACGTCCTGCTCTCCGCCCGCCGGGTCGGTCCCACCGGCAAGGCGTACGGGCTGGACATGACCGACGAGATGCTCGCTCTGGCCCTGGCCAACGCGGAGAGGGCGGGCGCGACGAACGTCGAGTTCCTCAAGGGCACCATCGAGGCGATCCCGCTGCCCGCCGACACCGTCGACGTGGTGATCTCCAACTGCGTGATCAACCTGTCCGTCGACAAGCCCGCCGTATTCTCCGAGACCTTCCGGGTGCTGAGGCCCGGTGGCCGCATCGGCGTCTCCGACGTCGTCGCCGACGACGCCCTCACGCCCAGCCGGCGGGCCGAGCGCGGTGACTACGTCGGCTGTATCGCCGGCGCGCTGTCCTTCGCCGAGTACCGCGCGGGCCTGGAAGCGGCCGGGTTCACCGACGTCTCGATCACCCCGACCCACGCGGTCGCCGACGGCATGCACTCCGCCATCGTCCGCGCCACCAAGCCGGCCCGGAGCGCACCGGAACGCGACTGACGACGCTCACGCGAGGAGACCTGGGGGGGCAGGCTCGTACGTCACCGTCCAGCCGAGGCCCTCCGGTCACCGCGCCCTCCGCAACCCCTCCACCACCAGGGACAGATACCGCCGGATGTCCCGCCCCTCCCGGTCCGCCAGCTCCGACGCCGTCGCCACCCCGTGTGTCAGCCGCAGGACCTCGATCGGCTCGACGTCCTCCCGCAGGGTCCCCTCCGCCTGCGCCGCCCGCACCATTCGCTCCGCCGCCACCTTGAGGCAGGCCCCGCAGGCGGTGGCCACGGTCGAGTCGTCGTCCGTGACGGCCGAACCCAGCAGCGACCTCAGGCCACGGACCTGGATCATCCCCAGGCCCAGTTCGTTGAGCCACTCCACCAGCGCCTCACCGGGCGGCAGCTCCCCCGCGATCTCGTCGGCGCGCCGCGCGAGCGCCTCGATCCGGTCGAGGTAGGCGGCCTCCAACAGCGCCTGGCGCGTGGGGAAGTGACGGTAGAGCGTGCCGGATCCGACCCCGGCCCGCTTGGCGATGTCGTCGAGGGAGGCGCCCTCTCCGTGCTCGGCGAAGGCCTCCACGGCCGCCTTCAGCAACCGCTCGTAGTTGCGCCGAGCGTCCGCGCGCATGGGCTTGACCTGCGTCATCCAGCAACTCCTCGCACACCGGAGACTCTCCCCGCATGCTACTGATGCCGCCCACGGACGGTGTACCCGCCGCCCGTGGGCCATGACATCGAGGTGCCCTGGGAGATCAACCGGCCGTCACCCACGGCCAGTCCGCGTCCCGCGCCGCCTCCAGCAGCGGCACCATCCGGAACGCCGCGTCCGACAGCCCACCGAAGGTGTGCCGGTTCCCCTTCCCGGAGGGCCCGTGACCCACCCGGTACCCGGCGAGGTTCCAGGTGTAGACCGGCACGTGAGCCGGGACCTGCTCGGTCGGGTCGCCGTGGCGGCTGTAGGCGTACTGCTCGTCGGTGACGATGAGTACCCGGTCGTGCTTCCGGTAGTGCCGGCGCACCGCCTCCGTGGTGTCGGTGCCGCCCAGGTCGCCGAATCGCTCCAGCACCTTGAGCACCGACTCCCCCTTGCGGAACCGCACCGGGTTGCTGCTCGTCCCGAACTCGACGAGATCCGCGTCCGCCGCCCGCAGCGCAAGCGCCGTGCCGAAGATCGCCGCCGCGTCGGCCCGGTTGAGCTCCGAGCGGTCGGACAGCCGCGAGTAGAACATCGAACCCGAGCGGTCGACGAGCACCAGCGTCCGGCCGGACAGCGCGGGAACGTTGGCCAGCGAGTGGCCGAGCGCCTGCTCCAGCGGGTACGACCAGCGCAGCGACGGCGCGTGCTGGTACGCCGCGAGGTACCGGAACGGGAACTGCCGCGACCGTGCGACCTCCGCCGGGTCGCTGATCCGGGCCGCGACCCGCGCCGCCACCTCGTCGGACACCCCGGCCTCGTCGAAGTTCCGCAGGTTGCGGACCAGCGCCATGGTGCCCATGGACGGGATCACGGCCTCCCAGGCCGCCCTGTCCATCGGTCCCTGCAGCCAGCCCGCCAGCGCCTCCCAGGTCATCCCGGCCGCCGCGAGCCGCTCGGCGCCGTCCGGCGCGGTGACGACGGCCCGCCGCTCCTCGACCGGCAGCGCCATCAGCTCGCGGTGCGCGCTGAGGACGCGGTCCGACGCGGGCGGCACGGCGTTGTCCGGGTTGTGCCGGCGGTCCAGGGCGTACTTGAACAGCTCGCCCTGCCACGGCTTGTCCGGGTCCGGAGCCGCGTGCACCAGGTTGAGGATGTCGCCGAAGCGGTACCCGTTGGAAGCGGTGTCGTACTTCAGCAGCGACTTCCCGCTGTACAGCCGCCGCACGGCGTCGGCGACACCGCGCTTGACGGGCTTGGGGATGTTACGGCCGTACAGCGCGGTCCAGTACGCGAGCAGCTCACCGGGCTCGTCGGGCCGCTGGAGCACGGAGTCGACGACCTGGCGGTTCGACGGACCGTCGGTCGCGCCGGCCTCCAGGCGCGCCTTGACGTACTCGGCGGCGCCCACGACCGAGGCGGTGCGCAGGTTGCCCGCGCCGCGCAGCCAGCCGAGGAGCCCCGCGGTCCACGCCGGGTCGGTGACGGCGAGCTCGCGCACGAGCCGCGTGAACCGGTCGTCGCGGTCGGCGCCGGTCTCGTAGAAGGTCTGCTGCGAGACGAAGTTGGAGACGGCGAGCAGGAAGAGCTCGGAGCGTGCGTCGCGCTCTCGGCCCCGGCCGCCCTGGAAGGTACGCAGGACGCGCCCCGTCGACGTGACGCGCGAGGTCGGCTGCGCCTTGGCGGCCTTGGTGTTGAATCGCGCCATGGTGAATTCCCCCGAATTCCTTGTGCATTTCGGAGGGAGTGCGCAGCAAAAAGGTGGGTGCCCGAGATCAGGAGGCGGCGACGGACTTAGCCGGATGCTCTGCCGTTTGAGCTACATCGACCCTGAGTCGATGACGGGACTCGAACCCGCAACCGTCCGATCCGAAAGAAGTAACCGTTGCCTGCGCACCGGGCACCCACCAGCAGCTGCGCCTCCCGAGATCAAACCGGCGGCGGCATGGTTTTCTTTGGAGAGAAGAAGTAGCCGCCGCCTTCGCACCGGGAGGTGCGTGACGTTGTGATCTCACTGTAGGAGGCGCAGCGCGGGACCGGCGAGTGAATTAATTACCGCTGCTGCCGCTTCCAGGGGCCGGTGATGGCGAGCATGATGCCGGGTTCCTGGATGTTGGCGTACAGGGTCTTTCCGTCGGGTGAGAAGGTGACGCCGGTGAACTCGCTGTACTCGGGCTCCTCCTCGGTGCCGATGTTCAGCTCGTTGCGGGCGATCGGGTAGGTGCGGCCGCTGTCGGTGGCGCCGAACAGGTGCTGGATGCCCTCGCCGTCCTCGGCGATGATCAGGCCACCGTAGGGGGAGACGGTGATGTTGTCGGGGCCGTCGAAGGCGCCGTCCTTGAAGGGGTCCGGGTTGACGCCCAGCAGCACCTTCAGGGTGAGGGTGCGGCGCTTGGGGTCGTAGAACCAGACCTGGCCGTCGTGCTGGACGGGGCTCTCCTCACGGGCGTACGAGGAGACGATGTACGCGCCGCCGTCGCCCCACCACATGCCCTCCAGCTTGCGGGCGCGGGTGATCTCGCCCTCGCCGAACTGCTCCCGCACGGACACCGTCCTGGCGTCTCGGTCCGGCACGTCGACCCAGTCGACGCCGTAGACGGTGCCGACCTTGGTGGCGCGCGAGAGGTCGTCGACGAAGTGGCCGCCGGAGTTGAAGCACTTGGGCGCCTGCAGCACGCCGGCGTCGTCGGCGAGGGTGCGGAACTTGCCGTGGCCGTACTCGAAGCCCTTGGGCGGGGTCCAGCGGTAGAACAGGCCGTTGGGCTCGTCGGCGTCCTCGGTGAGGTAGGCGTGCCCCCGCTTGGGGTCGATGACGACGGCCTCGTGGTCGTAACGGCCGAAGAACTTCAGCGGCTTGGGGTCGCGGTTGGCGCGCCGGTCGCTGGGGTCGACCTCGAAGACGTAACCGTGGTCCTTGGTCATGCCGTTCTCGCCGGCCCGGTCGGAGTTCTCCTCGCAGGTCAGCCAGGTGCCCCAGGGGGTGGAGCCGCCGGCGCAGTTGTTGGCGGTGCCGGCGATGCCGACCCACTCGGCGACCCGTCCGTCGCGGCGCACCTCGACGACCGTGCAGCCGCCGGGCGCGGCGGGGTCGTAGACCAGGCCCTCGGTGAGCGGGACCGGGTGGTCGTGGTCGGAGCGGGGGCCGTCCATCTCGTGGTTGTTGACCAGGAGGGTGGTGCCGCGCGGGCCGGCGAAGGTCGCGGTGCCGTCGTGGTCGGCGGGGGTGAACTCGCCCGACTCCAGCTTGGTTTTGCCGGCGTAGGTGAGGATCTTGTACGAGAAGCCGGCGGGCAGCGCGAGGATGCCCTCCGGGTCGGGGAGGAGCGGGCCGTATCCGACCCCACCATGCTTGGCCGCGGCCTCCTCGCCCGTGGTCTCCGTCTCGGCGGACGCGAGGGCGCCGGGAGCACTGCCGAGCGCGGCGACGGTGCCCGCCAGTGCGACCGCTCCGGTTCCGGCGATGGCGGTGGTCCTGGCGAAGTCCCTGCGAGTGAGCGACATGCTGTCTCCTGTGACGGGGGGAGTTCCGTGGAGGGCGGCGGACCTCGGGTCGGCGCCACGGTGTCGCCCGGCCGTGAACGCCACTTGAACTCCGGGCGACCCCGCAGGGCTCGCTTCCGTGAATCCGTACGACCCCGTCAGCGGCCGGAAATGTCAGGAATCCCCTCAACCGCCCTGCTGGGACCGCGCCTTGAAGGCCGCCTTCCTGGCCTCCTTGGCGATCCTCTTGTCCGGGTGGATCCGCCCCATCGCCTCCAGGACGTCCGCGGTGGCCGGATGGTCGACCCGCCAGGCCGCCGCGAAGAACCCGCTGTGCTGTTCCGCGAGGCCCTCCACCAGGGCGCGCAGTTCCTCGGAGTTGCCTTCGGCGGCGAGTTGCGCGGCCAGGGTGTCCACGGTGAGCCAGAAGACCATCGCCTCGGACGGGGCGGGTACGTCCGTGCAGCCGTGCTCGGTCAGCCAGACCCGGGCGAGGCCGCCGAGTTCGGGGTCGTCGAGGACGTCCCGCAGGGCGGGTTCGGCGTCGGGGCCGACGAGCGAGAGGGCCTGCTGGCAGCGCAGCCGGCGCAGCGGGGCACCGGAGTCCGCGCCCCGGGCGGCGTCGAGCAACTCCCGGGCCGCGGCGAGGGGTTCGCGGCGGGTCAGCCACTGCTCGGTCTCGGCCTGCGCGGCCCGCGGCCCGAAGACGGCCGTGCCGTCCAGCAACGCGTCGGCGCCCTTGTCGGCCAGTTCGCCCACGGCGGGCGCGTCGAAACCGGCCTCCAGCAGCCGCGCCCGCAGCCCGTACAGGCCGAGCGGGGTGAGCCGGACCATGCCGTAGCGGGAGACGTCGGTGTCGTCGACAGCGGGAGGCTCCTCAGTGCCGTCCTCGGCCTCCGCCATCAGCGCCTCGTCGACCGGCTGGTACTCCACCAGCCCCACCGGCTCCAGCAGCCGGAACTGGTCGTCCAGCCACATCATGGCGTCCGACACCTGCTCCAGGACGTCGTTGGTGGGCTCGGTCATGTCGCCCGGCACGATCACCGACGCGGCGAGCGCGGGCAGCGGCACGGGCGCCCCGACGGGCCCGTCCTCGCCGACGGTGAGCAGGTAGAGGTTGCCGAGCACGCCGTCGAGGAACGCGGACTCCGCCTCGGGGTCCCAGTCCAGCGCGGACGTGTCGACGCGGCCGCCCTCGTCCATCGCGTCGGCCGGCTCGTCGAGGTCGGGCACGCTCGCGTCGGCGAGCACCGTCTCCAGGGCGTCCAGCCACACGCCGAGCACCTCGTGCGGGGAGCCGCCGGTGAGCTGCGCCAGCTCCGGGCCGGTCGTGACGGTGCCGGCCGCCTCGTCGACGACGTCGACCAGTCCGGTGTCCACGGCCACTCGCCACGCCTCGCCGGCCAGCGCCGCCGCGTCGTCGCCGCTCAGCCCGAGCGCCTCGGCCGCGGCCGGCAGCTGCTCGTCGACCAGTGAGCCCCCGGCGTCCACGCGGGTGCCGGGCCCGGCCCAGCGGGCGAGCCGGGCGGCCCGGGACAGCAACGGCGTGGACAGCGCGTCGCGCGCCAGCTCCGCTTCGGAGGTCAGCCGGACCGGCGGCAGGGGGGAGCTGTCTGACATCGGGGGGATCTCCTAGGGCGCCTGGAAGGCCGTACGACCGTCTGGACGTCGTACGACCCCGAAAGCCGTCGTACGACTCAGGCATTCAGCCTAGACGGATTTCGACCCATGCCGCCCGGTTCATCTCATCGTCGGGCGCTGTACATGGCCGAAACCTTGACAAGTGCCCTGAGCACACAGGAAATTGACGCGCGTAGAAATTGGGGGGACAGGTGTTCACTCCGTTCACGGTTTCTACGCGCGTCGTCACTGTTCCACGTTCCACCCTCGTCCCGGCGCTCACGTACGTCCCCGGAGGGATCCCGTTGCCGAGCAAGTCTTCCGCGCGCCTTGCCGCGCTCACCGTCGCCGCCGTCTGTTCCGCGGCGTCCACCGTCGTCATCGCCTCGCCCGCGCAGGCGGACGCGGTGCGCATCCATGACATCCAGGGCAGTACACGGATATCGCCGTACGCCGGTCAGCAGGTCACGGACGTGGCCGGAATCGTCACCGGCGTACGCACCTACGGTTCGTCGCGCGGTTTCTGGATCCAGGACCCGAGCGCGGACGCCGACCCGGCCACCAGTGAGGGCATCTTCGTCTTCACCAGCTCCGCCCCGAAGGTCGCCGTCGGCGACTCGGTGACCGTCTCGGGCACGGTGTCCGAGTACGTCCCGGGCGGCACCTCCTCCGGCAACCAGGCGCTCACCGAGATCACCCGGCCGACGATCACGGTCGTGTCCAGCGGCAACCCCGTCCCGGCCGCCACGGTGATCGACGCGAGGTCCGTGCCGCACGCCTACACCCCGGCGGGCGAGGCGGCGGCGAACGGTTCCGTCAACGGCCTGACGCTGCGGCCGAAGAAGTACGCCCTGGACTACTACGAGTCCCTGGAGGGCATGAACGTCCAGGTCGCCAACACGCGCGTGGTCGGTGCCACCGACCCGTACACCGAGCTGTGGGTCACGGTGAAGCCGTGGGAGAACGCCAGCCGCCACGGCGGCACGGTCTACGGCTCCTACACCGCGCAGAACACCGGCCGGCTGCAGATCCAGTCCCTCGGCAAGGTCGCCGACTTCCCGGACGCGAACGTCGGCGACATGCTCACCGGCACCACGACCGGCCCGCTGGACTACAACCAGTTCGGCGGTTACACCCTGGTCGCGAACGAGCTCGGCACCCTGAAGCAGGGCGGCCTGGAGCGCGAGACGACCCGCGAGCAGCGGCGCGGCGAGCTGGCGGTGGCGACGTACAACGTCGAGAACCTCGACCCGACCGACGCCACGTTCGACGAGCACGCCGCCGCGATCGTGAACAACCTCCAGTCGCCGGACATCGTGTCCCTGGAGGAGATCCAGGACAACAACGGCGCGAAGAACGACGGCACGGTCGCCGCCGACCAGACGATGACCAAGCTGATCGACGCGATCGTCGCGGCGGGCGGCCCGAGGTACGAGTGGCGTGCGATCGACCCGGTGAACAACGCTGACGGCGGCGAGCCGGGCGGCAACATCCGTCAGGCGTTCCTGTTCAACCCGGAGCGGGTGTCCTTCACCGACCGCGCGGGCGGCGACGCGACGACCGCGGCGGGTGTGACGAAGGAGCGCGGCAAGGCGGCGCTGACGGTGTCCCCGGGCCGGATCGACCCGGCGAACACGGCGTGGGCGAACAGTCGCAAGCCGCTGGTCGGCGAGTTCACCTTCCGCGGCAAGACGGTCTTCGTGATCGCCAACCACTTCAACTCCAAGGGTGGCGACCAGGCGCTGACCGCGCAGTACCAGCCGCCGACCCGCAGCTCGGAGACCCAGCGCCACCTCCAGGCGACCGCGGTGAACGCGTTCGTGAAGCAGCTCCTGGACATCCAGAAGAACGCGGACGTCGTCACGCTCGGCGACATCAACGACTTCGAGTTCTCCGACACCGTGGAGATCCTCGAAGGCAAGGGCGAGCTGTGGTCGGCGATCAAGTCGCTGCCCAGGAGCGAGCGTTACTCGTACGTCTACCAGGGCAACAGCCAGACCCTGGACCAGATCCTGATCAGCCCGTCGATCCGGCGCGACTGCGGCTTCGAGTACGACAGCGTGCACATCAACGCCGAGTTCCACGACCAGATCAGCGACCACGACCCGCAGGTGCTGCGGTTCCGTCCGTAACCGTCTCTGGTCAGGGCTGGCTGAAAACGCCCTTCAGCCAGCCCTGCCAGGCGCTCTCGGCCGCGTCGGCGTCGGCCGCCGGGGCGAAGTCGTGCACCGCCATGCCGACCGGGTAGCCCCAGTGGTTGCGCCCGAAGAAACGGATCATCGCGTCCTCGGTGCGCAGCCCGATGAAGTACGGATTGCGGAAGTCGACCACGGCGTCGAGGAGTTGCCCCTCCGGGCCGCGTGCCTGGACGCGCGCACCCTCGGCGGTGTCCTCCGCCAGGCCGAGCGCGCGCCCGACCGCGGCGAGGGCGTCGGGCGCCTTGGAGGCCTCGGGCGCGTCGAAGGCGGCGAAGGCCACGACCGGGCGGCCGCCGAAGCGCGTCAGGTACTCGCGCAGGGTGTGCAGATAGAAGTCGGTGTGCTTGGCGGCGCCGTCGTACTGGTTGTCCCAGTCGTCGACGAAGATCCCGCTGTGCACGTACCGCACCCAGGCGCGCCGGCCCTCGTCGCGCGGTTCGACGGTGTAGTCGAGCTGGTTGACGGTCTGCTCGGCGATTCCCTCGACGTCCTCGACACGGTTCGTGTAGCGGTGCGGCGGGTCCCAGGCGGTGATCGTGGAGCCGAACGGCCCCTTGCCGCCCTCGCGGGGTTCGGGAGCCTCCATCGGCCACAGCCAGCCGCCGGTGCCGGCGGTGACGGCCTCCCACACCTGCTCCGGGGTGGCGTCGACTTCGAACTCGCGAGCGATCTCGAATTCCTTGGACATGGTGGGCTCCTGGTTCTCAACTCTCGTGGGCCTGGGGTTTGACCATGGGATTCTCATGGGTCTGGGCTTTGACCGTGGGATGGACGGCCACGACGATCCGGTGGTCCCGGCCGCCCTCGGCGTCCGGGGCGTCGTACTTCTGGATCAGCGCGGTCACGCCCGCAGTCAGCTCCTCGACGAACGCCGCCCGGTCGGCGGCCGAGGCGAACCGCACCTCGCCGTCGAGCGCGTAGGTCGCCAGCCGTTTGCGGGCCTTCGCCGCGCCCGAGATGAGCGTGCCGACGTCCCGCACGAGCCGCGCGCCGAGTGCGAGCAGCCAGCGGGCGGACAGCTGGTCCCGGAAGCGGTCCGGGTCGGGCTGTACGGCGGCCAGGGCGAGCGGCGAGATCACGTACGACGCGGCGGTCGCCCGCATCAGCCGCTCGGTGACGTTGCCCTTGCGGCGTTCCCCCGCGAGCTCGACCAAGCCGTGCCGCTCCAGCGCCTTGAGGTGGTAGTTCACCTTCTGCCGGGGCAGCCCGACCTGGCCGGCCAGCATCGCGGCCGACGCGGGGCCGGCGGCCAGCTCGGCGAGCAGCCGGGCCCTTGTGGGGTCCAGGGAGACGGCTGCGGCCTCGGGGTCCTCGATCACGGTCACGTCCAGCATGGGTCCACCGTCTCACCGAAAACTTTTTTTGTCCAGACTGGAAGAGTTTTCGGTGCGGGGGCATGAATCGGGGGCATGAATCGGTAGGGGTCATGAATCGGTTAGGGGTCATGCACCGGTAGGAGGCATGAATCGGTAGGAGACATGAATCGGTAGGAGGGCATGAAGAAGGCTGGTCGGTTCGCCCACCGACCAGCCTTCGGTCTTCACCGGCACTCAGGCGCCGGCCGGCGCTCCGGTCATCTACCGCCCGCCGTGCCGCCGCCGCATCACCGCCGCCGCGACGACCACCGCACCGACCGCCGCTCCGGCGACCAGCACGGGCCGGGGATGCCTCAGCCCGGCCTGGACGACCGTACGCACCGGCTGCGGCATGCCACCGTGCTCGACGGCCTCGCTCGCCCGGGCGGCCCTGCCCTGCACGGCATGACCCGCCTTCGCGGCCCTCCCCTGCACAGCATGCGTCGCCTCGGCGGCCTTGCCCTGCACAGCGTGCGTCGCCTCGGCGGCCTTGCCCTGCACGGCGTGGCCGGCATGGGCCGCCTTGCCCTGCACGGCGTGGCCGGCCTGGGCGGCGGTGCTGCGCAGTTGGACGGTCATCGCGCCGGCCTTGTCCTTCAGGTCGGCGGCGCGCGCCCTGGCCCGACCCCTGATGTCCGCCTTGGCGGCCAACTCCTCCACTGTGTCGCCGAGTTGGCTGCGGGTCTGCGCTATCTGCCGGCGCAGCTCGTCGGGCCCCTTGGCGCCCGTCCCGTGCGTCGTCCTGTCTGTCATCGGTGTGCCCTTTCCCTGATCTCCTCGACATCGGCCCTGACGCTGCCGAGGGCCTCCTCGGGCGTGGGGGGTGCCGCGTGGCGCAGCTGGGCGCGGCCAGTGGCGGCCAGTAGTCCGGCGAGCGCGAAGAGCACGCCTGTGACGATCAGCGCCGCGGCCCAGACGGGCAGCGTCAGCGAGAGCGCGGCGGCGCCCGTGGCGGCGAGGGCCAGCAGCCCGGCGTAGGCGACGGCGCCCGCGGCACCGAGGAGCCCACCGCCGCGACCCGCGCGCCGGCCCTTCTCGGCCAGCTCCTCCTTGGCGAGGTGCACTTCCTGCCGCACGAGCTGGGAGAGTTGTTCGGATGCCTGGCCGACGAGTTCGCCCACCGAGTGGTGCTCCTCGGGCCGGGGTTTGGCGTACGGGGTCCCGGTCACGGCGTTCCGCCTCCTCTCGGTTCGGAACACCCGGGTACCCGTCCGGCCCCCTGCTACCCCTTCGCCACGCCACCGCCGCCGCGCCGGCCGAGCCGCGCGAGCTGGGTCTGGAACCAGTCGAGGCGGGCCTGCAAGAGGGCGGCTTCGGCGACGAGTTCGGGTACGCCGAGATCCGCGGCCGACGGGGCGGGCGGCAGGCCGGGCCCATCCGTGCCGGCTGCCGCCCCCGCGCCCGCCCGCGCCACGACCCGCAGCCCGTCCCCGGCCAGCCGGGCGAAGGCAGCGAGGGTGACGGACGTACGGCCGCGCAGGCAGCCCGCGCAGGAGGGGGTCAGGGCGAGCCAGCCGGGCCTGCCCCAGCCGGCGTCGGCGAGTCCCACGGCAGTCGTACCGCAGGCGCAGGGGCCGACGGTCGCCGTGCGTACCCTTTGGCGGGCGTAGCGGAACCCGCGTTCGAAACGGAGGTAACGGCCGAGGACCAGCACCTCCAGGAGCACCGCCGTCCGGTGCTCGGCGGTGCACAGCAGCCCCTCGGCCACCGAGCGGTCGTGCACGCAGTGGAAACCGCAGTCGCAACGGCGGTGCGGCGCCGCGTGCCGCAGGCCGTAGACGCAGGACGCGTCGGCCAGGACTCCGTACGGCAGCGCGCCGCCGAGCGACACACCGGTGAACCCGGCCCGGGTGCCGTCCTGCGACAGCATCGGGTGGGCGATCTTGTATCCGGTCGGCGGCTCCGTCGGGCGTTCCTCCGGAAGCCGCAGCCTCATCGGGCGGCCGGCACCTCATCGGGCACGGACTCCGCCAAGTCCTTGATCTCTGCGGGGAGTTCGAGCTCCTCCTCGTGGGCGACCGGCTGCTCTTCCGCGACGCCGGTGGCGAGTGCCTTGCCGAGCTTCATGACGCCTCCCAGGACCGGGTGGTGGTGGACCGTCCCGGCCATGGTGACCCATGAAAGGCGGCGTTGGACATAGGGCCACCCGCCACGACGCCCGCCCCGACACAGCAACGCTTACACATACCCCTTAGAAGATTTAAGTGGAACTACACGATCGCCGTGCCGACACTACTCCCATGACCCTGACCAACGCCTCCTCGCCCGCCCCGCCCTTCGGCCGCACCCTCTGCGCGATGATCACGCCCCTCACCGACGCGGGCTCGCTCGACCTCGACGGCGCGCAGCTGCTCGCGGACCGGCTGGTGTCGCGGGGCTGCGACGGGCTGGTGCTCAACGGCACCACGGGCGAGTCGCCGACCACGTCCGACACCGAGAAGGCGGCGCTCGTCCGGGCGGTCCGGGAGGCGGTCGGGGACCGCGCGTCCGTCGTCACGGGCGTCGGCACCTCCGACACCCGCCACACGATCGAGCTCACCGTGCAGGCCGGGCAGGCGGGCGCGGACGGCGCCCTGGTCGTCACCCCGTACTACAGCCGGCCCCCTCAGGACGCCGTGGAAGCACATTTCCGCGAGGTGGCGGACGCGTCCGCCCTGCCCCTGATGCTGTACGACATCCCGGCCCGCACCGGCACCCGCATCGAGCCGGAAACACTGATCCGGCTCGCCGAGCACCCCCGCATCGTGGCCGTCAAGGACTGCTCGTACGACTTCCTCGGCACCCAGAAGGTCCTGTCCCGCACGGACCTGGCGTACTACGCGGGCTGCGACGAGCACAATCTCGCCCTGTACGCGGTGGGCGCGGCGGGCTGCGTCAGCACGGTCGCGAACGTGATCCCCCATCACGTCCGTTCCGTGTTCGACGACTTCGACGCGGGCGACACGGCCGGCGCGGCCCGTCGCCAGCAGCAGGCGGTGCCGCTCATCGAGGCGATGATGTCGGCCGACCTCCCCGGCACGGTCACCGCCAAGGCACTGCTGGCCGCGCTGGGCCTCCCGTCGGGCCCGGTCCGCCCACCTCTACGCCCTGCGAGCCGCGAGACGACGGGCGGTCTGCTGGCGACGTACGAGGAGCTGGCTACGTACGAGGAGCCGACTACGTACGAGGAGCGGGCGGCGGACGAGGAGCGGACGGCGGAAGAGCGACTGCCCGCGTGACAGCGATGCCCGCGAAGGCCACGAAGGCCGTGATGACCACGAAGGCCCGGGGCCCCCACCGCTCACCATGTCTCCATGGTGTCCGCGCGATGGGGGCCCCGGGCCTTCGTGCCCGTTGCGGGGCGGATCAGCTCTGACCGTTCTCCACGGTGTGCTCGTCGCCGACCAGCCGGAAGTGCTCCAGCACGTCCTCCATCGGGTCGTCGACCTGGCCGAGGTTCACCAGGCCGATCCGTGGACCGTTGTGCGAGGCCGTGTTGGTCTCGTCGGCGTGCGCGACGCCCGTCGGGAGCCAGCACACCGTCGCCACGGTGACCACGCCGGTCAGCCGCCGCACCATGATCCTCGCCCGCTCGTTCGTCATTGCTCAGTCCTCGTCTCACCGGTTCGGCATCTGACCGGACACTGGGTCCACCGGATTCATCTGCCAAGGGCTGCCCGAGGTAACGGAGGGTAATCCTTTTAAGTGATCGTCTTGAGCAGCAGCGACGTCAGTTGTGGCTGTTCTGTATGGGACGCAGGTCAGGGACTCAGTTCGTGCCAGGGGCCGTCTCGGGGCCGTCCTGGGCGTTCTCCGGGTCCCGGAAGACCTGATCGACGGCGGCACGGGTGCGCGCCTCGCTGTTGGGCATCAGGTGCGTGTATGTGCGGAGAGTGAAGCTGGGGTCGTGGTGGCCGAGGTACTCGCTCAGGGCCTTGATGCTCTCCCCCGCGTCCAAGAGGACCGACGCGTAGAAGTGGCGCAGCGCGTGCATGCCGTTCTCGCGTCCGAGGGGTATGCCGGCGGAGGTGAGCGCCGGTTGCCAGAACCGCTCGTTGAAGCGCGCCCGGTGCAGTGCACGGTTCCTCGGGTTGACGAAGAGCAGTGCGGCCGTGACGGGCGGGCCCTCCAAGGTCTTCCAGGGCAGGGTGATTTCTACGGGCTCGTGCCGCGTGATGTGAGCCGCCAGCGCGAACGACACCGTCTCCGGCAGCGGCACATCACGTTCCTTGCCGCCCTTGGGCGGTCCGAATACCGCGTGCTTGCCCTGGATGAGCTTGACCTGGCGCACCACATGAACCGTGCCGCCGAGGAAGTCGACATCGTCAACGGCAAGGCCGAAGATCTCGCCTTGCCGAAGGCCGCAGCCCGCCCCCACGCTGACCATCTCCTGGTAGGCGTCCGGCAGCGCTTCGTGCACGGCCATGACGCGTTCCACGGACCACGGCTTGACCCTGCGGGCGTCGGGGGACGGTGCGCGCACGGAACGTGCCCGGCACGGGTTCTCGGCGATAATCCGGTCCTCCACGGCGGCCGTGAACACGGCGGACACGTTGGCGAAGATCGACCGCCGGTAGGACGCGGCACGCCCCGTTGCCTCCAGCTGTCGCATCCACGTGCGCAGGTGTGAGGGCCGGAAGGATGCCATGGGCCGATCACCGAGGTACGGAAGGGCATGGACCCGTAGGCGGATCTCGACACTCTCACGGGTCACCGGGTCGATCGTGAGTGCCGCCATCCATTCCTTGGCGTACTCCCCGAAAGTCACCGAGCCCGCGGCCGGATCGATGTACCGCCCCCGCGACATGTCCGCCTCGATGTTGGACAGCCAGGCTTCGGCCCTGCGCTTCTGCTTGTCCGGGAAGCTCTTGGACTTCTCGGAGCCGTCCGGCGCGATGTACCGGGCGCGGTAGCGCTGGCCGACACCGTAACGGTCGGTCTTGACCCTGCCGGTCTTGCCGTCCTGGCCGGGAACGGTCTTGTACCACCGATCTTGAATGTGTCCGGCCATCAGGCGGCAGCCCCTTCCATCTGGGACTTGACCCATGCCCGCACGTGCTCGGGGTCGTATCGGATGTACCGGCCCACCCGGAATCCTTGAGGGCCGATGCGCTTCCGCCGCCATTGGTAGAGCGTTTGGACGCTGGGCAGTTCGAAGATTTCGACGAGGTCTTCGGGCGTGAGGTAGCGGTCAGGCAGTCTGATCGGCATGGTCACCACTCCCTCTCGTCTGGCAGCGCGGCAAGCGCTTCGCGGGCGGCTTGGCGGTTGAGCTGTAGGTCACGGGCGATCGTGGCGGCCAGCGCGGATTCGCCGGGGGTGTGGCCGTGTCCGGCGTACTGCCAGTCGGCCAGGACCAGTACGGTGTCCGGCTCGGTGTCGTCCAGGCCGAGGGCTTCGCGTTCCTGGGCGGCGCGGTAGTCGGCGCGCGCTTGGCGGAGAGCGCCGAGGGTGGTGGAGTACCGGCGAGACTTCGAGGAGAAGTGGCCCCGGAAACCGAGCATGTGAGCCCAGGCCCACAGACGGCGGTCCGGGTACAGCGCGTCCAGGTCGCGGCATGCGGTGATCAGGCGACGGGCGTGGTCGGGGACGCCGTGGCGGTCGAGTTCGGCGAGTTCGCCGATGCGCCGGTCTAGGGTGCCGGTGTTCTCAGCCGCCTTGGTGGCGTACTTGGCCACGTACGAGGCGACGGCCTGTTCGGTCAGCTCGGAGCCGTCGCCGAAGGCCCGCACGGGGCGGACGTCGAGCTGTCGGCCCCACTTCAGGGCGCGGGCGGGTTGCTCGCCAGCGGCGGGGACGTTGACGGTCGTGTAGCCGTGTCGCGCGGCAGCCCGGATCGCATCCGTGAGCAGGCTCGTGCTGGCCCAGGATGGGGGCGTCGAGTCAGGCCCGTCGGTGCCGTCGAGCCGGATCACGGCGTGGAAGTGGACGGCGCCCCGCTTCTGGAACTCGGCGACCTTGCCGTAGGAGACACGGCAGGTGTCGGCGAGTTCGCGCTGTGTCAGTCCGGCGCGTTTGGCGATCTCCCGGCGGAGCCGGTTGACGAAGCGAGCCCACATCTCCCCTGCGTAGTTGTTGAAGAGCACGGCGCCCGCGTAGTCGTACGTCGCCGGGTCGAGGGCAGTACCGAGGGTGGGATCTTCCGGCGTGTGGCGGGTGCCGCAGCGGCAGACGCCATGGTCGGGCCGGTTGTGGACCGGGCCGAATGAGGGTGCCGTGAGGGTCGCGAAGACTCGGGGGTGGTCGCGGATGGTAACGGGGACGTCCTTGTCCTCGTCCCCGGCGAGCCCTGCGCGAATGAGTCGGTACGTGTCGCCCGCGTACATCCAGGCGCAGGCCGGGCAGCGGGAGGCGCGGCGGTTACCGCAGGCGACGCGGAGTCGGCCGCCCGGCTCGTGCTCGGTGGAGTAGTGGTGCAGGGTCTCGCCGGTGGTCTTGTCCTTGTGGACGACCCAACCGCGCAGGTGGATGGGGTCGGCGCAGCCGCCGGTGCGGCGGATCTGGTCTTGCCAGCGGTCGAAGCCCGGAGACCCGGCCACCCGGAGGAGGTCCCCCAGGGTGGTCGGGTCCAGGCCCGCGAAGGTCGCGGGGTTGGTCATGCGCGGCCCCCGGCGAGCTGGGCGACGGGGGCGGGAACGGTGCCGGTGCCGTGGCAGGCCGGGCAGTCGACGGTCAGCGTGTGCAGGTGACCGTGAGGGTCGCGCGGACCGGAGGATACGGCGGCGGTGGCGAAGCCGTCGCAGTTCTGGCAGATCCGCGCGGGTGTGGTGGTAGCCGGGGTGGGGCCGGTCATGATGGAGATTCCTTCCGGTTTCTTGAATCGGACAGGGACGGCGCCCGGGCGGCGGATGCTTGGCGGTATCGAAGCCGCCCGGGGGCCGGTCAGCGTCGCTTCGTCTCGGATGCGAGCAGGGAGCGAAGGACGACGGCGCACACGGCGACCGAGACGCCGGTTATGGCAACCGCCAGGAGCATGGAGACCAGGACGGCGCCGACGACCAGCACCACGGCGGTGCCGCCGCCGACGAGGGCGAGCACGGTGCCGGGCGTGAGCTGGACGACGGGCCGGGACGGCGCCGGAGCCGCCGGGACAGGCGGCGGAATGTGGGCCGCCGGTACAACGGTGGTCGGCTCGACGACCGCGGGCGGGGTCACGTGGCCGGTCGGAGTCGGCATGGTGGGAATCTTCGGACGCAGCATGGGATAACTCCCTTCTGTGGCTGGTTACTTGACGAAGGCGTTGATGGCGGGAGCAAGGACGCTGTCGGCAAGGAGGAAGCCGCCGAGCAGCAGGACGGCGATGAGCCAGGCGGGCGGGCGGATGAGCTTGACGCCGAGCCAGCCGACGACGATCAGGGCGAGCCAGAGCGGTACTTCCATGGCGGTGGCCTCCCTCAGCGGACCTTGCAGCGGTGGGTGCGGGCGGCGAGCTGGGCGGCGGACTGACTGGTGTAGTCGGCGGACCAGCCGCAGCCGTCGGAGGTGCACACGGCGGCGTGCTTGGTCTGGCCGCGCCGGTCGCGGCGGGTGCCGATCTGCACCGGGCCGATCCGCATCACGGAGTGGAAGAAGTCACGGGCGGGCATGAGCTGGTCTCCTTGTCTGTCAGGCGAGTTGGGCGGCGATGGCGTCCGCCATGGGGGCGGGAACGTTGAGGCGGGCGCGCAGGGTGTCGGTGTCGATCCGGGTGCCGGTGCGGGCTTCGTGGTCGGCGGCGACCTTGCGGGCGTGGTCGACGAGGGCGGCCGGGACGGGCACGGCCGGAGCGGGCGCCGGAGTCGGAGTCGGGGTCGGGTCGGCGGCGGGCAAGGCCGGGGCGGTCTCCGGCTCCACGACAGGCGCAGGGTCGGTGTCGTGGTCGGGTTCGGGGGCCGCGGCAGCGGGCGCCGGCGGAACCGGCACCCGGTCCCCGGCCGGAGTCGGCGAGTGGGCCAGGAGGGTGCCGCCGAGGAAGGCCAGCGCGGGCCATCCGGCGACGAGGATGCGCAGCCAGGCCGGGACGTGGTCGAGGTCGAGGAGTCCGGCGGTCGCGACGTTGGCGCCGAGCGAAGCCACGAGTGCGATGAGGAACCAGCACCAGGCCAGCCGGGACGGGCCATCGGTGCGCAGCCTGCGCCAGACGGCGACCAAGAGGAGGTCGACGGAGACGGGGTAAGCCCAGGCCTTCCAGCCGGACTGTCCGGCAGCAGCTGCCAGGTCGTGCAGGTGGGCGAAGGACAGGGCCCCGGCGATGACCGCTTGGACGAGGACGGCGTCAAGGCGCAGTCGGGACGGCATGGCCATCACCGCACCCTCGGGCGGCCGTTGGCTTCGGCGATGGCCGTCAGGACCAGGTCGAGGTTGGCCGCGTCCAAGCCGCTGACCGCGTCCCCGAGCGGAACCCGGGCGGCGGGGTGGGCCAGGGAGGCGGCGAGGCCGAGGATGCGCAGCTCCCCACCGGAGGCGGGCAACTCCTTGGCGTCCAGGGCCTCAACGACCTTGACCCAGTCGACGCCGTACGGCTCGGGGGTGGGGCCGGAGTAGTCGATAAGCAACAGTCCGGGCCGCTCGGCCAGGCGCTTGACCCACGGGCCGTGGCCGATCAGGAGGCCGATCGCGGCCCGCAGGGCGGGGACGCCGTCCGCCGTGGCCCTCAGGGTGTCGGCCAGCTGGTCGGCGTCGATCGTCACGGCGCCGTCCTCGGTGCCGTACCAGGGGCAGTCCCGTTCGTCGTGGTCGACGCCGGTTTCCTCGCCGTCGACATCGCCGCAGTACTCGCAGAACATCGGGGGTCCTTCCTGGGATCACGTGGTGGCAGGGATGGACTCGACGGCCGAGTCAGGAGTCGGCGCAGGGCCGTCGAGGGCGGGCCGGAAGGGCGCCAGGGCGGGCAGGTCCGGGGTCAGGTCGGCGTGCAGGTTGCAGATGTTCACGGCCTGCCGCAGCGAGGTGTGCGGGGCGCGGATGCGGGCCCAACCGCCGGTGGAGTCACCCGTGATGGCGACGCCGGGCATGTCGGTGGGGATCTGGATCGCAGCCAGCACGGCGTCCGGGGCGATGTCGCCGAAGGCCATGTTCGCGCTGGATTCGTCGTTGACGCGGTGCGCGGTCCGGCCGGTGAGCTGGGCGCGGAGCATGGTGATGCCCTTGCCGAGTTCGGAGCCGAAGCGCTGCCCGCAGATCTCCAGGTAGATCCCGGCGGCACGGCCGAGCTGAGCCAGCCGGGCCAGCGCGGTGATGATCCGGTCCCGCCGCTTCTCCTCCTCCTTGCTGGCGAACAGGGCGAGTTCGGCGACCTCATCGACCAGGACCACGACCGGTATCGGCCGCAGGTCTTCGGGCAGGTCCCAGATGTCGGCGGCGATCTCCGCATCCGGCACGTCGGTGGTGATCCGCTGCTCGGCGCGGATGAGCTGGTAGACGTCCTCCATGTGCGCCACCAGTGCGTCGAGGAGTTCGGCGGCGGTGTCGGGGTTGTCGGCGAGCGCGGAGAACCGGCGAGCCAGCGGGAACAGCTCCACCCCCTGCTTGCAGTCGATCCCGACCAGGGCCACGTGCTGCGAAGCGAGCCCTGCCACGAGGTTGCGCTGGTAGACGGACTTGCCCGACTCCGTGGCGCCGAGCGTGAGCGCATGAGGCACGGCCCGGTAGTCGCGGTAGTGCACGCTGCCGTCCTCGCGCAGGGCGACCGGGACCCGCATCGGGCGGGTGTCGAGCTGGGCGGGCATCTGCACGCGCTTGAGCACGTCGTAGCCGGTCATCCGCACCTCGACGACACCGGAGCGGAGTTCACGGGAGGTGACGCCGTACATGGCGAACGAGTGCCGCAGCCGGTCACACGAGGCCGCCACGTCGAAGGCGTCCTGACCGGGCCGAAGCTTCAGCCGGAGGACCAGGCCGGTACGGGTCGGCCGCACGCGCAGGATGCGCGGAGCATGAGGACCGGGAACGGGCCGGTTGGCCATCCGGGCCAGCGTCAGCCGCCAGCGGGAGGCCGGAACAGTCAGCCCGCAGGCGTCCATCACGGAGGGGTAGCGGACCAGGACCCGCAGCGAAGCCCAGGTGACACCGAAGGCCAGCCAGTACCAGGCGGGGCGCCGCCACCGCAGGAGACCCGCAGCGGCGACAACCAGCACCAGGGCGACGATCAGCCACGTCATGGCTCAGGCCGCCTTCGACTTCGCCGCGCCAGCCTCAGCGAGCGAGGTGACGGCCACGGCACGGAACGCGATCCCGTGCCGCTTCTGGCCGTTGAACTCGTTCTCCCACGGCCGGGCGATCAGGCCCGTCAGGGCGACCGGCGTCCCCATCGCCAGGTCCTCGGAGACGCCGGTCTCCGGCACGGTGACGTTCAGGATCTCGACGTCGCCGTTGAGGGCGAACATCACGTTCACCGTCATCAGCTTCGCGCCGGTCTCGGTGTCGGTGGCGATCTCGCCGGTACGGCGGTCGCGGACCTTGGGCTCCGGGGTCTGAGCAACCATCACGGTGGCGGTGGAGGTGTCGACAGGAATCTGACGCATCGTCTGTTCTCCTGATCTGGAGTGGATTTGGAACCGACCGGAATCGCCGGTGAGATCAGGAGACCGCGAGGAGTGGTGGACACATCACGGCCCGTATGGACGTTTGGGGACGTCTGAGTTATCGTCAAAACGTCCCTGATACGTCCCACGAGAGGGCAGTCATGGCGAACGAGCGTCTGCGCGCGGCGATTTCAGCGAAGGGCGAGACCATCCAGTCCGTGGCCCAGCATGTCGGCGTCGACCCGAAGAGCGTGGAGCGCTGGATCACCACCGGCCGGACGCCGCACCGAGGGCACCGCTGGAAGGCCGCGAACTTCCTCGGAGTTGACGAGGTCTACCTGTGGCCCACCGTCGAGAAGCAGGCCGAGTCCGCCAGCACGTCCGAGCTGATCACGTACTACCCGCACCGGGGTGCGGTACCGGCCGCGCTGTGGTCATCGCTGATCGAGAAGGCGAAGGACCAGGTGGACATCCTCGTGTACGCGGGACTGTTCCTCTTCGACAACCACCCGGATCTGCCGTACGAGTTGGCCGACAAGGCCAAGGCCGGAGCACAGATACGCGTGCTCCTCGGCGACCCGGACTCGGAGATGGTCCGCCAGCGCGGCGAGGAGGAAGGCATCGGCGACGACCTGGCCGCACGCGCCCGGATAACACGGCGCTACCTCGAACCGGCGATGACGACGCCGGGCGTCGAGGTCCGGCTTCACAACACGATCCTCTACAACTCGATTTATCGCTTCGACGATGACGTGTTAGTGAACCCGCACGTGCTCGGAGCACCGGCCGGACAGAACCCAGTGCTGCACTTCCGGTACATCCCCGGTGCCCGCACCTTCCGGCACTACATGCGGAGTTTCGACTACGCCTGGGAGCGTGGTCGCCTCGCGTAGGCAAGCCGATGCCCTCGGGGGCCGGGGCTGCGGGCGCCGGCGGAACCGGCACCCGGTCCCCGGCCGACTCGGTACGACAGCCGAGCATGCGAGGCTGGAGGCATGGCCCGAGTCGACTACTTCAACGATCCGAACGCCCCGAAGGCGAACAGCATCGTCCCCTCCGTGACCGCGGTCGCGCTGAACGATGCCGGGGAAGTCCTGCTGATCCACAAGACTGACAACAACCTCTGGGCTCTGCCGGGCGGCGGGGTCGACGTCGGCGAGTCAGCACCCGATGCCGCCGTACGTGAGACGAAGGAAGAGACCGGCTTCGACGTCGAGGTGACGGGACTGGTCGGCCTCTACACCAACCCGGCTCACGTCATGGCGTACGACGACGGCGAGGTACGCCAGCAGTTCTCGATCTGCTTCCGAGCACGCATCGTCGGCGGCGAGCTGCGCACGAGCAGCGAGAGCAAGGAAGTGGCCTTCGTGCACCCCAGTCGGCTGGACAGCCTGAACATCCATCCGTCGATGCGGATGCGGATCGACCACGGATTGGCGAACCGGCAGGAGCCCTACGTCGGCTGATCACCGAGGCGAGCGCGCGTCCGTTCCACGGCGGCCCCGAGGTACGGACGCGCCTTGCTGATCGCGTTGTGCACTTCGCTACCCGGCTCGTACCGCTCCAGGATCTCGTCAATGCGCTGATCGAAGTCGAAGGACTGCCCGGCCGGACCGGTCGTCATGTCGGCATAGATCAAGGCGTCCAGAACGGGAGAGTCCTCCCGCTCGTACACGGCCAACTCATCGGTGAGCCCACGCTGTTCGGCTTCGTACACGGCGCCAGAGTGATGAGCGACGAGCCGCACGAGCCGATTAGGCGCCCTCAGTGTCTCCAGGTAGCGCGCGCCGTCGAGTGGATGAAACCCCGTATCGCGCAGCTCCGGCGCATACCCGATGTCGTGCAACCACGCGGCAGCGACGAGAAGATCCCGGTCTCCCTTGGACACAGCCGCCGATGCTTCGCGCGCACGAGCCGCCACGGCCTGAGTGTGCAGCCAGCGGTTCCCGAGCGGAGGCAGAAGCGACTCGGCCAGTTCAGCCGCGCCTTGGGGCGTGTCCAGTCCAGAGGGCATGAACCGCACGGTAGCCGACACGACCAGGCCACCAACACCCCGGCGCCGACCGCTCCTGATCATGGCGCGGTGAGAATTTCCCTACGTCCATCAAGAGCCCGCGCACGGCGCGGGCGCGCGCCGCCTCTGCGGCGCGGCCTGCCTCCTGTCTGCGCCCCGGCTGGCCGCGCCCGGCGGCGCGCTCGTCGGCTGCGGGCATGAAGTGGGAGACACCCTGTGTGGCTGGGGCGGTCGGCTCCACGGCTTTAGGCAGCCACTTTGGGGCGAGCCTCTAAGATCATGGCCCCAACGTCGTGCTTTACCGGGCAGGTCCACAGACTGCCCGACTCGCCGGAAGCTTACGGGGCCATGATCACTCGCCCCAAAGCAGCTCCAGCCCAAAGCCGCTCCACCGACCTCGATTACTCGAAACCACCCACGTGCCCTGCGCCCCCGATGCAGAATAAAGCCATGCTCGCAAATCTACTCCCAGGAATTCGAGAAATCCGGGCCCCATTGGCGGCCGGTTATATTTGGGTGATTGCTCTCTGGATTACATTTTCCGATCACATCCCCAAGAGAGGCGAGGCACAGGGAGTATGGAAGAGCGTATATCAGCTAAGCGCTACAGCCGGCACGGCGGCAACACTTGCCGCCGTCTCCTTTGCGGCATATCTAATTGGTAGCCTGCTTGAGATTCGCGCCCGCTCTATAGTTCACTGGTTTAGATTTACTGAGTGGTGGTGGATCCTCCGTCAAAAAATCCTGAAGAGGTCAGCGGGGAGCCAACTTAGCGATCCCCGAATTCTGCAATGGACCGAGACCCCGGCCACCATTCGGGGCCCCGCAGACCCACGTGCACCACTTGCCTTCGCGGAGTCCTGGACCGGCGTTCGGCGGCCCGAATGGGGCAGTCGCGCCTCTCGCTCGGCCCTTATCGATCTAGCCGTATACATTCGACATATCGGCGGAAGGAAGGTGGATCTTCATTCAGTAATGGGCAGGTTCGGCGGCGAACTCGACCAATTGGCCATCCGACTCCAGGCGAGAAATATAGATCTCTACGGCACATATGATCGCGCAACAGCAGAGGCGGACTTGAGAGTGAACGTCGGCCTCAGTTCGTCCATCCTCGTGAGTGCCGTCGCAGCTAATAGCAGCCCCAGCGTATTCTTGCTCATTCCCTGCGCGTGGCTTCTTATTATGCGCGGTCAGCAAAAGGCGCGCGAGGCGAATGACGTACTGATCCAGGCTGTGGTCTCTGGAGAGTTGGAATCAACTATCCTGTCGTCTTCATTGCCTCAAATCGTGGCATCATCGCTGGACGCCGAGGAAGGTCAATCAAACGGAACGCCTACTGAAACGACTGTTGCGGAGAGCGGCGTGGGTGATCCTGCTTGAAGATCAGGTCGGCGAGTGTCTCCAGTAACGCACGCTCTCAAGATTCAGTATCCGGCGATAGCCGATTCAATCTCCAGAAGGATGTCCCTCAATTCGGGAACGATCTCCTCAGCCCTCATATTGTTCGAGATCGCCCGCACATTTACAGGCTTGCACTTCTTCGCGGTCAATTTGCCATTTAGGGAAGAAAGAACCTTCTTCGGAGGCACCATCCCCGCTCTTCTTTCCTCGTCGCTCCACCACACCTCAAATTCAGGGATGGCGGCACGCGTAACGTCCATAGCGTGCGAACTTGCACTCACCAGATCCGTTTGCCGACGATAAAGAAACTGCGCTTGAGCGTCAACTTTCTGCTCCTCAATAGCCTCATCCAGAAGCTCTTGAACCATCGGTTGGTCGGCCCCTGACAGCCGAGAAATAGCACTTGGGATCAGAAAGTAGCTCTCAAGCTCTTTCTTCTGCCAGACGTGACAGTGCACCCCCGACCGCGACAATGCACTAGTTACGTCAAACGCCTGGCCTTCCGTTCGATTGTCTCGATCCAGGATGACGTACACCTTCACCGAGTCGCCGAGCAAACTCTCACTAAGCGTAGAGAAAGAGCCAGCTTGTGCCCACTTATCGAAGCCGCCGAGGGGAATAACCGCAACACCCTTTTCTCCGGCGAGATTCCTTGCCCCCACTTTGCGTGCCACGTTCCGCAGAACTTTCATATCCTGCCCCTCAACAAAGAGGGCGACCTTGGAACGCAGGGCACGTGCGAGGCCCAAATTGAAGCCCGTCCCGAGGGACTGACTAGCGTATTCCAGCGATTTTGAGTCGCGGAGATGCCTAGCACGCTTACGGGTCCTGTCTACAAGGATCACCGAGTCCCGACGGGCTTCAGCCAGGATCTCAGGGGCATGAGTGGCAAGGATCCACTGCTGACTTCTTTCTTCCAAGACATTGACTAGTCTGCGCTGAAGATCTGGATGAAGGAATACATCCGGCTCGTCCAGAACCAGTGCCTTAGCGGCCCTATGACGGAATAGGTGAAGTAGAAACTGAAGCCAAATTTGAAGGCCATCGCCAGCCCAGAAGAGCTCCTTTACTGACCTTGTGGCGGTCTCGGTGAAATAGAGGTCGAGTTCGGCCGCATCACCGGCCGAGCTAGCCTCGATGCTAATGTCCTGAATCTCTGGTGTATTTTCCAGGATGAAAGATGTCAGATCGAAGTACGCATCAGCATCTTCCCTTTTGAGGTAATATAGCTGATTCCTGAAGTGGCTACTCGACAGGCGCGTGGTCTGGCTCTCTTTGACGTATCTCTCCGTCAGGACGAGTTCCCGATGCTGAACGGGGGTCAGCGTAGGAACTACCCCGATCGACGGCGTCACAGATCGAGCAATGGCACTTGCGCTCACGATGGATCCGTCATC
Source organism: Streptomyces spinoverrucosus (assembly GCF_015712165.1). Classification (NCBI taxonomy): domain Bacteria; kingdom Bacillati; phylum Actinomycetota; class Actinomycetes; order Kitasatosporales; family Streptomycetaceae; genus Streptomyces; species Streptomyces spinoverrucosus. Next base: position 6,920,472 of record NZ_JADPZX010000001.1, on the reverse strand, counting down.
ATTAACCAGACAGAAAAAAGGAGACTCCTCCACCGGCCATACAGATTTCAGAGTAGCGCCAGAACTGAACGTCAACTCAAGTCGCGTTTCCGATTCTCGGAATTCATGTCGAATATTCTCGCCCACGAAACCAGACGGGTTTCCGATTCCGCTAGACAGGTGATGCCCGAAAGCCCATCTATTTCCATCTAGATTGAACCGGTCTCGGCTATTCCTGCGCCGCGCAAACGAAACTTCTTCAGCCGCAAGGCGAAGCGCAGAGATAATAGTACTCTTACCGGCGTTATTGGGGCCGACGAGAACTGCTTGCTGACCGAAGTTGATTTCGAACTCAGCGAAGCCCTTGAAGTGGGACAGGCGAAGCTTCTTAAGCACCCGCCCACTGTAGTTTTCCAGCGCCACCCGGGACAGCGGTTTGGATGAACCTCTTACAAAAGGGCGCTGCCCGCCTACCGAGCACCCGAGGAAGCCTGCTTCGGAGACATGCCGAAAGCGCCCTCCCGGGCCGTCCTCGGGCCGTGGAAGGGCGCTCAACGATGACCAACGTCGACAGCTGCCGACAGCTCGACAGCAGGTCAGGACGTTGATCCATAAGACGGCCGCAGGTCACGGCCGCCGATGATCAGTTGTGGCTGTGCAGTACGTCGTTCAACCCGCCCCACTCCGCGTTGTTCGGGCGGGCCTCAACCGTGCCGGTGACGGAGTTGCGGCGGAAGAGGATGTTGGAGGCGCCGGACAGCTCGCGGGCCTTGACGATCTGGCCGTCGGGCATGGTGACGCGGGTGCCGGCGGTGAGGTAGAGGCCCGCCTCGACCACGCAGTCGTCACCGAGCGCGATGCCGATACCGGCCTCGGCGCCGACGAGGGAGCGCTCGCCGATGGCGACCCGCTGCTTGCCGCCGCCGGACAGGGTGCCCATGGTGGAGGCACCGCCGCCGATGTCGGAACCGTCGCCGACGACGACGCCCTGGGAGATACGGCCCTCGACCATCGAGGTGCCGAGGGTGCCCGCGTTGAAGTTGACGAAGCCCTCGTGCATGACCGTGGTGCCGGCGGCGAGGTGGGCGCCGAGGCGGACTCGGTCGGCGTCGGCGATACGGACCCCGGCCGGTGCCACGTAGTCGGTCATGCGCGGGAACTTGTCGACGCCGAAGACGCTCAGGTGCAGGCCGCGGGCGCGGGCGGCGAGTCGTACGGTCTCCAGGGTGTCGACGGCGACCGGGCCGAGGGAGGTCCAGGCGACGTTGGCGAGCAGGCCGAAGATGCCGTCGAGGTTCGGCTCGTTCGGCTTGACCAAGCGGTGCGAGAGCAGGTGCAGGCGCAGGTAGGCGTCGTGGGTGTCGAGCGGCTTGTCCTCGACGGAGGAGATGACCGTCCGGACCGCCACGACCTCCACGCCGCGCACCTCGTCCTTGCCGAGCGCCGCGACGCCGTGCTCACCGAGCAGCTCGGCGGTGCGGGCCTCGTCGAGGCGCTCGGTACCGGCAGGTCCGGGCTCGGCGGCCAGCTCGGGCGCGGGGAACCAGGTGTCGAGAACAGTGCCGTCGGCGGCGATCGTGGCAAGGCCGGCGGCCACGGCGCCGGTGGTGCGAGGAGCAGTCGTGTCGGTCATGAGGGCAACCTAACCGGCGGGGGGCCACGGAGGCGAACCAGCGGACGGATGTCTCAGGTGGCGGGCGGGGCGAGGGGGCCGACGCCGGGCAGGGGGCCGCTGTCGGCGAGCAGGGGGCGGCTGTCGGCAGGCAGGGGGCGGCTGTCGGCGAGCAGGGGGCTGGGGTCGCCTGCCGGGAGGAGACCGGTGCTGCCTGCGGGAAGGGGACCGGCGCTGCCCGAGGGAAGGGAGCCGGGGCTGCCCGAGAGAAGGGGACCGGCGCCACCCGCAGAACGCGGAGCAGCGCCACCCGCAGAAAGGGCACCGCCGCCACCCGCAGAACGCGAACCAGCGCCACCCGCAGAACGCGAACCAGCGCCACCCGCAGAAAGGCCACCGCCGCCACCCCCGGGAAGAGAACCAGCGCCACCCGCAGAACGCGAACCGGCGCCACCCGCAGGCACAGACCCCGCGCCGCCTCCCGTCGCAGCGACGGTACCGTCGGCAGTTCGGATCACCCGCCCCAGAACCTCCCGCGCCCACCCCTCCTCATACGCCACCCCCGTCAGCAGCACCTGCAGACAGATCCCGTCCATCAGCGCGAGCAACGCCCGCGCCGTCGCCGGATCGGTGCGGTCGGCGAGGTGTTCGCCGACCTCCTCGGTCCACTCCGCTGCCACCGGCCGCAGCGCCGGGCGGCGCAGCGCGGCGAGGTACAGCTCGTACTCCAGCTCCACCCCCGTGCGGTCACCCGCGAGCCACTCCCCCAGCAGGGCGGCGAGCTCGGCGGCCAGGTCGGTCCGCCGATCCCGCAGGGACTCGCGCTCGGCGACCAGCCTGGCGAAGCCCTCGTTCGTCTGCCGCAGCGCCGCGACCAGCAGGTCGTCGAGCGTCTTGAAGTGGTACGTCGTCGAACCGAGCGGTACATCCGCCTCCGCGGCGACGGACCGGTGGCTCAGCCCGGCGATCCCCTTGGCCCCGACCACGCGGATCGCCGCGTCGATGATCCGCTGCCGCCGCTCGGGGTCGTACCGCCGGACCATCAGTGGGCACCGCCCAGATTGAGCACCACGACCCCCACGACGATCAGCGCGATCCCGGCGGCCTTGGCCACGGTCATCCCTTCACCGAGGAACAGCATCCCGATCACCGCGATCGCCGCGGTGCCGACGCCGGACCAGATCGCGTACGCCGTGCCGACGGAGACCGTCTTCAAGGTCTGGGCGAGGAGCGCGAACGCGACCACGTACCCGAGGGCGGTCATCAGCGAGGGCCACAGCCGGGTGAAGCCGTGGCTGTACTTCATGGCGGTGGTGGCTGCCACCTCGGCGGCTATGGCGCCGGCGAGCAGTAGGAATCCCATGTGTACAAGGGTACACAACGTTATGTACAAGCGTACATAACGCCGGGCATGACAACCGCCATGACAACCGCCATGATGACCGCCATGACGACCGCTCACAGGCCGGGTTACCGACGCGGAAACCGATACGGAAACGCTTGTTGAATCAGGCTGCTCAAGCGTCACAACGTCCACTAGTGTTTCACCGCTCAATTACCGGCCGGTCACGGCCGCCCCCGGTCCCCCGCGCGCCCCCTGGAGATTCGCGCATGCCAGAAAGCTCGACCCCACCCCCGCAGCAGCCGTGGGAGAACAACTGGTCCCCGGACACCTCCCGGGTCCCCGGGACCCGGCGCCTGTGGCTGGCGGGCGCCCTCGCCATGGCCACGATCGTGGCCGGCGTGACCGCGGTGGCCGTCATGGAAACGCAGTCTGACGACATGTCACCCAAGAGCGCACCGCCCGCCCCCACGGACGGCGCGACCGTACCCGGCCTGATCTCCTTCGCCAGCCCCTCCTCGGCGGGCACGACCACACCCCCCGGCAAGAGCGCCCTGTCGTCCGCCCACCCCTCGCGGACCTCGTCCGGCAAGCCGAGCCCCGCCCCCGCGAGCACACCGCCGAAGTCCCCCGCACCCGGCGCCACGTCTTCCAACTCGCCCAAGCCGCCCTCGACTTCGGCGACCTGGCGGTTCGTCAACTCGGTCAACTACCCCGACCGCTACTGGCGCGTGAGCGACGGTCGGGTGGTCCTCGACACGGTCACCTCGTCCTCGGACCGCGAGGACGCCCGCCTCCGGCTCGTGAAGGGCCTGGCCGACTCCTCCTGCTACTCCTTCGTCACGGCCGACGGCGACTACCTCCGCCACCACGAATTCGTCCTGCGCGCCGAGGGCCACGACGGCTCGGGCCTGTTCCGGCAGGACGCCACCTTCTGCCCCCGGTCCCTCGGCTACTCGGACGCGATCGCCCTGGAGTCCGTCAACTACCCCGGCCACTTCCTGCGCCACCAGGACTTCCGGCTGCGCCTGGACTCGTACCAGCACAACGGCCAGTACTACGCCGACATGGCGTTCCGCCTGGTGACCGACGTGACCGAGACACAGCACGGGTACGGGGACGGGTACGGGTACGGGTACGGGTACGACAGTGGCCCCCGGCGGAATACCGGAGGCCACTGAAAGAACGTACGAGCGGGCTCAGACGTTGAAGCCGAGCGCCCGCAGCTGCTCCCGCCCGTCGTCCGTGATCTTGTCCGGGCCCCACGGCGGCATCCAGACCCAGTTGATGCGCAGTTCGCTGACCAGGCCGTCCGTGGCGGACTTGGCCTGGTCCTCGATGACGTCGGTGAGCGGGCAGGCCGCGGACGTCAGGGTCATGTCGACGGTCGCGATGTTGGCATCGTCGATGTGGATGCCGTAGATCAGGCCGAGGTTGACGACGTCGATGCCCAGCTCGGGGTCGACGACGTCCATCAGGGCCTCGCGGAGCTCCTCCTCCGAGGCCGGTTTCATCTCCACGGTCTCGCTCATGCGGTCTTCCTTTCGGCGTCGGCGCCCAGCGCCTGGGCCGTCGCGTCCTTCCACGCCATCCAGCTCAGGAGGGCGCACTTGACCCGGGCCGGGTACTTGGAGACACCCGCGAACGCGACCGCGTCCTCCAGGATGTCCTCCATCGCGTCGTCCGGTTCGATCTTCCCCTTGGACTGCATCAGCTCCAGGAAGGTCTCCTGGATCCGCTGCGCGTCGGCCAGCTCCCGGCCGACGAGGAGTTCGTTCAGTACGGAGGCCGAGGCCTGGCTGATCGAGCAGCCCTGGCCCTCGTACGAGACGTCGCTGATCGTCGTGCCGTCGTACTTCACACGAAGGGTGATCTCGTCGCCGCAGGTCGGGTTCACGTGGTGTACCTCGGCGTCGCCATCCCGCAAGCCCCGCCCGTGCGGGTTCTTGTAGTGGTCCAGGATGACGTCCTGGTACATGGAATCCAGTTTCACGGTGTCAGCACGCCCCTCAGCCGAAGAAGTTCCGTACGTGCTCCAGGCCGTCGACCAGTGCGTCGATCTCGGCCGGCGTGGAGTACAGATAGAACGACGCTCGCGTGGTCGCAGGAATTCCGTACCGCAGGCACACGGGGCGGGCGCAGTGGTGGCCGACCCGGACGGCGATGCCCTGCTCGTCGAGGACCTGGCCCACGTCGTGCGGGTGGATGTCACCGAGGGTGAAGGAGATCGCGGCGCCGCGCTCCTCCGCCGTGGTGGGGCCGATGATGCGCAGGTCGGGGACCTCTACCAGGCGCTTCACCGCGTACTCGGTCAGCGCGTGCTCATGGGCGAGGATCTTGTCCATGCCGATCGCCGACAGGTAGTCGATCGCCGCGCCGAGGCCCACCGCCTGCGCGATCGGCGGCGTACCCGCCTCGAACTTGTGCGGGGCGGGAGCGTACGTCGACGAGTGCATCGACACGGTCTCGATCATCTCGCCGCCGCCGAGGAACGGGGGGAGGTCCTCAAGCAGCTCCTGGCGGCCCCACAGCACGCCGATGCCCGTCGGGCCGCACATCTTGTGGCCGGTGAAGGCCACGAAGTCGGCCTGCAGGGCCTGGACGTCCAGCGGCATGTGCGGCGCGGCCTGCGATGCGTCGACGCAGACCAGCGCGCCGACCTCCTGCGCGCGCCGCACTATCGCCTCGACCGGGTTGACCGTGCCCAGGATGTTCGACACCAGCACGAAGGAGACGATCTTCGTCTTCTCCGTAATAATCTCCTCGATGTTGGACAGGTCGAGGCGACCGTCGTCGGTCAGGCCGAACCACTTCAGCTTCGCGCCCGTGCGCTGCGACAGCAGCTGCCACGGCACGATGTTGGAGTGGTGCTCCATCTCCGTGATGACGATCTCGGTGTCGGAGTCCACCCGGTAGGGCTCGTCGGCCCAGCCGAGCATGTTCGCCACGAGGTTCAGCGACTCGGAGGCGTTCTTGGTGAAGATCACCTCGTCGCGGCTGGGCGCGTTGATGAACTCGGCGACCTTGTCGCGCGCGCCCTCGTACAGCGCCGTGGCCTCCTCGGCGAGCACATGCACACCGCGGTGGACGTTGGCGTTGTAGCGCTCGTAGTACTCAGTCAGGGCGTCCAGCACCTGACGCGGCTTCTGCGAGGTCGCCGCGTTGTCCAGGTACACGAGCTTCTTGCCGTCGTGGATCTGTCGGTCCAGGACGGGGAAGTCCTTGCGGATCGCCTCGGTGTCGAGGAGGCCCGGCAGCTGTGTCACGCGGATGCGCCACCCTTCGTGTAGGCCTCGTAGCCCTCTTCCTCCAGCTTGTCGGCGAGCTCGGCGCCGCCGGACTCGACGATCCGGCCGCCGGAGAAGACGTGCACGTGGTCGGGCTTGATGTATCGCAGGATGCGCGTGTAGTGGGTGATCAGCAGGGTGCCGACCTCGCCCGTCTCGCGGACGCGGTTGACGCCCTCGGAGACCACGCGCAGCGCGTCGACGTCCAGACCGGAGTCGGTCTCGTCGAGGATCGCGACCTTCGGCTTGAGCAGCTCCAGCTGAAGGATCTCGTGGCGCTTCTTCTCACCGCCGGAGAAGCCCTCGTTGACGTTGCGCTCGGCGAAGGACGGGTCGATGTTGAGGCGCTCCATGGCCTCCTTGACCTCCTTCACCCAGGTACGCAGCTTGGGGGCCTCGCCGCGGATGGCGGTGGCGGAGGTGCGCAGGAAGTTGGAGACGGAGACGCCGGGGACCTCGACCGGGTACTGCATCGCGAGGAACAGGCCGGCGCGGGCGCGCTCGTCGACGGACATCTCCAGGACGTCCTCGCCGTCGAGGGTGACGGTGCCCTGGGTGATGGTGTACTTCGGGTGACCCGCGAGGGAGTAGGCGAGGGTCGACTTGCCCGAGCCGTTGGGGCCCATGATGGCGTGCGTCTCGCCCTGCTTCACGGTGAGGTCGACGCCCTTGAGGATTTCCTTCGTGGCGTTGTCGGCCTCGACGGTGACGTGCAGGTCTCGGATTTCAAGCGTTGCCATGGGTGCCTCAGGACTCCTGGGTGAGGGAGACGAGTACGTCGTCCCCTTCGATCTTTACGGGGTATACGGGGACGGGGCGCGTCGCGGGGAGGCCGGACGGCTTGCCGGTGCGCAGGTCGAACGAGGAGCCGTGCAGCCAGCACTCGATCTGGCAGTCCTCCACCTCGCCCTCGGAGAGCGAGACGTTCGCGTGGGAGCAGATGTCGTGGATGGCGAACACCTCGCCCTCGGTGTGCACGATGGACACCGGCGTGCCGTCGAGTTCCACCCGCTTGGGGGTGTCCTCCTCCAGCTCGCTCAGCGCGCACGCGCGTACGAAGGTGGTCATCCGACCGACGCCTCCAGCTCCTCTTCGATCCGGGCGATGAGCCGCTCCTCGATGTCCGGGATGCCGATCTGCTGGACCAGCTCGGCGAAGAAGCCGCGGACCACCAGTCGGCGGGCCTCGTGCTCCGGAATACCGCGGGCCATCAGGTAGAACAGCTGCTCGTCGTCGAAGCGGCCGGTGGCGGAGGCGTGACCGGCGCCGACGATCTCGCCGGTCTCGATCTCCAGGTTCGGCACCGAGTCGACCCGCGCGCCGTCCGTGAGGACGAGGTTGCGGTTCATCTCGTACGTGTCCGTGCCCTCGGCCTTGGCCTCGATCAGCACGTCGCCGATCCACACGGCGTGCGCGGCGTCGCCCTGGAGCGCGCCCTTGTAGGCGACGTTCGACTTGCAGTGCGGGGTGTTGTGGGTGACCAGCAGGCGGTGCTCCTGGTGCTGCCCGGCGTCGGTGAAGTACAGGCCGTACAGCTCGGCCTCACCGCCGGTGCCCGCGTAGGTGACGCGCGGGTGCAGGCGTACGAGGTCGCCGCCGAAGGTCACGACGACCGACTTGAAGGACGCGTCGCGGCCGACGAGGGCGTTGTGCTGGGCCACGTGCACGGCCTTGTCGTCCCAGTCCTGGACGGAGACGACGGTCAGCTTGGCGCCGTCACCCAGGACGTAGTCGACGTTGGCGGCGAGCACCGCGTCACCGGCGTGGTCGATGACCACGACGGCCTCGGCGAAGGCTCCGAGCTCGATGACCTGGTGGCCATAGGCGACCCCGCCCTGGCCGTGCACGGCGATGCGGATCGGCTCGGTGAGGACCGTCTCCTTGGGGACGGTGACGACTCCGGCCTTCTCGAACGCCGAGTACGCCTGGGCGGCGATGCGGTCCACCGGGGTGCCGGCCCTGCCGAGCCGCGCGTCGTCGCGGCCCACGGTCTCGACGACGACGCCCGCGGGGGCCTCGACCTCGACCTTGACGCCCTCGCCGGTGGCGACGGCGGTGCCGTCGTGGAGCCCGCGCAGGCGCTCCAGCGGGGTGAACCGCCACTCCTCCTCACGGCCGTGCGGGACCGGGAAGTCCGCCACGTCGAAGGACGGGGGCGCGCTCATGCGCGAGACGACGGTCGACTCCGCGGCGACCGCGATCGAGCCGGCGGTGGTAGAGCCCACCGGGATGTTCTGAGCCTCAGCCATGGCTGTCGGTCTGCTCTCTTTCCTACGTTTGCGATCTTCGGCCCGCCCCGGGGGCGGGCCGCCTGCTGCCGTACCGGATGGCGGGCCTTAGCCGACCGCGCCTTCCATCTGCAGCTCGATCAGCCGGTTGAGCTCAAGGGCGTACTCCATGGGCAGCTCCTTGGCGATCGGCTCGACGAAGCCGCGCACGATCATCGCCATCGCCTCGTCCTCGCTCAGACCACGGCTCATCAGGTAGAAGAGCTGGTCCTCGGAGACCTTGGAGACGGTCGCCTCGTGGCCCATGGACACGTCGTCCTCACGGACGTCCACGTACGGGTAGGTGTCCGACCGGGAGATGGTGTCGACGAGCAGAGCGTCACACAGGACGTTCGACTTGGCGCCCGGGGCGCCCTCGCCGATCTCGATCAGGCCGCGGTAGGACGTACGACCGCCACCGCGCGCCACCGACTTGGAGACGATGTTGGACGAGGTGTTCGGCGCCATGTGGACCATCTTGGCGCCGGCGTCCTGGTGCTGGCCCTCGCCCGCGAAGGCGATGGACAGGGTCTCGCCCTTGGCGTGCTCGCCCATCAGGTAGACGGCCGGGTACTTCATCGTCACCTTGGAGCCGATGTTGCCGTCGATCCACTCCATGGTCGCGCCCTCGTAGGCGACGGCGCGCTTGGTGACCAGGTTGTAGACGTTGTTCGACCAGTTCTGGATGGTCGTGTAGCGGCAGCGGGCGTTCTTCTTGACGATGATCTCGACGACCGCGGAGTGCAGCGAGTCCGACTTGTAGATCGGGGCGGTGCAGCCCTCGACGTAGTGCACGTAGGCACCCTCGTCGACGATGATCAGGGTCCGCTCGAACTGGCCCATGTTCTCGGTGTTGATCCGGAAGTAGGCCTGGAGCGGGATCTCCACGTGGACGCCCGGCGGGACGTAGATGAAGGAGCCACCCGACCACACGGCGGTGTTCAGCGACGCGAACTTGTTGTCACCGGGCGGGATGACGGTGCCGAAGTACTCCTTGAAGAGCTCCGGGTGCTCCTTCAGCGCGGTGTCGGTGTCGAGGAAGATGACGCCCTGCTCCTCCAGGTCCTCGCGGATCTGGTGGTAGACGACCTCGGACTCGTACTGGGCGGCGACACCGGCCACGAGGCGCTGCTTCTCCGCCTCCGGGATGCCGAGCTTGTCGTACGTGTTCTTGATGTCCTCGGGCAGGTCCTCCCAGGACTCCGCCTGCTTCTCCGTGGAACGCACGAAGTACTTGATGTTGTCGAAGTCGATGCCCGACAGGTCCGAGCCCCAGTTCGGCATGGGCTTCTTCTCGAAGAGCTTCAGGCCCTTGAGACGGAGCTTGGTCATCCACTCCGGCTCGCTCTTCTTCCCGGAGATGTCCCGGACGACGTCCTCGTCCAGGCCGCGGCGTGCCGACGCACCGGCCTCGTCGGAGTCGGCCCAGCCGTATTCGTAGTTGCCCAGGCCCTCGAGTTCGGGGTGGGCAGTCTCCGTGGGGAGAGTCATGCGGGGTTCCTCCCGGCCGTGCTTGCGGTGTTGTGGGTCTTGGAAGTCTTGGGGATGAACGTCGTGCAGACACCGTCGCCGTGCGCGATGGTGGCCAGCCGCTGGACATGGGTTCCGAGCAGCTCGGCGAAGATCTCCGTCTCGGCCTCGCACAGCTGCGGGAACTGCTCGGCGACGTGGGCGACCGGGCAGTGGTGCTGGCACAGCTGCTCGCCGGTGGGCGCGCTGCGCGCCGTAGCAGCGTACCCGTCCACGCTCAGGGCCTTGGCCAGTGCTTCTGCCCGCTCCTCGGGTGCGGCCGACTCGATCGCCTTGCGGTACGCGCCCGCCTGGGCGGCCATCCGGGCGCGGGCGAAGGCGGCGACCGCCTCGCTTCCGCCCTCCCGCTCGGCGATCCAGCGCAGCGCGTCCACGGCGAGCTTGTCGTACGACTGGTCGAAGGCGTCCCGGCCGCAGTCGGTCAGGGCGAACACCTTGGCGGGCCGGCCGCGCGTCCGCGCTCCGTAGACCCGCTGCTCGCGTGCCGCGACGACGTCGTCGGCGACCAGCGCGTCCAGGTGCCGGCGTACGGCCGCCTGGGTGAGGCCGAGCCGTCCGGCGAGTTCGGCCACGGTCGACGGGCCGTGGTCCAGGATGGACCGCGCGACCCGGTTGCGCGTCGAGCGCTCTCCGGTCGCGAACTCCTCCTGAGGGGCCCCCGTGGGGGTCTCCCGAGCCTGGCCGACGTTTTTCACAACGCCATTGTTGCGTAATTCCCGAGAGCGTGACAAGCGGCGTCCGAACCGGCTGCTGGTGCGCTGCGTCACTTAGGCATACCTAAGCTGACCTGCGAAAACGATCATTGATCGATCAGATCGAGCAGTTCTCGCACCCGCCCGCCCGAGGGACCAGGCCCCTTACCTAGACTCTGGACCCATGCGAAGTGAGCCCGTGCTCCAGGTCCAGGCCTTGGTGAAGCGGTACGGCGACAAGACCGCGGTGAACGGCCTCGACCTGGTGGCCGGGGCGGGCATCACCGCCGTTCTCGGACCCAACGGCGCCGGCAAGACGACCACCGTCGAGACCTGCGAGGGGTACCGGAAGCCGGACTCCGGCAGGGTGCGCGTCCTGGGCCTCGACCCGGTGCGGCAGTCCCGCGAGCTTCGGCCACGGATCGGCGTGATGCTCCAGTCCGGCGGCGTCTACTCCGGCGCCCGCGCGGACGAGATGCTCCGCCATGTGGCCCAGCTGCACGCGCACCCGCTGGACGTGGACGCCCTGATCGAACGCCTCGGCCTCGGCTCGTGCGGCCGCACCACCTACCGTCGCCTCTCCGGCGGCCAGCAGCAGCGGCTGGCGCTGGCCATGGCCGTCGTCGGCCGACCGGAGCTGGTCTTCCTGGACGAGCCGACCGCCGGCCTGGACCCGCAGGCGCGCCGGGCCACCTGGGACCTCGTACGGGACCTGCGCGCGGACGGCGTCTCCGTGATCCTCACGACCCACTACATGGACGAGGCCGAGCAGCTCGCCGACGACGTCGCGGTCATCGACGCCGGCCGGGTGATCGCTCAGGGCTCCCCCGAGGAGCTGTGCCGCGGCGGCGCCGAGAACACGCTGCGCTTCACCGGCCGCCCCGGCCTCGACGTCGCCTCCCTGCTCAAGGCGCTCCCCGCCGACTGCGCGGCCGCCGAGCTGACCCCGGGCTCGTACCGGGTCGTCGGCAAGGTCGACCCACAGCTGCTGGCGACGGTGACGTCCTGGTGCGCCCAGCACGGGGTGATGCCGGACCGGATCTCGGTGGAACGGCACACCCTGGAGGACGTCTTCTTGGAGCTCACCGGCAAGGAGCTGCGCTCGTGACCACCACGGCCGAAAAAGGCACCTACGCACCCAGGCCCGGCGCGGCCCCGCTCCCCCGCATGATCGCGGCGCAGGCGGCGCTGGAGACCAAGATGCTGCTGCGCAACGGCGAGCAGCTGCTGCTGACGGTGATCATCCCGACGCTGCTGCTCGTGCTCTTCAGCACCGTCGACATCGTCGACACCGGCGAGGGAAAGGCCGTCGACTTCCTCGCCCCCGGCATCCTCGCGCTCGCCGTGATGTCGACGGCCTTCACGGGCCAGGCCATCGCGACGGGCTTCGAACGCCGCTACGGCGTGCTGAAGCGGCTGGCGTCCTCCCCGCTCCCCCGCTGGGGTCTGATGGCCGCGAAGACCGCGTCCGTGCTGGTCGTCGAGGTGCTCCAGGTGATCCTGGTGACGGTGATCGCCCTCGCGCTGGGCTGGTCGCCGCAGGGCAACCCGCTCGCCGTACTCCTCCTGCTGATCCTCGGTACGGCCGCCTTCTCCGGCCTCGGCCTGCTGATGGCGGGCACGCTCAAGGCGGAGGCGACGCTGGCCGCCGCGAACCTCGTCTTCCTGCTGCTGCTCGTCGGCGGCGGGGTCGTCGTCCCGCTGGACAAGTTCCCGGACGCGGCACAGACCGTGCTGGGCCTGCTGCCCATCTCGGCGCTGTCGGACGGGCTGCGGGACGTGCTCCAGCACGGCGGCGGGATGCCGTGGGGTGACCTGGGCATCCTGGCCGGCTGGTCGGTCGTGGGCCTGGCGGCGGCGGGCCGCTTCTTCCGCTGGGAGTAGCGCGGAGCGGGGGGCCTAGTGAAAGCGTGCACAAGCCCAGGCCTACGATGGTGCGCGTGCCAAAGTTGACCCGCGCCGACGCCTCAGCCGCGTTGCACAACCCGCTCGCCTTCATCGCCGAACGCTGGACCCCCACCACCAGGACGGTTCAACGGGCCGCCCTCGCCGCACTCGTCATGGCGGTGATCATCGTGGTCACCGGCGGCGCGGTACGGCTCACCGGTTCCGGCCTCGGCTGCCCGACGTGGCCCAAGTGCACGGACGACTCGCTGACCGCGACCCGCGAGATGGGCCTGCACGGCGCCATCGAGTTCGGCAACCGCATGCTCGCCTACGTGCTGAGCGCGGCGGTCGGCTGGGCGATCATCGCGGCCCGCGCGCAGAAGCCGTGGCGGCGCGACCTCACCCGGCTGGGCTGGGCGCAGTTCTGGGTCGTCATGAGCAACGCCGTGCTCGGCGGCATCGTGGTGCTGGTCGGTCTCAACCCGTACACGGTCGCGGCCCACTTCCTGGCGACCACGGCGCTGATCACGGTGGCCGTGCTGATGTGGCAGCGCACCCGGGAGGGCAGCACGCCGGCGCGGCCGCTGGTCGGCAAGGCCGTGCGGCAGCTGGTGTGGAGCCTGATCGCCGCGAGCGCCCTGCTGATCATGGTCGGCACGGTGGTCACCGGCGCGGGCCCGCACGCGGGTGACTCCAGCGACGTACCGCGCATGCCGGTGGACTGGGAGAACGTCACCAAGCTGCACGCCGTGCTGGCGTGGATCGTGGTGACGCTGACCTTCGCCCTGTGGTTCGTCCTCAAGGCCGTCGACGCCCCGCGCGGCCCCCTGAACCGCACCCGCGACCTGTTCCTGATCCTGCTCGCCCAGGGTGTCATCGGTTACGCCCAGTACTGGACCGATCTCCCCGAGATCCTGGTCGGCCTGCACATGCTGGGCTCGTGCCTGGTGTGGATCGCGGTGCTCCGCGTCGCGCTGTCCCTGCGCGAACGCCCCGAGACCCCGCAGGTCGAGGCCCCGGCCACGCCGGCTCAGGCGTACGACGCCACCAGCCCGTCGATGGCCGGCCCCAGGTAGTTCCGCGTGAGCTCGCTTCTGCGTGCCGTCCACTGCGGGGTGGGCGGCACGGGTTCGCCGTAGCGCCGTCGCCTGATGTCCTCGACGACCTCGCCGGGCGCGCCGAGGGCGGGCAGTACGTCCAAGGCCTCCCGCTTGGAGATCAGACGGCCGTCCCGCAGGGTGACCACCGCGCGGGCGAAGGTCGTCAGTCCCACGTCGATCCATTCGTTCTGCGTCCAGTTGCCGACGCGGTCCACCTCCCGCCGCCAGAAGTCCCGCTGGTCGGCCACCACGAACCCGGTCAGTTCGCCGTCCGGGACCGGCGGCAGCAGGCCGGCGGGCGGCTCGCCGTGGAGGACGCGGCCGAAGGTGTGCAGCTCTCGGCGGGTGACCGGGGTGACGGGCCGTTTGAACAGTCGCTGGTGCGCCCAGGTGAGGTGCCGCCGCCGCGCGCCGTCGATCGTGTCGGGCGTCAGATAGCTGCAGTGCAGCCGGGCGGCGAGCGGCTCGGCCCGCAGGCGGGCATGCAGGCGGGCCAGTCCCCAGACCGTCCGCGCGGTGATCGGGCCGTCCAGCACCGCGATCAGGTCGAGGTCGCTGCGGCCCTCCTGGTAGTCGCCGCCGGCCAGCGAACCGTGCGCCCAGACGGCGACGGGAGCGGCGGCCGTGAGTTCCGTGAGGAAGCGGTCGAGTAACGCGTCGGTCGGCATGCGCTCAGTGTGTGCGCCTCACGCCAGCCCGTACACCCGGCGTGCGTTCCCCGCCGCGATCAGGCCCGCGACCCGCTGGGCGTCCGCCAGGGACCAGGCGCCCTCCGCCACCCAGGTGCCCAGGACGCGGGCCAGCGCCTCGCGGAACAGGCGGGCGCCCACGACGTGCAGTTCGGGCAGGCCCTGGGCGCCGCTGGAGAAGAGGATCTTGCCGAAGGGGGCCAGTTCCAGGATCTCGGCGAGGACGGTGGCGGCGCGGGCGCCGGTGCGGACCAGGGCGGCGCCGGAGTCCGCGTAGACGTGCGGGAAGACGCCGGCGAGGTGGGCGGCGTGGCGGTGGTACGGGTAGCCGTGCAGGAGGACCAGGTCGGTGCCCATGCCGGCCGTCGCGCGGACGAAGTCCGTGAGCAGCACCGGGTCCGTGCGGTCGATGCGCAGGCCCGGTTCGCCGAGCCCGGCGTGCAGTTGCAGGGGCAGGCCGGAGGCGACCGCGATCCACAGCAGGTGCCGCAGCAGCACCGGGTCGCTCAGCTCGCCGCCGACCCGGCGATCGGCCAGCCAGCGGCCCGCCGCGCCCCGCACCTCACCCGGACCCGGCGGCTCGGGCGCGAGCGCGAGGCCGTGCCGGACGCCCGCGACCGAGGTGAAGGCGACGGCGTTCGCGGCGGCCCCGTGCACCGACTCGGCGAGGTTCGCCAGGAACGACTCGACCGTGCCCGAGGTGTCGGCGACCTGTTCGGCCAGCAGCTCCAGGCGGACGATCTCACGGGCCTCGGCGGTCGCGGTCGAGGCCATCTCGGCGGGTCCGGTGAGGTCGCCGGGGAGCCCGGTGTCGATGAGATACGTCGTGATGCCACTGCCGCGCAGCAGCCGGCGGGCCGCCTCCAGTACGCCGAGTTCGCGGCGCCGGGCGAGATAGCGGGCGGGCGGGCAGTGCGGTTCCAGGCCGAGCAGTGGCGGGCACCAGCGGCGTACCGCGAAGCCGGTCTGGGTGTCGAAGAGGGTGGTGCCGGGTGCGGGCGGGCCCTCGGTGCGGGCCAGCTGGGCCTCGAAGGTGCCGAGGCCCAGCTCCGTTCTCAGAACGCCGTGGCAGTACTGGTCCACGAGGGACGGCGTTTCGATCATCCGGGGCTCCCGTTGTGGACGTCGTACTCCTACGAGTCCTAACGGGTGAACCTGGATTGAGGTGATGCGTCAGCAGGGCGTTGCTCAGCCGCCGATCTGGATGCCCGCCATCCGCTTCCACTCGTACGGGCCGGTCCTCACCTTGGCCGCGAACTCGCCGTCGAACGCCTCGTGGGCCGTGAGGCCGGACTTCTCCACGGCCTTCTGGGCGGTCTCGTACGTCGGAGCCACCAGGTCGCCCCAGCCGCCGTCCTCACCGACCAGCACGATCCGGGCGCCGCGCTGCCCGAGATACGCGACCTGGGCCTCGGCCCCTCCGTGCGCCTTGGCGAAGGCGTTGATCTGCTTGGCGAGCCGGGCCACCCGGCGCTCGTCCACCTGCTGAGTGTCTCCCATGGCCAGGATGCTACCCACGAGTAGCCAAAACGGCTAGCGCAGGAAGGGGTCCACGGCCACGGCGACGAACAGCAGCGACACATAGGTGATCGACCAGTGGAACAGCCGCATCTCCTTCAGCTTCACGCCCGTCACCTCGGCCCTCGCCCGGTTCTGCAGCGCGTGCGCCTCCCACAGCCACCAGCCGCCGGCCACCAGCGCGACCAGGGTGTAGAACCAGCCGGTGTAGCCGAGCGGGGTCAGCAGCAGCGAGACGGCGACCATCACCCAGCTGTAGATCACGATCTGCTTGGCGACGACCTTGTTGGACGCGACGACCGGCAGCATCGGCACGCCGACGCGCGCGTAGTCGTCCTTCACCTTCATGGACAGCGGCCAGTAGTGCGGCGGCGTCCAGAAGAAGATGACCATGAAGAGGATGAGCGGCGCCCAGGACAGCGAGTTCGTCACGGCCGTCCAGCCGATCAGCACCGGCATACAGCCCGCGATGCCGCCCCAGACGATGTTCTGCGAGGTGCGGCGCTTGAGGATCATCGTGTAGACGACGACGTAGAAGAGGAGCGCTCCGAGGGCGAGCCAGGCCGACAGCCAGTTGACGGCGAGGCCGAACAACAGGGTGGAGGCGATCGCCAGGGTGATGCCGAAGGCGAGGCACTCGCGCGGGCTGACCATGCCCGTGACCAGGGGACGCTGCGAGGTGCGGTCCATCAGCGCGTCGATGTCACGGTCGATGTACATGTTGAGCGCGTTGGCGCCGCCCGCCGAGAGGTACCCGGCGAGGCAGGTGACGAGCACGAGGCCGAGGTCGGGCACGCCCTGCTCGGCGAGGAACATCACCGGCACGGTGGTGATCAGCAGCAGCTCGATGATTCGCGGCTTGGTCAGCGCCACGAACCCCTTGACCCGGGCCCCGATCGGCCGCCGGCTCGGGCTCTGGCTCGTCCCGATAATCCCCGCTGGACGGGATTCAACGGCCGTCACGCACACCCCTGACAGAGACATCCCAGCAAGCCCAAACCGTGTGAAGTCCCGGTAAAGGCTCGCGCGTACCACGCCACTGTAGACGTTGCCCATACCGCGACCTTCGCGGGGGTGGGGTCGTGTTGGACAGCCCGCTCCGAGGTGCGCCGGGAGCGTCGATTGAGCAGTCAGATGAGCGGCTGCGTATTCACTTGCCGAATGGGAGAACGACCCGGTCGGGAGGCGGATCGACGACACTCCCGGCAGTCTGGAATGAGTCGAAAAAACGCACGTTCTTACGGGGGTAGGCTCGACAACGGCCGGTGGGCGTCATGTGCACCGGCAGCCGGTGTACGCGCAGGACACCGGCCTTCGACATGTGGAGAGGAGCCCTGACCCAGGGTGAGCACCAAGCCGACCACCACAGACCTCGAGTGGACCGAGCTGGACCAGCGGGCCGTCGACACCGCCCGCGTCCTGGCCGCCGATGCCGTACAGAAGGTCGGCAACGGCCATCCCGGTACGGCGATGAGCCTGGCGCCGGCCGCCTACACCCTCTTCCAGAAGGTGATGCGGCACGACCCGGCGGACGCCGACTGGGTCGGGCGGGATCGTTTCGTCCTGTCCGCCGGCCACTCGTCCCTGACCCTCTACACCCAGCTGTACCTGGCCGGCTTCGGTCTGGAGCTGGACGATCTGAAGGCCTTCCGGACGTGGGGGTCGAAGACCCCGGGTCACCCCGAGTACGGCCACACCGTGGGCGTCGAGACCACCACCGGCCCGCTCGGCCAGGGTGTCGCCAACGCGGTCGGCATGGCGATGGCGGCCCGCTACGAGCGCGGTCTGTTCGACCCGGACGCGGCCCAGGGCGAGTCCCCGTTCGACCACTTCGTCTACTGCATCGCCGGTGACGGCTGCCTCCAGGAGGGCATCTCCTCCGAGGCCTCCTCCCTCGCCGGCCACCAGAAGCTCGGCAACCTGGTCCTGCTGTGGGACGACAACCACATCTCGATCGAGGGCGACACCGAGACGGCCGTCTCCGAGGACACCGTCAAGCGGTACGAGGCCTACGGCTGGCACGTGCAGCGGATCGCCCCGAAGCCGGACGGCGACCTGGACCCGCACGCCATCTACAACGCGATCGAGGCCGCGAAGAAGGTGACGGACAAGCCGTCCTTCATCGCGATGCGCTCGATCATCGCCTGGCCCGCCCCGAACGCCCAGAACACCGAGGCCGCGCACGGCTCGGCGCTCGGCGACGACGAGGTCGCTGCCACCAAGCGCGTCCTCGGCTTCGACCCGGAGCAGACCTTCGAGGTCTCCGACGAGGTCATCGGCCACACCCGGCAGGCCCTGGACCGGGGCCGGCAGGCGAAGGCCGAGTGGGAGAAGTCGTTCCAGGAGTGGCGCGACAACAACCCGGAGCGCGCCGCCGAGTTCGACCGCGTCGCCAAGGGTGAGCTGCCCACCGGCTGGGAGGAGAAGATCCCGGTCTTCGAGGCGGGCAAGGGCCTCGCGACGCGTGCCGCGTCCGGCAAGGTGCTCCAGGCGCTCGGCGCGGTGATCCCCGAGCTGTGGGGCGGCTCCGCCGACCTGGCCGGCTCGAACAACACGACGATCGACAAGACGTCGTCGTTCCTCCCGGCGGACAACCCGCTGCCGGAGGCGAACCCGTACGGCCGCACGATCCACTTCGGCATCCGCGAGCACGCCATGGCCGCGGAGATGAACGGCATCGCGCTGCACGGCAACACCCGTATCTACGGCGGCACGTTCCTCGTCTTCTCCGACTACATGCGCAACGCGGTGCGGCTGTCGGCGCTGATGCACCTGCCGGTGACGTACGTGTGGACGCACGACTCCATCGGTCTCGGTGAGGACGGCCCGACGCACCAGCCGGTCGAGCACCTGGCGTCGCTGCGCGCGATCCCGGGTCTGAACGTGGTCCGCCCGGCGGACGCCAACGAGACCGCGATCGCCTGGCGCGAGATCCTCAAGCGGTACACCAAGGAGTTCGGCAAGGGCGCCCCGCACGGCCTCGCGCTGACCCGCCAGGGCGTGCCGACGTACGAGCCCAACGAGGATGCCGCGCGCGGCGGTTACGTGATGTTCGAGGCCGAGGGCGGCGAGGCGCAGGTCGTGCTGATCGCCACCGGTTCCGAGGTGCACGTGGCCGTCGAGGCGCGTGAGCGGCTCCAGGCCGACGGCGTGCCCACGCGCGTGGTGTCGATGCCGTCCGTGGAGTGGTTCGAGGAGCAGGACCAGGGGTACCGGGACAGCGTGCTGCCGCCGTCGGTGAAGGCTCGTGTCGCGGTCGAGGCGGGGATCGGCCTGACCTGGCACAAGTACGTCGGGGACGCCGGTCGCATCGTTTCCCTGGAGCACTTCGGTGCTTCGGCCGACGGCAAGGTCCTTTTCCGCGAGTTCGGCTTCACTGCCGAGAACGTGGCCGCGGCGGCCCGGGAATCACTCGCCGCCACCCAGCGCTGACGCTCATATACGACACGTAGGAGATGCATTTTCCATGACAGACGCACTGAAGCGCCTCTCCGATGAAGGCGTCGCGATCTGGCTGGACGACCTGTCCCGCAAGCGGATCACGTCCGGCAACCTCGCCGAGCTGATCGACCAGCAGCACGTCGTGGGCGTCACCACCAACCCGACGATCTTCCAGAAGGCGATCAGCAGCGGCGACGGGTACGAGCAGCAGCTCACCGACCTCGCCGCCCGCAAGGTCACCGTCGAGGAGGCCGTGCGCATGATCACCACGGCGGACGTCCGGGACGCCGCCGACATCCTGCGCCCGGTCTTCGACGCGACGGGCGGCAAGGACGGCCGGGTGTCGATCGAGGTCGACCCGCGCCTGGCGCACAACACCCGCGCGACCGTCGCCGAGGCCCGCCAGCTGGCCTGGCTGGTGGACCGGCCCAACACCCTGATCAAGATCCCGGCCACCAAGGCGGGCCTGCCGGCGATCACCGAGACGATCGGCAACGGCATCAGCGTCAACGTCACGCTGATCTTCTCGCTGGAGCGCTACCGCGAGGTCATGGACGCCTACCTCTCCGGCCTGGAGAAGGCGAAGGAGAAGGGCCTGGACCTCTCCCTCATCCACTCGGTGGCGTCCTTCTTCGTGTCCCGCGTGGACACCGAGATCGACAAGCGGATCGACGCGCTCGGCACCGACGAGGCCAAGGCGCTGCGCGGCAAGTCCGCCGTCGCCAACGCGCGGCTCGCCTACCAGGCGTACGAGGAGGTCTTCGGCTCCGACCGCTGGAGCACGCTGGAGAACGCGGGCGCCAACAAGCAGCGTCCGCTGTGGGCGTCGACCGGTGTGAAGGACAAGGCGTACAAGGACACCATGTACGTCGACGACCTGGTCGCCCCGAACACCGTCAACACCATGCCCGAGGCCACCCTGCTGGCCACCGAGGACCACGGGCAGATCACCGGCGACACCGTCGCCGGGACGTACGAGCAGGCCCGGGCCGACCTCGACGCGGTCGAGCAGCTCGGGATCAAGTACGACGACGTGGTCCTGCTTCTCGAAGACGAGGGCGTCGAGAAGTTCGAGGCGTCCTGGAACGACCTGCTGGCCTCGACCGAGGCCGAGCTGAAGCGACTCGCCCCTTCGGAGGGCTGACACCTTGTCGAGCAGCAATCCGCTGCGTGACCCCGCAGACCGACGGCTCCCGCGTATCGCGGGGCCGTCGGGCCTGGTCATTTTCGGCGTCACGGGCGATTTGTCACGAAAGAAGCTGATGCCCGCGGTGTACGACCTCGCCAACCGGGGTCTGCTTCCGCCGGGCTTCTCGCTGGTCGGGTTCGCCCGCCGCGAGTGGGCCAACGAGGACTTCGCTGAGCAGGTCCACGAGGCCGTCAAGGAGCACGCCCGTACGCCGTTCCGGGAGGAGGTCTGGCAGCAGCTCATCCAGGGGATGCGCTTCGTCCAGGGCACCTTCGACGACGACGACGCCTTCGAGCGGCTGCGCGCCACGATCGACGAGCTGGACAAGGCGCAGGGCACGGGCGGCAACTTCGCCTTCTACCTCTCCGTGCCGCCGCGCTCGTTCCCGGTGGTCATCCAGCAGCTGAAGAAGCACGGGCTGGCCGACCAGACGAGCGGCTCGTGGCGCCGTGCGGTGATCGAGAAGCCGTTCGGTCACGACCTGAAGTCGGCCGAACAGCTGAACAAGGTCGTGCACGAGGTCTTCGCCCCGGACCAGGTCTTCCGCATCGACCACTACCTGGGCAAGGAGACCGTCCAGAACATCCTGGCGCTCCGCTTCGCCAACCAGATGTTCGAGCCGATCTGGAACCGGTCCTTCGTGGACCACGTACAGATCACCATGGCCGAGGACATCGGCATCGGCGGCCGGGCGGGTTACTACGACGGGATCGGCGCCGCCCGTGACGTCATCCAGAACCACCTGCTGCAGCTGCTCGCGCTGACTGCGATGGAGGAGCCCGCCTCCTTCGACGCGGACGCCCTGGCCGCGGAGAAGACCAAGGTGCTGGGCGCCGTGAAGCTGCCCAAGGACCTGGGCCGCGACACCGTGCGCGGACAGTACGCGGCGGGCTGGCAGGGCGGCGCGAAGGTCATCGGCTACCTCGAAGAGGACGGCATCGACGCCAAGTCGAAGACCGACACGTACGCCGCGATCAAGCTGGAGATCGACAACCGGCGATGGGCCGGGGTGCCGTTCTACCTGCGCACCGGCAAGCGCCTCGGCCGCCGCGTCACCGAGATCGCGGTGGTCTTCCAGCGCGCCCCGCACTCCCCCTTCGGCGTGACGGCCACCGAGGAGCTGGGCCAGAACGCGATCGTCATCCGCGTCCAGCCCGACGAGGGCGTCACCGTCCGCTTCGGCTCCAAGGTGCCGGGCACCTCGATGGAGATCCGGGACGTCTCCATGGACTTCGCGTACGGCGAGTCCTTCACGGAGTCCAGCCCGGAGGCGTACGAGCGGCTGATCCTGGACGTCCTGCTCGGCGACTCGAACCTCTTCCCGCGCACCGAGGAGGTCGAGCTGTCCTGGAAGATCCTCGACCCGATCGAGGACTACTGGGACGGCAACGGCAGGCCCGCGCAGTACCCGGCCGGAACGTGGGGGCCCGTCGAGGCGGACCAGATGCTCGAACGAGACGGACGGAGCTGGCGCCGGCCATGAAGATAGACCTCACCGACACCACGGCCAGCAAGATCAACAAGGCGCTCGTGCAGGGCCGGCGCGCCATCGGCACGCCCGCCGTCGGCATGGTCCTCACCCTGGTCATCGTCACCGACGAGGAGAACGCCTACGACGCCCTGAAGGCCGCCAACGACGCCTCGCGCGAGCACCCCTCGCGCACCCTCGTCGTCATCAGGCGCGTCTCGCGCACCCCCCGGGACCGCACGCAGTCCCGCCTCGACGCCGAGGTGCGGGTGGGCGCGGACGCGGGCACCGGCGAGACCGTCATCCTGCGGCTGTACGGCGATGTGGCCGACCACGCCCAGTCGGTGGTGCTGCCGCTGCTGCTGCCGGACGCCCCCGTGGTCGTCTGGTGGCCGGTCAACGCGCCTCTCGACCCGGCGAACGACCCGCTCGGCGCGCTGGCCCAGCGCCGGGTCACCGACACCTATGCCGCCGAGCAGCCGGTCCGGGAGCTGTCCGCCCGCGCCGACACCTACACGCCCGGCGACACCGACCTGTCGTGGACCCGCATCACGCCCTGGCGCTCGATGCTGGCGGCGGCCCTCGACCAGGTCGTCTGCGAGGTCAGGGGCGTCGAGGTGGAGGGCGAGGAGTTCAACCCGAGCTGCGAGCTGCTGGCGATGTGGCTCGCGGACCGGCTGGACGTCCCCGTCCGGCGCTCGCTGTCCGCGGGGCCGGGTCTCACGGCGGTCCGCATGGACACCGACTGCGGCCCGATCACCCTCGACCGCGCCGACGGCTCGCTGGCCACGCTGTCCATCCAGGGCCAGCCGGACCGGGCGGTGGCGCTGAAGCGGCGGGAGACGGCCGAGCTGATCGCGGAGGAGCTGCGGCGGCTCGATCCGGACGACACGTACGCGTCGGCGCTGCGGTACGGGGTGGACCGGCTGAACGCCTCGATGTCGGCAGCGGTCGCCCTTGAGGAGCCGCCGGCCAAAGGAGAAGCCGAAGGACACGGCGACGGAGACGTCGTCGGCGACCGAGCGGCAGCGATCCCGGCTCCCGTCGAAACCGCTGCGAAAGCACCCGCGAAGGACGCGGCGGCGCCGGCACCGGTGAAGAAGGCGGCGGCGAAGTGAGCACTCCCCAACTGGTCGTCCACCGCGACAAGGAACTGATGGCGCAGGCCGCCGCGGCCCGGCTGATCACCAAGATCGTGGACGCCCAGGCCTCGCGCGGCACCGCGTCCGTCGTCCTCACCGGCGGCCGCAACGGCAACGGCCTGCTGGCCGCGCTGGCCGCCGCGCCCGCCCGGGACGCCATCGACTGGGCGCACCTCGACCTGTGGTGGGGCGACGAGCGCTTCCTGCCCGAGGGCGACCCGGACCGCAATGTCACCCAGGCCCGCGAGGCGCTCCTCGACTCCGTCCCGCTGGACCCGAAGCGCGTGCACGCCATGCCCGCGTCGGACGGCCCGTACGGCTCGGACGTGGAGGCGGCGGCGGCCGCCTACGCCGAGGAACTGGCCGGGGCGGCGGTCCCGGAGAACCACGCCCCGGTGCCCACGTTCGACGTCCTGATGCTGGGCGTCGGACCGGACACCCACGTGGCGTCCCTGTTCCCGGAGCTCCCCGCGGTACGGGAGACGGAGCGCACGGTGGTCGGCGTCCACGGCGCCCCCAAGCCACCGCCGACCCGCATCACCCTCACCCTCCCGGCGATCCGGGCGGCCCGTGAGGTGTGGCTGCTGGCGGCGGGCGAGGACAAGGCGAACGCCGCGGCCATGGCCCTCTCGGGCGCCGGCGAGATCCAGGCCCCCGCGGCGGGCGCCCAAGGCCGCGCCCGCACCCTGTGGCTCCTGGACGCGGCAGCGGCGTCCCAACTCCCCAGGTCCCTGTACCCACCGGCTTCGCCGTGAGGAACGGGGCGGCGCGGCAGCCGCGCCGCCCCCTACTTCACCGACCCCGCCATCACGCCCTGCACAAAATGCCGCTGGAACGCGAAGAACACCACCACCGGCACGATCAGTGACACGAAGGCGCCGGGGGCCAGGACGTCGATGTTGCTGCCGAACTGGCGTATCTGCGACTGGAGTTCAACCGTGAGCGGCTGCGAGGCGCTGTCCGCGAAGAGCAGGGCCACCAGCATGTCGTTCCAGACCCACAGGAACTGGAAGATGGCGAGGCTGGCGATGGCCGGGCGGCCCACCGGCAGGACCAGGCGGGTGAAGATGCGCCACTCGCTGCCGCCGTCCATCCGGGCCGCCTCCAGCATCTCCTTCGGCATCTCGGCGAAGTAGTTGCGCAGCAGGAAGACGGCGAACGGAAGTCCGTAGGCGACGTGGAAGAGCACCACGCCCGGGATCGTGCCGAACAGGCCCAGCTGGCCGAAGAGTTTGGCCACCGGCAGCAGGCCGATCTGGACCGGCACCACCAGCAGCGCGACCACCAGCAGGAACAGCGGCTCACGGAACGGGAAGTCCAGCCACGCGAAGGCGTAACCGGCGAGAGCCGCCACGGCGACGACCAGGACCGTCGTCGGCACCGAGATCAGGACCGTGTTCCAGAAGGCCTGCGTGATGCCCGCGTTCTGAAGCAGCGCGGAGTAGTTGTCGAAGGACAGCTGGCCGGGGCTGGTGAACACCGTCCACCAGCCGCCCTTCGCCGTGTCCTCGGCGGACCGCAGCGACGACAGGAACAGCCCGGCCAGCGGGGTGAGCCAGACCAGGCCCACCACCACGAGGAAGGCCTGGACCAGGCTGTTGCCCAGGCCTCGTCGGACGGCGTTCATCGCTGACACCCCTTCATCGCTGACACCTCTTCATCGCTGACTCCTTCGGAAACGGCGGACGTTGAAGACCATCGCGGGGATGACGAGGAGCAGGAGCAGGACGCCCAGCGCGCTGCCGAGGCCCTGGTCGTTGCCGCCGCCGAAGGACACCAGCCACATTTGCGTCGCGAGCACGGTCGCGTCCTCCTGTACGGGGCCGGGCGCGATGATGTAGACGAGGTCGAAGACCTTCATCACGTTGATCACCAGCGTGACGAAGACGACGGTGAGCACCGGCGCGAGCAGCGGCACCGTGATCCTCCGGAAGATCTGCCACTCGTTGGCGCCGTCCATCCGCGCCGCCTCCAGCGCGTCCCGGGGCAGCGTCGACAGCCCCGCGCCGATCAGCACCATCGCGAAGCCGGTCCAGATCCACAGGTACGCCCCGATGATCGCGGGCGTGACGAGCGTGGGCCCCAGCCAGGAGATGCCCTCGTAGGGCGGGGCGAAGTTCGAGGCGGGCAGCCGCAGCGTGTACGAGCCCGGGTCCAGCCCCTCGAAGCGGAAGGAGCCGTCGGACGCGGTGGTCGTCGTACCGGCCGACTTCCCGTCGCGCACCGCCTCGACCGTCATCTCGGGCAGCCCGCTCTCCTCCCGGTCGACCCGACCCTGCTTCCCTCCCCCACCGGGCGTGAAGTCGAGGTACACCACTCCGCGCAGTTCACCGGCACCGGCCTTCCGCTCGGCCGCCCCGTACGCGGGCTCCGCACCGCCGGGCAGGTCACCCGGCAGCACCCCGACCAGTCCGAGCGCCACCGTCTCCCCCGGCGACACACTCGCCGTCGTCCGGTACGCCCCGTCCGCCTCCTTGGTCATCCCCTGCCCGTCGCGCGCCCGCGCGGTCGGATAGGAGGACGTGCCCTCGAAGGCGTCGTGGACGGAGACCGCGGCGGCGTTCAGCACGCCCTTGTCCGGGTCCTCGTCGTAGGCGAGCCGGAAGATGATGCCGGCGGCGAGGAAGGACACCGCCATCGGCATGAACAGCAGCAGCTTGAACGCCGTCGCCCAGCGGACCTTCTCCACCAGCACGGCCAGGATCAGCCCCAGCCCGGTGAGCAGCGTCGGGGCCACGACGACCCAGATCGCCGTGTTGCGTACGGCCTTCAGCGTCGCCGGGTCGCGGAACATCTCGGTGTAGTTGTCGCCGCCCACGAACCGGGTGCCGGACGCGTCGAAGAAGCTGCGGCCGACGGAGAACAGCACGGGGTAGACGACGAGCGCGCCGAGCAGGAGCAGCGCGGGGAGGACGAAGAGCAGGGCGACGACCAGGCCCCGCCGCCGCGGGCGCCGGCCACCACCGGCGCCGGCGGCGGCCGGGGGGCTCGCCTCTTTCACGAGCGTCGCGGTCATGGTCAGTTCCCGTACGCCTTCGCCGCGGCGGCCTCCAGCTCGGCCGCCGTGCCCTTCGGGTCGGACGGGTCGCGCAGGAAGTCCTGAAGGATCTTCCACTCGCCCGCGCCCTTGGTGCCGCCGAAGGCCGCCGGTGCCTGGTCGGACATGTCGAAGCGGACCGAGTCGCCCGCGCCGACGAGGGACTTGGCGGTCGCGCGGGTGACGTCGTCGCCGTAGGAGGCGAGGTCGAGCTTCTTGTTCGGGGACAGGAAGCCGCCCGCCCCGGCCCACACGGCCGCGGCCTCGGGGGTGGCCAGGTACTCCAGGAGCTGCATGCCGGCCTCGGCGTTCTTGCCGTCCTTCAGGACGACGGCCGCGTCGCCGCCGCTGACGACCGGGGCGTCACCGCCGCCGACCGCCGGGAACGGGAAGAAGTTCGCGTCCTCGCCGATGGTCCTGCCGAACTGGTCCTTGGCGACACCGGCCACGAAGTCGCCCTCGTAGACCATGCCGGCCTCGGGCTTCGGCCCGAAGACCTTCTCCACCGAGCCCGGGAAGTCGGTGTTCAGGGCCCCCTTCTGGCCGCCCGCGATCAGCTGCTTGTCCTTGAACAGCTTCCCGAGCGTGGTCAGCGCGTCGACCACCGAGGCGTCCGTCCACTTCAGCTCGTGCGCGGCGAGCGCGTCGTACTTCTCGGGTCCGGCCTGGGAGAGGTAGACGTTCTCGAACCAGTCGGTGAGCGTCCAGCCGTCCTGCCCGGCGACCGAGAACGCGGCGAGCCCGGAGTCCGAGATGGTCTGCCCGGCCTTCAGCATCTCCTCGTAGGTCTTCGGCGGCTCGACTCCGGCCTGGGCGAGGGCGTCGGGGCTGTACCAGACGGTCGACTTGTGGGCCGCCTTGAAGTACAGGCCGTAGAGCGTGCCGTCGACGCTGCCGTAGTTCTTCCAGACGTCCGCGAAGTTGGCGCCGATCGACTGCTGCGCGGTCTTGGACAGCGGCTTGAGCCAGCCCTCCTTGGCGAACTGCTGGAGCACGCCGACCTGCGGGACCATCACCACGTCGGGCGCGTTGCCGCCCTCGATCTTGCTGCCGACGACGGTGGAGACGTTGTCCCCGGTGGACACGAACTGGGTCTTCGCGCCGGTCTTCTCGGTGAAGGCGTCGAGCACCTTCTGGAAGTTCTTCTGCTCGCTGCCGGACCAGACACCGGCCACGGTGACGGTCTGGCCGCTGAGCGCCTTGTCACCGCCGCCGGCCGTGACCGGGCCGCCGCCGCAGGCGGTGGCGCCGAGCGCCAGGACGAGGGCGGTGCAGCCGGTGAGCAGGGTGGTACGTCGTCGCATCATCGTTGATGTCCCTTCAGGGGTTGGGAGTTGACGAGGGGTCGGTGATCCACCAGGCGGCGGTGGAGCCGGGCAGCACCCCGGACTCCGGGCAGGGGCCGCTGGCCAGCAGGGGGGTGCCGGAGACCGGCGCGGGGGTGGGGGCCGTACCGAAGTTGACGGCGCAGACCAGGTCGTCGCCGCGGGCGAAGGCCAGGACGCCCGGCGGGGTGTCCAGCCAGCGCAGCGTGCCCTCGCCCAACTGAGGCAGCGAGGCGCGCAGTTGGAGGCCGTCGCGGTACAGGTGCCAGAAGGAGCGGGTGTCGGCGAGGGCCCGGTCGGTGGCGTGCTCGGCGAACCACTGAGGCTGCGGCAGCCAGGGCTTGACGCCCTCGACGCCGGAGGTGAAGCCGAACGGCGAGGCCTGTCCCGACCAGGGCAGCGGCACCCGGCAGCCGTCGCGGACCCGGGCCCGGCTGCCGGTGCGGTGGAAGATCGGGTCGGTGAGCACGTCGTCGGGCAGGTCGACGACCTCGGGCAGACCGAGCTCCTCGCCCTGGTAGATGTACGCGGCTCCGGGCAGCGCCAGCATCAGCAGCGCTGCGGCGCGGGCGCGGGCGGCGCCGAGGCCGCTGCCCTCGGGGGCGGGTTCGCCGTAGCGGGTGACGGTGCGGACCTGGTCGTGGTTGTTGAGGACCCAGGTGACCGTCGAGCCGGTCCCGGCGATGTCCTGCATGGCCTCGGAGATGACCTTGCGGAAGGCGTCCGGGTTCCAGGGGGCGCCGAGCAGGTCGAAGAAGAAGGCCTGGTGCAGCTCGTCCGGGCGGACGTACAGCGCGTGCTCGCGGGCGGTCGGCACGGACACCTCGCCGACCAGCAGCCGCTCCCGGCCGTCCCGGGCGGCGTACTCGTCGCATGTGGCGCGCCACTGCCGCCAGACGTCGTGCACCTCGGGCTGGTTCCAGGCGAGCGGGTTGACCGAGTCGCGGGTGCGGGCGTCGGCCTCCGGATCGTCGGAGTCCGGCAGGTCGGGGTGCTTGAAGAGGCCGGCGGCAACGTCGATGCGGAAGCCGTCGACACCGCGGTCGAGCCAGAAGCGCAGGACCCGGTCGAACTCGGCGCCGATCTCGGGGGCGCGCCAGTTCCAGTCCGGCTGCTCGGGCGTGAACATGTGCAGGTACCACTGGCCGTCGCCGACCCGGGTCCAGGCCGGGCCGCCGAACATGGCGTGCCAGTTGTTGGGCGGCTCGGCGCCGCCGGGGCCACGGCCGTCGGCGAAGTGGAAGCGGGCGCGCGCCGGGGTGCCGGGCGGCGAGGCCAGCGCCTCGCGGAACCACGGGTGCTCGCTGGAGCAGTGGTTCGGGACGATGTCCAGCAGCACCTTGATGCCGAGCCGCCGGGCGGCCCGCACCAGGAGGTCGAACTCGGCGAGGTCGCCGAACAGCGGGTCGACGTCGCAGTAGTCGACCACGTCGTACCCGTGGTCGTGCTGCGGCGACGGATAGAAGGGGCTCAGCCAGATCCCGTCGACACCGAGCTTCTTCAGGTACGGCAGCCCGGCCCGGACCCCGGCGAGGTCGCCGACGCCGTCTCCGGTGCTGTCGAGGAAGCTGCGGACGTACACCTGGTAGATCACCGCGTCGCGCCACCAGTGGTGCCTGTTCAACCCATTGATCCATCTCTACGAGGGCAGCGGTTATGCATGCATGTTAAGTAGGCATGTCGCGAGGGTGTCAACGAAAAGACGGAAG
The DNA here is from genome assembly GCF_015712165.1 of Streptomyces spinoverrucosus. Classification (NCBI taxonomy): domain Bacteria; kingdom Bacillati; phylum Actinomycetota; class Actinomycetes; order Kitasatosporales; family Streptomycetaceae; genus Streptomyces; species Streptomyces spinoverrucosus. The sequence continues at coordinate 6,891,258 of NZ_JADPZX010000001.1, read as the reverse complement.
CCGTCGGGGAGTTGAACCGGGCATAGATGGACCTTTCCGGACATCTCGCGCCCAGTTGAGATGCTGGCGTTACCTAACAGGTAACTATCGGCTGGAGATGGCGGCCAGCTCGCGCGCCAGCCGTCGCACCGCGCCCTCGGGCGTCTGGCGCCCGGTCGTCGCGTCGTGCACGACCGCCTGCACCACCAGGCTGACCTGGTCGTAGCGCGGGCTCTTGGGCCGCGGCGCCGCCGCGAGGACGCCCGCGCGCAGGGTCGGCAGATAGGGGAAGTCCCGGACCAGCGCCGGGTCCTCGTACAGCGCGGCCCGTACGGGCGGCAGCGCGCCGCGCGTGAGCACCTGGCGCTGGACGGGCTCACTGGTGAGGTACGCGATCAGGCGCGCGGCCGTGTCGGGGTGCCGCGCATGGCTGCTGACGGCCAGGTTGGAGCCGCCGAGCACGCTCGTGCCCGGACCGTCCGGCCCGGGCAGGGGCACGGCGCCGACCTTGCCGGCCAGCGGGGACCCCACGGCCGAGGCGGCGGCGTAGGCGTAGGGCCAGTTGCGCAGGAACAGCAGGCGGCCGTCGAGGAAGGCCTGCTTGGACTCCTCCTCCTTGTACGTCAGCGCCTGCTGGGGGATCCAGCCCTCGCGGACGCCGCGGGCGAGGAAGTCGATGCCCTCGCGGGCCGCGTCCGAGTTCACGGTGACGCGTTCGCCCTCGTCGCCGAGGATCGTGCCGCCGGCCGAGTACACGGCCTCGGCCGCGTTGACGGTGAGGCCCTCGTACGGCAGGAACTGTCCGGCGTAGCCGTCGAGCCCGTACTTCGGCGCGACGGTCCTCGCCGCCCGTTCCAGCTCGGCCCAGGTACGCGGCGGCGGGACACCCTCCTTGGCCAGGACGTCCTTGCGGTACAGCAGCAGCCCGGCGTTGGTGACGTACGGCACGGCGTACAGCCGCCCGTCGTACGTGGCGGTGTCGACGACCGGGGGCAGGAAGGTGCCGAGCGGGAAGCGGTCGCGGGGCAGCGGGCGGATCCAGCCGGCCGCCGCGAACTCGGAGGTCCAGGCGACGTCGATGTTGAGGACGTCGAAGCGGCCGCGGGAGCCGCCGCGCAGGTCGGTGATCATCTGCGCGCGGGTCTCGTCGGCGGAGTCCGGCAGCTCGACGAGTGTGACCTGCTCGGCGGGATGGGTGCGGTTCCAGTCCTGAAGGAGGGGACCGAGATAGCCGGTGAGGTCTCCGGCGGTGGCGATCGTCAAAGGCCCCCGGCCGCCCACGGTCCCGTCCTCGGCGCGGGCGCCGGAGGCGACGTAACCGGTCAGCACGACGACCAGAACGAGGAGGCCCCTACCGGCGGCGCGTATCCACCGCATAGGTTCCTCCCTGTACACCGGCACCGGGCCCCTTCGCCCGGAGTCAGCGCCATGTATACCTGTTAGGTATGGGCGATACTAGGGCGTGGCACACAATAAGCAGACGCGAGGAGGAGAGCACGAGTGCGCCTGCCCCTCCTGGCACTCCTCGCGCGCGGCCCGGCCCACGGCTATGAGCTGAAGCAGGACCTTGAGCAACTGCTGGGCGCCGCGTACCCTCAGCCGAACATCGGCCAGATCTACGTCACCCTCGGCCGCCTCGAGAAGTCGGGACTGATCGAGGGCGAGGAGGTCGAGCAGTCGAGCCGGCCCAACAAGAGGATCTACCACCTCACCGACGCCGGGCGGGAGGCGCTGCACGCCTGGTACGAGGAGACGGCGGACGAACCGCGGGTCCGGGACGAGTTCTTCATGAAGCTCGCGCTCGCCCCGCAGACCGGGCTGGCCGACCGGATCGCGCTGATCAACAGACAGCGGCGCCAGTATCTGAACACCATGCGCAGTCTGTCGAAGCTGGCAGCCGCCGAGAACCGGGACAACCGCATCGCCCAGCTGCTGATCGAGGGCGCGATGCTGCATCTGCAGGCCGACCTGGACTGGTTGGAGCGCTGCCAGGAGGAACTGGAGGAGTCGGAGTGAGCGAGCACCACCCCACTCCTGCGCTGCGCGCCGAGGCCCTGGTCAAGACGCACCACGGCGAGGGTGCCCCGGCACATGCCGTGCGCGGGGTCGATCTGTGTGTGGCGCGGGGCGAGTTCGTGGCCGTGACCGGCCCGTCCGGCGCGGGCAAGTCGACGCTGCTGCATCTGCTCGGCGGACTCCAGCGTCCGGACAGCGGCAGCATCTGGCTGGACGGCGAGCGCACGGACGCCTACAGCGAGGCGCGCTGGGCGGTGGAGCGCCGGCGGCGCATCGGGATCGTCTTCCAGTTCTTCAACCTGGTCTCCAACCTGTCGGTCGCGGACAACGTCGAGCTGCCCGCCCTCCTCGCCGGGGTGCCGCCGAAGCGGGCGCGCGCCGAGCGTCAGGCGCTGCTGGCCGAACTGGGTCTTGACGGCAAGGAGCGCAGCATGCCGGGCGAGCTGTCCGGCGGTGAGCAGCAGCGGGTGGCGCTGGCCCGCGCCCTGGTCAACCATCCGCCGCTGCTGCTGGCCGACGAACCCGCCGGCAGCCTGGACAGCCGGGGCACCCGCGAGGTGATGCGCCTGCTGTCCCGCTTCCACCAGCGTGGCCAAACGATCCTGCTGGTCACCCACGACGCCCGGCTGGCAAGCGCCGCGGACCGGGTCATCAGCTTCTTCGACGGACGGATCGCGGACGACGCGGAACTCGACGGCGCCACGCCCTCGCGCCGGTCCGGCATATCCGGTGTGCTGGAGCTCAGGGACTGACATGCGGGTGTACGACCATTGCGTGCCGAGGGGCTGACGCCCGTGCGAGCGACCCTGCGCTGGGTGCGGTCCGATCTGCGGGCGCACCGTGGTGAGGCGCTGTTCATCGTGCTCGCGACCGCCGGAGTCGTCGCCTCGCTGCTGCTGGCGACGGCGCTCTTCGGCTACGCCACCAACCCCTGGCAGCGCGTGTTCACCCAGTCCCGGGACGCGCACGTGTGGCTCCACACCACGCCCTCCGCCGACGCGGGCAAGCTCTCCGGCCTGGACGGCGTCGAGTCCGTCGCGGGCCCCTACCCCACCGAGTCCGTCACCGTCGCCGCCCGCGGCATCCGCGCCTCCGTCGAACTGCGCGGCACCACCGCCACCCCCGCCGCCGGGCGCCCGCTGCTCGCCTCGGGCCGCTGGCTGGACGGCGCACACCCCGACGGTGTGGTGCTGGAGAGCCACCTGGCCCGCGCCCTGCTCGCCCAGCCCGGCGACGTCCTCACCCTGCCCGGCACCGCCCGCACGCTCACCGTCGCCGGGATCGCCGACAGCGCCGAGCCGCGCTACCGCCCCGGTGAGCGCCCGGGGCTCGTGTGGGCGCTGCCGTCCGCCGTACGCGCCCCGGACGGCGAGGTGACCGGCCTGCGCCTGACGGATCCGGGCGAGACGGACTACGCCGTCCAGCGCGCCGTCACCGTGCTCGGGGCCGGCGCGGTCAGCGAGGTCTCCACCTGGCAGCAGGCCCGGTCCGAGGCACAGGGCGACACCCGGCTGCTCGGCCAGGTGCTGGGCCTGTTCGGGCTGGGTGCCCTGCTGGCCGCCGGGCTGGCCGTGCACGGGGCGATCGGCACCCGGATCCGGGGCCATCTGCGGGACATCTCCGTGCTGAAGGCGATCGGCTTCACGCCTGGCCAGGTCGTCCGGGTCTTCCTGCTCCAGCACGTCGCGTACGCCCTGCTCGGCGCGGTGGCAGCGGCGGCGCTCACGGAAGGCCTGGGCAGCCGGATCCCGGGCCGCCTCGGGGAGGCGGTCGGCGTGTGGCAGGGGCTGCCGGGGCACACCGCCGCCCTGGTCGGGATACCGGTGGCCGCCGTGCTGTTCATCGCCGCGACCACCGGGCTCGCGGCCTGGCGGGCGGGACGGGTGCCCCCGGTGCCCGTGCCCCGAACCGCCGCTCCGGCGGCCGGACGGCTGTCGCGCGCGGCGCGCGGTGCGCTGGGGCTGCGGCTGCCGCCCGCGCTGGTCCTGGGCTGGCACAAGGCGTTCGCCCGCCGCCCGCGCACCCCGGCGACCGTCGCCCGGCTGGCGCTGCCGCTGCTGCTGATCGTGGTGGCGATGAGCGCCTGGACCACCATCGACCGCTTCCACAGCAGGCCCGAGCAGGTCGGCCTGGCCGCCGCGCTCACCGTCCGCCCGGACGGCGAGGTCGGCGACCGCGAGGTCCGCGCCCTGCTCGACCGCGACCCGCGCATCATCGCCGCCCACCCGGGCGTCGAGGTGGCGGCCCTGGTGCCGGGCCAGACCGGCACGATCGCCCTGCGCGGTCTCGGCACCCGCCAGGACCCCTACCCGTACGCGGTGGCCGAGGGCCGCCCGGCGCACGGCAGGGACGAGGCGGTGGCCGGGCAGGGACTGCTCGACCTGCTCGACGTACGCGTCGGCGACTGGGTGCGGATGACCGTGGGCGACCAGCCGCAGATCCTGCACATCGTGGGCCGCAGCATCGAGCCGGAGAACGCCGGCCGGGTCATCTCCACCTCGCTCGACACACTCCGCGAGAACGACCCGGAGCTGGGCCCCACCCGCTACGACCTGCGCCTGCGACCGGGCGCCGACCCGCAGGAGGTCGCGGTCGACCTGGCCACGGCCGCCGGCGGGCACCTGGACGTGCACGCCGTGCCGAATCCGGTGGACGGGCTGTCGTCGCTGCGCGGGGTGGTGCTCGGCCTGATCGCCGTGCTCGCCCTCATCGGGATCGTCGAACTGCTCACCGTGATCGGCGGCACCGTCCGCGAGGGCGAGCGGGATCTGCTGGCGCTCAAGGCCGTCGGCCTGTCCCCACGACAGATCACCGCCGTCACGGTCACGGCCACCGCCTGCACCGCTCTGTGCGCGGTCCTGCTCGGCACGGCCCTGGGGCTGCCGCTGGCGCGCTGGCTGATCGACGCCCAGGGCAGATCCAGCGGCATCGGCGCCGGGCTGGCGCAGGGTCCGTCACCCGGCCTTCTGCTGCTGTTCGGCGCGGCCGCCGTGCTGGGCGCCGCCGCCCTCGCCGCCCTGCCCGCGGCCCGCGCGGCCCGCCGCCGCCTCGCCGACACGCTCAGCGCGGTGGCCTGAGCGCGGCCTCGACGACGCCGTCAGACGGTGACGGCGGTGACGCGCCGGTAGCTGCTGCCGTCGCGCTCCCGCACGAGCAGACCGCTCTCCACGCAGTAGCGGCGCAGCGCGGAGGTGTCGTCGTGGACGGTGCGGAACGCGTCGTTGACCTCGCGCTCGGTGTAGCCGCGGTCGGCCTCGAAGAGGGTCTGCGTCAGATGCTCCAGCAGTTCGCGGCGTACGACCGGACGGACCGGGATCGACGTCAGTCGCCCGTGGGCGAAGAACCCGGTCAGGCGCCGGGGCACACCGGTCTGTGCCGGCTCGGCGGGGCGTGCGCGGCGGAAGACCGTCGGGTCGGCCCGCAGGGAGCCGTCGGGCAGGCGTTCCACCAGGCCCGCCGAGATCAGGCGCCCCAGGTGTTTGCGCACGGCGGGAGAGTCCTCCTCGCGGGGCGGCAGGTCCTCCAGCACGATACGGGCGTACAGCTTCAGCCGTTCCGGGTCGGCGAGCGCGGCCAGGAGCTGGTCCATGGTGTGTGTCCTTCCGGCGGGTGACGGAGCCGGAGCAGTGTCACCCGCCGGAAGCCGGCCGCGCATCCAGTTTTTAGGGCCGCTACGGCTCAACGGCCGCGCAGCTGGCGGTACTTGGCGACCAGGGACTGGGTGGACGCGTCCAGGCCGGGCACCTCGGCGCCCTCGGTCAGCGCGGGCTCGACGCGCTTGGCGAGGACCTTGCCGAGCTCGACGCCCCACTGGTCGAAGGAGTCGATGTTCCACACCGCGCCCTGCACGAACACCTTGTGCTCGTAGAGGGCGACCAGCTGGCCGAGCACCGACGGGGTCAGCTCGCGCGCGAGGATCGTGGTCGTCGGGTGGTTGCCCTTGAACGTCTTGTGCGTGACCAGTTCCTCCGGCACGCCCTCCGCACGCACCTCTTCCGGCGTCTTACCGAAGGCCAGCGCCTGGGTCTGGGCGAAGAAGTTGGCCATCAGCAGGTCGTGCTGGGCCTTCAGCTCGGCACTCATCTCGGCGACCGGCTCGGCGAAGCCGATGAAGTCCGCCGGGATCAGCTTGGTGCCCTGGTGGATGAGCTGGTAGTAGGCGTGCTGCCCGTTGGTGCCGGGCGTGCCCCAGACGACCGGCCCGGTCTGCCACTCCACCTCACGGCCGTCCCGGCCGACGTACTTGCCGTTGGACTCCATGTCGAGCTGCTGCAGATACGCCGTGAACTTCGACAGGTAGTGCGAGTACGGCAGTACGGCGTGCGACTGGGCGTCGTGGAAGTTGCCGTACCAGATGCCGAGCAGGCCCAGCAGCAGCGGCACGTTGGACTCGGCGGGGGCGGTGCGGAAGTGCTCGTCGACGAGGTGGAAGCCGTCGAGCATCTCCCGGAAGCGGTCCGGGCCGATGGCGATCATCAGCGAGAGGCCGATCGCGGAGTCGTAGGAGTAGCGGCCGCCGACCCAGTCCCAGAACTCGAACATGTTGGCCGTGTCGATGCCGAACTCGGCGACCTTCTCGGCGTTCGTCGACAGAGCGACGAAGTGCTTGGCCACGGCCGACTCGTCACCGAGGGCGGCCAGCAGCCACTTGCGCGCGGAGGTGGCGTTGGTGACCGTCTCGATGGTGGTGAAGGTCTTGGACGCGATGATGAACAGCGTCTCGGCCGGGTCCAGGTCGCGGGTCGCCTCGTGCAGGTCGGCACCGTCGACGTTGGAGACGAAACGGACGGTCAGCTCGCGGTCGGTGAAGGCCCGCAGCACCTCGTACGCCATCGCCGGGCCGAGGTCGGAGCCGCCGATGCCGACGTTGACGACATTGCGGATCCGCTTGCCGGTGTGCCCGGTCCACTCCCCCGACCGGACCCGCTCGGCGAAGTCGGCCATCTTGTCGAGCACGGCGTGCACGCCGGGCACGACGTTCTCCCCGTCGACCTCGATGACGGCGTCCCGGGGTGCGCGCAGCGCGGTGTGCAGGACGGCGCGGTTCTCGGTGGTGTTGATCTTCTCGCCGCGGAACATGGCGTCCCGCAGCCCGAAGACGTCGGTGGCGGCGGCCAGCTCGCGCAGCAGCCGCAGCGTCTCGTCGGTGACGAGGTGCTTGGAGTAGTCGACGAACAGGTCACCGACCTGGAGCGTGTAGCCGGAGCCGCGCCCGGGGTTCGCCGCGAACAGATCCCGCAGATGGGTGTCCGCGAACTCCTCACGGTGCTTGGCCAGAGCGGTCCACTCGGGTGTCTGATTCAGCCTGGTACGGCCGTCTGCGTTCATGGTCCCAACCTAGTTGATCAGCTCAGGACGTGACCTGTCGTCGCGTCGTCGTGCCGTGCAACAACAGGTACGTTCACCTTGACCACAGGTATCAGCGACCTGAAGACCAAGCAGGTCCGGCCGGGCACCGCTCGGTGCCCGGCCGGGTTCAACTCCTAGATCTCGCCCCGCAGTTTGGCGAGCGCCTCGGCGAGGATCGCCTCGCCGTCCGCGTCGCTGCGCCGCTCCCGTACGTACGCCAGATGCGTCTTGTACGGCTCGGTGCGCGGCGGGTCCGGCGGGTTGTCCCGGTCCTGTCCGGCCGGGAAGCCGCAGCGCGGGCAGTCCCAGGTGTCGGGAACCTGCGCGTCGCTGGCGAAGCTGGGCTGGGTCTCGTGCCCGTTGGAGCACCAGAAGGAGATGCGCAGCCGGGGCGCGGACTCGCCGCGCTCGGCCTCGCCCATCGGCCCCGCCCCGACCCGGCTTCCTCGGATCGCGTTGCCACTTGCCACGGTCGTAACTCCCTGCGTGATGGTGCCGCGAAGCGAGTCGGCGTTCCGCTTCGCCGCGAGCGCCTCAGTCTACGTAAGGCCCAACGCGCGTCCAGTGATTGGAGTTACAGCCCCCACACCTAGACGCAAGCCCCATGATAGGCCGCGCTCAGCTGCGCGTACCGAACATGGGGCGTTACGTGCGAAACGCGTGGGCAGCTCAGCTGTTGATCTTCATAAGAATGCCGAGTACGACGATGCACGCGAACCACAGCAGACCGACCACCACGGTGATCCGGTCCAGGTTGCGCTCGGCGACGGAGGAGCCGCCGACGGACGACTGCATGCCGCCACCGAACATGTCGGAGAGGCCGCCGCCCTTCCCCTTGTGCATCAGCACCAGCAGCATCAGCAGCAGGCTGAAGACGATCAGGGCGATCGAGAACCCCAAAACCACGGCTGGACCAACTTCCTCGGATACGGATGAACGACGGGGGCACAGCGTTTCAGCTATGCCCCCGCAAGGGTACGACGGATCGCCGCTACCGCATACTCACTGATCGACTCACTGATCGACTCACCGGTCGATTCACCGGTCGATTCACTGGTCGCGGAAGCGCACGATCTTGACGAACTCGTCCGCGTCCAGCGAGGCCCCGCCGACCAGCGCGCCGTCGATGTCGGCCTGCGCCATGATCTCGGCGACGTTGCCGGCCTTCACGGAGCCGCCGTACTGGATGCGGACCTTGTCGGCCACGTCCTGGGAGTACAGCTCGGCGATCTTGCCGCGGATGGCGGCGCAGACTTCCTGGGCGTCCTCGGCGCCGCAGACCTTGCCGGTGCCGATGGCCCACACGGGCTCGTAGGCGATCACGACGGTCTCGGCCTGCTCGGCCGGGACGCCCTGGAGGCCGCCCTCGACCTGGGTGAGGGTGTGAGTGACGTGGTTGCCCGCTTCGCGGACGTCCAGCTCCTCGCCGACGCACAGGATCGGGGTGATGCCGTTCTTGAAGGCGGCCTTGACCTTGGCGTTCACCAGCTCGTCGGACTCGCCGTGGTACTGGCGGCGCTCGGAGTGACCGATCGCCACGTATGTGCACCTCAGCTTGGCCAGCATGGGGCCGGAGATCTCGCCGGTGTAGGCACCGCCGTCGTGCACCGAGATGTCCTGGGCACCGTACTTGATCTTCAGCTTGTCGTGCTCGACCAGGGTCTGCACGGAGCGCAGGTCGGTGAAGGGCGGCAGGACGACGACCTCGACGGCCTCGTAGTCCTTGTCGGCCAGGGCGAAGGCGAGCTTCTGGGTGTGGGCGATGGCCTCGAGGTGGTTGAGGTTCATCTTCCAGTTGCCCGCCATCAGCGGCGTGCGCGTGCTCATAAAGAGTCAGTCCTCCAGTGCGGCGAGGCCGGGGAGCGTCTTGCCCTCGAGGTATTCGAGGGAGGCGCCGCCGCCGGTCGAGATGTGGCCGAATGCGTTCTCGTCGAAGCCCAGGGTGCGCACGGCCGCGGCGGAGTCGCCGCCGCCGACCACGGTGAAGCCCTTGGAGTCGACGAGGGCCTGGGCGACCGCCTTGGTGCCCTCGGCGTAGTCGGGGTGCTCGAAGACGCCCATGGGGCCGTTCCAGAAGACGGTGGCGGCGTCGGCGAGTTTCGAGGCGTACAGCTTGCGGGTCTCCGGACCGATGTCCAGGCCCTCCTCGTCGGCCGGGATGGCGTCCGCGGCGACGGTGGTGGGGTTGGCCGGGGCCTTGGTCTTCAGGTCCGGGAACTCGGTGGAGACCAGGACGTCCACCGGCAGCACCAGCTCGACGCCGCTCTTCTCGGCGCGCTCCATGTACTCGGTGACGGCCGGGACCTGGTCCTCCTGGAGGAGGGAGATGCCGACCTCGTAGCCCTTGGCCTTCAGGAAGGTGTAGGCCATGCCGCCGCCGATGAGCAGGCGGTCGGCCTTGCCGAGGAGCTGGTCGATCACGGCGAGCTTGTCGGAGACCTTGGCGCCGCCGAGCGCGACGACGTAGGGGCGCTTGACGTCGTCGGTGAGCTTCTTCAGGACGCCGACCTCGGTGGCGATGAGGTAGCCGGCGTAGTGCGGCAGCTTCTTCGGCAGGTCGAAGACCGAGGCGTGCCCCCGGTGCACGGCGCCGAAGCCGTCGCCCACGTACACGTCGGCGAGGGCGGCGAGCTGGTCGGCGAAGGCGCCGCGCTCGGCGTCGTCCTTGCTTGTCTCGCCGGCGTTGAAGCGCAGGTTCTCGATGACCGCGACCTGGCCGTCGGCGAGGGAGCCGACGGTGGCCTGCGCGGAGTCGCCGACCGTGTCGGTGGCGAACTTGACCTCGGTGCCGAGGAGTTCACCGAGCCGGGCGGCGGCCGGGGCGAGCGAGAAGGCGGGGTCCGGGGCGCCCTTGGGACGGCCCAGGTGCGAGGCGACGACCACGCGGGCGCCCGCCTCGGCCAGCGCCTTCACGGTGGGCAGTACCGCGCGGATCCGGCCGTCGTCGGTGATGGTGGTGCCGTCCAGCGGCACGTTGAGGTCGGCGCGGACGAAGACCCGCTTGCCTGCCACACCGTCGGCGAGGAGTTCGTCGATCGTCTTCATAGGGGACTCCTGAGGAGGGCTGGTCGATCTGTACGTGAGTCAGGGCTCGGACAACGCGGCGCGCGCTGCCCGAGCCCTGCCCTCACATCGAGGTGCCTGTGGAAGCTGCTCAGAGCTGGTTGCCGACGAAGACCGTGAGGTCGACGAGGCGGTTGGAGTAGCCCCACTCGTTGTCGTACCAGCCGAGGATCTTCACCGAGTTGCCCTCCTGGACCATGGTCAGGGAGGAGTCGAAGGTGCAGGACGCCGGGTCGCTGACGATGTCGGAGGAGACGATCGGGTCCTCCGTGTAGGACAGGTAGCCCTGCAGCTCGCCCTCGGACGCCTTCTTGAAGGCGGCGTTGACCTCGTCCTTGGTGACCTCGCGCGACAGCTCCACGACGAGGTCGGTGGCCGAGCCGGTCGGGACCGGGACGCGCATGGCGATGCCGTCCAGCTTGCCCTTGAGCTGCGGCAGGACCAGGGCGGTGGCCTTGGCGGCACCGGTGGTGGTCGGGATGATGTTCTCCGCGGCGGCACGGGCGCGGCGCAGGTCCTTGTGCGGGAAGTCCAGGATGCGCTGGTCGTTCGTGTACGCGTGGACCGTCGTCATCAGGCCCTTGACGATGCCGAAGTTCTCGTCGAGCACCTTCGCCATCGGCGCCACACAGTTGGTGGTGCAGGAGGCGTTGGAGATGACGTGGTGGTTCGCCGGGTCGTACTTGTCCTGGTTGACGCCCATCACGATGGTGATGTCCTCGTCCTTGGCCGGAGCCGAGATGAGGACCTTCTTCGCGCCACCGGCGATGTGCTTCGCGGCGTCTTCCTTCTTGGTGAAGATGCCGGTCGACTCGATGACGATGTCGACGCCCAGCTCGCCCCACGGGATGTCGGCGGGGTTGCGCTCGGACAGCACCTTGATGGTGTGGCCGTCGACGGTGATGGTGTCGGCGGTGTGCGTGACCTCCTGCTTGAGGCGGCCCAGGATGGTGTCGTACTTCAGCAGGTGAGCGGTGGTCGCGGTGTCACCCAGGTCGTTGACAGCCACGATCTCGATGTCTGCACCCTGCTCCAGCAGCGCGCGGAAGTAGTTACGACCGATGCGGCCGAAGCCGTTGATGCCTACGCGGATCGTCACGAACCGATCTCCTCGTTGGTACGCCGGCCATGCGGTGCCGGCGAGCTCTGTTTGGGATGTCCCCGACCGCCTACGACCCTACCTCCCTGAAGCCCCTGGGGTGACATCGAGATGGCCCATACACGGCAGTGCGGTCCGTACCCGCCAGTAGGGGTACGGACCGCCCGAGCCATGCGACCCGATCACCCGATATGACTACGAACAGTTGGTGGCCGTTGACCTGGTGTTCACTCGTCGAGCGCGGTGAGCGCCTCGCCGATCAGATCCCTGCGGTCGGTCGCCGCGCTGACGTGTTCCAGTCCAAAACCGAGCAGCACGGTGTCGTCCGTGGTGACCGCTCCATATGTCTTGAACAGTTCCCCGGACAGCCCCCAGTCCTTGACCACCGCCGGGCTGCCGACGGGCGGTCCGGGGGTGGTCCAGGCGCCGAGCGAGGTCTCGAAGCCGTCGGTCTGCCCCGCCGCACCGCCGACGACGACGGTGGCGTTGTCGGCGAGGACGCCGTGGCCGCCGGTGCCGGGGTCGGTGATGTAGCTGAGTGAGACCTCGACCGTCTTCCCGGCGTACGCGGAGAGGTCGAACTCGACCTGCTGCCAACGGTCGGAGGCGCCGCTGAAGCTGTTCCAGGAGCCGCTGGTACCGGTGGGCGTGCAGCCGCCGTCGCCGCGGGTCAGGTACCGCTGGAGCGCCGGGTGCGTCTGGAGGAAGAACCCGGCCTCGCACTCGGCGGGTACGGCGGTGCCGGTGGCGCCGCCCTTCTCCGGCAGCGTGGTCCAGTCGTCGGCCCCTGCGGTGTGCGCCTCGAGTACGGCGTGGTCGTAGCCCGCCTCGGTGTCCCACAGCAGCCGGGTGCGCAGGGTCGGGGCGTCGGCCGCGCTCACGGAGGTGAGGTCGATGGTGCGGGTCAGGCGGTTCCAGGCGTAGTCGGAGTGCGTGACGGCCGCCATGGACGCGCCCTCGTACGGGCCGTACGGGTTGACGGTCCCCGGGTACTGGCCCGCGCCGGCGCTCTCGAACTGCGGGAACGTCTCCACGGGCAGGGTGTCGGAGGTGACGCCGAACGATCCGGCGGTGTTCAGCGGGTTGCCGGGCGCGTCGCCGAGCGGGGCCGTGACGCCGGCGAGGGCGCCGGTGCCGGTGAAGCCGGTGACGCCCGGCAGGGACGTACGGGTGTGGGCGCCCAGGTAGTACTGGCTGAAGTCGTTCGACAGGGTGCCGCCGCCGAGGTCGACCGAGCCGCCGGCCGTCTCGCCCGCCTCGATCAGTTTGCCGCCCTCGTTGAGGTAGGCGCGCAGTTCGAGCTGGGTGGCGTTGCCGGGCCGGACGGCGCCGGTGTAGTGGACGACCGTGTCGAAGTGCGTCAGCACGCCGAACGCGTCCGGTGCGCCCTGGGTGGCGACGTCCCAGACGACGGCCCGCTCACCGTTGGCCTTCAGCGCGTCGACGTACGTCTGCGCCTGGGTCGCGGGTGCGCCCTCCTCGGCGACGACGAGCACGTCGGCGCGCGGCCGTTCGGCGACCGTGTAGGTGAAGCGCTCGCTCTCGGTGCGCTTTCCGGACCTGGTCTCGCCGGTGAACCAGACCTCGACCCTGTCTCCGGGGTCGCCGTCGGCGACCTTCGCCCGGTACTCGTCGAAGTAGAGGTTGTCCTCACCACCGTACGTCTCACCGCCCTTCCAGGGCCGCAGCCGCATGTCGTGCGTACGGCCGCCGTTGACGCGGTACTTGAGCTCCTTGTCGCGCACGGACTTGCGTACGACGACGGAGACCTCCTGGTCGGCGCCGCGGGAGTACGACGTCGTGAACGGCGCCGGGGTGAAGTCGGGGGCGTCGATGCCGACCGAGGACCTGGGCCGGTCGGGACGGGCGGCGGACTCGGCGACGGAGAGCGCGAACGGGATGTTCTTCTCGAACTCCTGCTGGATCAGCTTCTCGTCGTCCGGGAAGGTGAAGATCGACGCGCAGTCGGCGGGGTTCCAGGCGTCGTTCGGGTCGACGTTCGACACGGACTGGCAGGTGGACATCTCCGGGGTGAACATCGCCGTGCCGTTGACGTTGGCCGCGTGCCCGTCCGCCTCGCCGTTGGTGGTGTAGAGCTCGGAGGAGAGCTGCGGGTGGTAGCCGGGGATCGCGGAGTTCTCCGGCGTACCGGCGAGGGACTTGTACAGGACGTCGTCCGGGGTGGGTGTGGCGACCTGCCAGCCGACGCCGTAGAGGAGCAGTTCGGCGGCGGAGTGGTAGTTGATGCCGTACTCGAAGCCGATGCGTCGTTCGAAGGCGTCCAGTGCCTTGGTCTCGGGCTCGGAGTTCGGGCCGGGGCCGCGGTAGGTCTGGCTGGTGGGGTACGGGGACGAACCCTCGTCGTCGTAGCCCCACTTGTAGGCGAAGTTGCGGTTGAGGTCGACACCGTCGCCGATCGTGTGGGCGCCGTCGCCGTTGTTGTCGCGCATGTTCTTGCGCCACTGGCGGTCGCCGTCGGGGTGGTGCGTCCAGTCGTAGCCGTCGGGGTTGGCCGAGAGCACGAACCACAGCTCGGTGGTGTCGACGATCTTCTTGATGCGCTTGTCGGTGGCGTAGGTGTCCAGGTAGTGGTGCATCAGCCGCCGGGTCATCTCCGGGGTGATCCACTCGCGCGCATGCTGGTTGGAGAGATAGAGGACGGAGGGCTTGGCGCCGTCCTTGCTCTTCCTGGCGTTCTTGGTGAGCTTCAGGGCGAGGATGTCCTGTCCCTGGAGGGACTTGCCGATGGAGACCACCTTGGTCAGGGACGGGTGCTCCTGGGCGGTCCTGAGGATCTCCTCCTTGAGGTTGCCCTTGCCGCTGTACGGCCGGAAGACTCCGTCGCCGGCGGCGGCCACGCGTGCGCGTGCCTGCGGCGAGAGGGTGTGCTCCTTGAGGTCGACGCCCTGCTTCTGGAGTTTCTCGGCCTGTTTGTCGGTGAGGTAGACCTCGACGGTGGCGGTGCCCTTGTCGGGGATCTGTTCGCCGAGTTCGTGACTGTCCTGTCCGGTGGCGAGCAGCAGGGGTACCTGCTGCTTGGTGACGTCGGCGCGGAAGACCTTGACCTCTTCGGTGTCGGGGTCGGATGCCTTCTCGTCGGCCTGGGCCAAGGGTGCCAGGGTGAGGGCGCCCAGCAGGAGTGCGCCGGCGGCGAGGATCGATCTCGCTCTTCGTCTCATGAACCCCCCTTGCGGTGGTTCGCCACAGTGGCGAGTGGATGCCAGGCTCATGACAGGGCATGGTCAAGTCAAGAGCGCCTCAGGGGTGTTGCGGCGCCGGCATCAGGTGGATGCCGGTGTGGTGTCAGGGGTGGCGGGGTTGAGGGGGAGTCGGGGTGAGGCCGGTTCGCGGGCGTGACGCCGGGGCGGACGTGATGCCGGGGGCGGGAGTGGGGTCGGCGGGGGGCGTGATGCGGGTGCGGGAGTGACGCCGGGGCGGGCGTGCGGGTCGGCGGGCGTGCGGGTCGGCGCGGGCCTGCGGGTCGGCGCGGACGTAATGCGGGTGCGGGAGTGAGGCTGACGCGGGCGTGACGCCGGGGTGGGAGTGGGCGTGACGCCGGTGCCGGACCTCCTCATTCAGGTGTCGGCACCGGTGTGTCCGACGGGGCGTCAGCCGGCGAGATTGTCCGCCAGTTCATCGCTGAGGTTCGCCTCCGTACCCGGGATCCCCAGGTCGGCCGCCCGCTTGTCGGCCATGGCGAGCAGGCGGCGGATCCGCCCCGCGACGGCGTCCTTGGTCAGCGGCGGATCGGCCAGCGCGCCCAGCTCCTCCAGCGAGGCCTGCTTGTGCTCCATGCGCAGGCGGCCGGCCGCGGCGAGGTGCTCGGGAACGTCGTCGGCGAGGATCTCCAGCGCACGGGCGACCCGGGCCCCGGCGGCGACCGCCGCGCGCGCGGACCGGCGCAGGTTGGCGTCGTCGAAGTTGGCGAGCCGGTTGGCGGTGGCACGGACCTCGCGGCGCATTCGCCGCTCCTCCCAGGCCAGCACCGACTCGTGGGCGCCGAGCCGGGTGAGCAGCGCGCCGATCGCGTCACCGTCGCGGACGACGACCCGGTCAACGCCCCGCACCTCACGGGCCTTCGCGGCGATCGACAGGCGGCGGGCGGCGCCGACCAGGGCGAGCGCGGCCTCGGGGCCCGGGCAGGTCACCTCCAGGGAGGAGCTGCGGCCGGGCTCGGTGAGCGAACCGTGCGCCAGGAAGGCCCCGCGCCAGGCCGCCTCGGCGTCGCAGGTGGCCCCCGAGACCACCTGCGGGGGCAGACCCCGGATCGGGCGGCCCCGGCCGTCGACCAGGCCGGTTTGCCGGGCCAGCTGGTCGCCACCGGCGACGACCCGAACGACGTACCGCGAACCGCGCCGCAGGCCACCCGGAGCCATCACGATCAGTTCCGAGCTGTGCCCGAAGATCTCCAGGATGTCCCGCTTCAGCCGCCGCGCCGCCATCGCGGTGTCGAGCTCCGCCTCGATCACGATGCGCCCGCTGACCAGGTGAAGGCCGCCGGCGAACCGCAGGATGGCGGAGACCTCCGCCTTCCTGCAGCAGGTCCGGGTGACGGGGAGCCGGGAGATCTCGTCCTTCACCGCTGCCGTCATCGCCATGGGCCGATCCTTCCATGCATCCGAAAAATACGGTCGTACGCGGCGGCCAGCAGCTCCGGGTCGTGCCGCGGAGTTCCGTCCGTCCGGGCCACCGGCGCCAGCTCGACCGCGGCCCCGAAACGCTTGGCGGCGTCGGTCAGGGAGTCGCGGTCGGGCACGGCGGCCTCGTCGGCCAGCACCACGTCCAGGGCGAGTTTAGGGGCGTGTCGTCCCAAAACCTCCAAATGACGCTGCGGGGAGAAGCCCTCGGTTTCTCCGGGCTGCGGGGCGAGGTTCAGCGAGAGTACCCGGCGTGCCTTCGTCTCCGTCAGGGCGTCCAGCAGCTCGGGCACGAGCAGATGCGGGATGACCGAGGAGAACCAGGAGCCGGGGCCGAGCACCACCCAGTCGGCGTCCAGCACCGCCTCGACGGCCTCCGGGACGGCGGGCGGATCGTTCGGCACCAGGTGCACGGACTGCACCTCGCCGGGCGTGAGGGCGACGTTCGCCTGTCCGCGGACGGTGTCGAGGTCGTCGGGCCGCTCCCGATCGTGCCCCCTGACCAACGCCTGGAGTTCCAGCGGCACGGCGGACATGGGCAGCACGCGCCCGTGCGCGCCGAGCAGCTTGCCGACCAGGTCGAGGGCCAGGACGTGGTCGCCGAGCTGCTCCCACAGGGCGACGATCAGCAGGTTGCCGACCGCGTGGCCGTGCATCTCGCCGCCGGACTGGAAGCGGTGCTGGATGACCCGGGCCCAGGTCTGGCCCCAGTCGTCGTCGCCGCACAGCGCGGCGAGCGCCTTGCGCAGATCGCCGGGCGGCAGCACGCCCAGCTCGTCGCGGAGCCGGCCGCTGGAGCCGCCGTCGTCGGCCACGGTGACGACGGCGGTGAGGTCGCCGGTGATCCGGCGCAGCGCGGCGAGCGAGGCGGACAGTCCCATGCCGCCGCCGAGGGCGACCACCTTGGGCTGGGTGCCCCGGCGGCGCGGGCGGCCGCCCCGGGACTCGGTGAGCCGGCCGCCCCGCCCCTCGGGGGTGACCCTGCGCAGCCGGCTCAGCCGCAACGTACGTCCCGTCATTCGCGTCCCATGTCCCGGTGCACGACCACCGTTTCCACACCCTCGGCCGCCAGGCGCGCGGCGAGCTTCTCCGACATCGCGACCGAGCGGTGCTTGCCACCGGTGCAGCCGACCGCGATGGTCACATACCGCTTGCCCTCACGCCGGTAGCCCGCCGCGATGAGCTGGAGCAGCTCGGCGTACCGGTCGAGGAACTCCTTCGCGCCGGGCTGGTTGAAGACATAGCCCGACACCTCCTCGTTGAGGCCGGTGAACGGGCGCAGCTCCGGCACCCAGTGCGGGTTGGGCAGGAAGCGGCAGTCGACGACGAGGTCGGCGTCGACCGGCAGGCCGTACTTGTAGCCGAAGGACATGACGGTGGCCCGCAGCTCCGGCTCCTCCTCGCCCGCGAACTGGGCGTCCATCTTGGCGCGCAGCTCGTGCACGTTGAGGCTGGAGGTGTCGATCACCAGGTCGGCGTCGCCGCGCAGCTCGCGCAGCAGCTCGCGCTCGGCGGCGATGCCGTCGACGATCCTGCCGTCGCCCTGCAGGGGGTGCGGGCGGCGCACCGACTCGAAGCGGCGCACCAGGGCCTCGTCGGAGGACTCCAGGAAGACGATCCGCCGGGTCACCCCGCGGGTGTCGAGGTCGGCGAGGGACTCGCGCAGATTGTCGAAGAAACGCCTGCCGCGTACGTCGACGACGACCGCGATCCGCGCCACATTGCCCTGCGAGCGGGCACCGAGCTCCACCATGGTGGGGATCAGCGCGGGCGGGAGGTTGTCGACCACGAACCAGCCGAGGTCCTCCAGACACTTCGCGGCCGTCGAGCGTCCGGCTCCGGACATGCCCGAGATGATCACCAGTTCGGGGATGGCCGCTTCGGGGACCCCGCCTGCTTCGATGCCCGTACCCACCTGTGCTCCGTCGTCCTGAGGCGCGTCCTGCCGGGTGCGATCCTCGTCGGTCACCTTGTGAGTTTCCTTGGGTTCCTGATCTCGCCGGTCCGTGGACTGCTTCTCGTGCTCGGTCATCTCTCCTGCCCCCGTCGCTCGTCCGGGGCGCCCGTGGGCACGGGCTCCCCTGGGGTACCCGCCGTCGTCTCGGGTTCCCCGTCTTCCACGTCTTCCATGATCTCTCCAGTCGCCGTGTTCACGGCGGGTGCGGCCGGGGCCGTCCGGGCGAGCGCCACGGCGATCGTCTCGGCCGTCTTGCGACCTATGCCCGGTACCTCACAAATCTCGTCGATTGTCGCGGACCGTAGCTTCTTCACCGACCCGAAGTGCTTGATCAGCGCCTGTTTGCGCGTCTCGCCGAGCCCGGGCACGTCGTCCAGGGGACTGGAGCGGATGCGCTTGGCGCGCTTGCTGCGCTGGTAGGTGATCGCGAACCGGTGCGCTTCGTCGCGGACGCGTTGCAGCAGGTAGAGGCCCTCGCTGGTGCGGGGCAGGACGACCGGGTCGTCCTCGCCGGGCAGCCAGACCTCCTCCAGGCGCTTGGCGAGGCCGCACACGGCGATGTCGTCGATGCCGAGCTCGTCCAGGGCCCGCTGGGCCGCGGCGACCTGCGGCTGACCGCCATCGACGACGACGAGCTGCGGGGGGTAGGCGAAGCGCTTGGGGCGACCGTCGTCCTCGGTGAGGGAGCTGGTGAGGGCGCTTGCGCCACCGGCGGTGAGCGCGCTTGTGCCACCGGCGGTGAGCGCGCTTGCGTCCCCGTCGGCGCCGACGCTTGTGCCACCGTCGGCCAGGGCGGGCTCGCCGTTGGTGAGGGCGGGCTCGCCGTCGGCCCACTCGCCCGTCCGCTCCTTCTCGGCGAGGTAGCGCCGGAAGCGGCGGGTGATCACCTCGTGCATCGAGCGGACGTCGTCCTGGCCCCGGAAACCCTTGATCTGGAAGCGGCGGTACTCACTCTTGCGCTGCAGCCCGTCCTCGAAGACGACCATGGAGGCCACCACGTCGTCGCCCTGGAGGTGCGAGATGTCGTAGCACTCGATCCGCAGCGGGGCGCTGTCCAGGTCCAGGGCGTCGGCGATCTCCTCCAGCGCGCGCGAGCGCGTGGTCAGGTCCGAGGCGCGCTTGGTCTTGTGCAGCGCCAGTGCCTGGAGGGCGTTGCGCTGCACGGTCTCCATCAGGGCCTTCTTGTCGCCGCGCTGCGGGATCCGCAGCGAGACGTTCGAGCCCCGGCGGACGGCCAGCCACTCCTGCACCGGCTCCACCGGGTCGGGCAGCGCCGGGACGAGTACCTCCTTGGGGACCGCGTCACCGGTCTCCTCCCCGTACAGCTGCTGCAGGGCGTGCTCCACCAGAGCCCCTGTTGTGATCTCCTCGACCTTGTCGGTGACCCAGCCACGCTGGCCGCGCACCCGTCCGCCACGGACGTGGAAGATCTGCACGGCCGCTTCCAGCTCGTCCTCGGCGACCGCGATCAGGTCGGCGTCGGTCGCGTCGGCGAGCACGACCGCGTTCTTCTCCATGGCCTTCTTCAGGGCCTCGATGTCGTCACGCAGCCGGGCCGCCCGCTCGTACTCCAGCTCCTCGGCCGCCTGCCCCATCTGCTTCTCCAGACGGCGCAGGTACGTGCCCGTACGGCCCGTCATGAAGTCGCAGAACTCCTCCGCCAGCTCCATGTGCTCCTCGTCGGAGATCCGGCCGACGCAGGGCGCGGAGCACTTGCCGATGTAGCCGAGCAGGCAGGGGCGGCCGGTGCGGCGTGCGTTCTTGAAGACGCCGGTCGAGCAGGTGCGTACCGGGAAGACACGCAGCAGCAGGTCGACCGTGTCCCGGATGGCCCACGCGTGCGCGTACGGCCCGAAGTAGCGCACGCCCTTCTTCTTGTGGCCGCGCATCACCTGCACGCGCGGGTACTGCTCGTTCATCGTCACCGCGAGGTACGGGTAGCTCTTGTCGTCGCGGTACTTGACGTTGAACCGGGGGTCGTACTCCTTGATCCAGGAGTACTCCAGCTGTAGTGCCTCGACCTCCGTGGACACCACCGTCCACTCCACGGATGCGGCCGTGGTGACCATGCTCCGGGTGCGCGGGTGCAGGCCGGCCAGGTCCTGGAAGTAGTTGGCCAGGCGCTGGCGCAGGCTCTTCGCCTTTCCGACGTAGATCACCCGGCGGTGCTCGTCACGGAATCGGTACACCCCCGGGGAGTCCGGGATGTCTCCCGGCCTGGGGCGGTAGCTGGAGGGATCGGCCATGTCTCACACCCTACTGGCGAGCGGTGACACCGCGGCGGGCCTGTGGACAACGCCCGCCGAACCGCCGGGCGGCACGGTGGGCGCTCCCCCGTGACGCACCGGTCGAACCTCGGCCACGAGCACACCACGGTTGGGCATCAGGTGTTGTCGAGGCATGGTCAACACGCTTCAATGCGGAGGAACTCGGGACCGTGAACGGCGGCGTACGCATGTGAAGACGGCCCGACGCCGCCCGGGTGACCCGGACGACCTGCGCGAACGGACTGACCAGCCGTTGTGATCCAGCACAGAAAGGCCCCTGCATGCCGCACGCCACACCGCACGCGGACGTCGTCCCCGCGGAACTGGACACGGAACTGGACTCCGAACTGGACACGGCCCTGCGCGGCGGCCCCTTCCACGTCGCGCTGCGCGCCGCGATAGCCGCCCGCGGACTGCCGTTGCAGCGGGTACAGCACCATCTGACGCGGTACGGCGTGAAAGTGGGCGTCACGAGCCTGAGTTACTGGCAGCAGGGTGCCCGCCGCCCTCAGCGCCCCGAGTCGCTGCGCGCCGTACGGGCCCTGGAGGAGATCCTCCACCTCCCGGAGGAGTCGTTGATCCGGCTGCTCGCCGAGACGACCGACGACCGCACGTCCGCGCGCCGCCCCGAGGGCCGCTCCTACCGGTCCCTCATCGAGGCTTCCGGCGTCCTGGAACGGCTGCTCGCCGAGCTGGGCGCCCCGCTCGACGGCGGCCTGCACATGCTCGGGCACCACGAGCGGGTACGGATCGGGGC
Source organism: Streptomyces spinoverrucosus (assembly GCF_015712165.1). NCBI lineage: Bacteria > Bacillati > Actinomycetota > Actinomycetes > Kitasatosporales > Streptomycetaceae > Streptomyces > Streptomyces spinoverrucosus. The sequence continues at coordinate 6,870,134 of NZ_JADPZX010000001.1, read as the reverse complement.
GCGCCGCGAGCTGCTGGGGCGGGAGTCGCACCACATCGTGCGCGCACACCGGGACGGCGTCGACCGCTTCGTGGCCGTCCACCACGGCGACCCCGGGTGCGCGCCGGACCGCATGACCGTGCACGCCCTGGAGAACTGCCGCACCGGACACGCCCGTTGGCACCAGGAGACCGGGATCCTCGTCGCCGAGCTGCTCTTCGACACCCGGCTGCGGACCGGCGACACCTTCCTCTTCCGCTACGGCGTCGAGGACGGCACGGCGGGCGTGTCCCGCGAGTACGTCCGTGGCTTCGGGCCGGCCGGCGGCCAGTACGCCCTTCAGGTGCGGTTCGACGAGAACGCCCTGCCGGTGCGCTGTCACCGGTTCGCCCAGCACTCGGCCGCGGCGCCGCGCAGCGGCCACCAGGACCTGCCGCTGACCGGGCGGCACCACTCGGTGCATCTCGTGGAGCCGCGGGTGCGGGCGGGGATCTTGGGGATCGGGTGGGAGTGGGAGGACGGGTGAGCCTCGGAGTGACGTAAACGTTTGCGCAAGCGTTTACGTCCGGCTCTGGATGGGATACCGTCCCCGCCAGGAAGGGCGCGGCCCGGCATGACCCCGCCCGGCACGGGCGCCTTCGGGAACCGCATGGGCGCCTTCGGGAAGGGGACACACCATGGCGACGATGGCGGACGTGGCGCGCAGCGCCGGAGTCTCCGTGGCGACCGTCTCCCATGTGCTGAACGGCACCCGACCGGTGCTCCCGCAGACCCGACAGGCCGTCCTGGACGCCATCGACGAGCTCGGCTACACCCCGAACACCCTGGCCCGCTCCCTGGTGACCTCCCGCACCCGCTCCGTCGGGCTCGCGGTGTCGGCCATCAGCAACCCGTACTTCACCGAGATCCTCCAGGGTGTCGAGGCGACCGCCCTGGAGCAGGGCTACAGCCTCCTCATCGCCGACCCGCACGAAGATCCGCAGCACGAGCGCAAGGTCGTCCAGCTGCTGCACGAGCGACGCGTGGACGGCCTGATCGTCGCGCCGTCCCCACACCCCCACGAGCTGCTCTCCTACCTGCACCGCCACAAGGTGCCGACCGTGCTGCTGGACCGCGTGGTCGACGATCCGGCGAGCGGTGCGCCGCGCTTCGACCAGATCTGCGCGGAGAGCGCGGAGCCGGTGGCGAGCCTGGTCACCCACCTAGCCGAGCTCGGCCACCGCCGTATCGCCCTGGTCGCGGGCCGCCGCGGACTGAGTACGACCGCCGAGCGGATCACCGGCTACCGGCACGGGCTGGCCGCCGCCGGGCTCCCCCACGACGAGCGACTCGTCGCGCACGGCGACTCCGAATCGGCCGGCGGCGCGGAGGCCACCGCCGCCCTGCTCTCGCTCGCCGCGCCGCCCACGGCCCTCGTCACCGCCAACAACGCCATGACCATCGGCGCCCTGCGCGCCCTGCGCGAGCGGGGTCTGTCCGTGCCCGGCGACATCGCGCTGTGCTGCTTCGACGACTTCGCCTGGGCGGACCTGTTCTCGCCCCGGCTCACCGCGATCGCCCAGCCCAGCAAGGACCTCGGCGCCCAGGCCGTTCGGGTCCTCCTGGAACGCCTCGCCGCTCCGGACCGGCCCGCCCGGACCGTTCGGCTCCCCTGCACCTTCGTCCACCGCACGTCCTGCGGCTGCCCCGAGAAAGGACCCGACTCGTGATCGTCGTCGCCGGTGAGGCCCTGATCGATCTGGTACCGCAGGGCCCGGGTGCCCTCGCCGGACTGCGGCCCGCCCTCGGCGGCGGCCCGTACAACACGGCCGTGGCCCTCGGCCGGCTGGGCTCGCCCACAGCCTTCTGCTCCCGCACCTCCTCCGACGCCTTCGGCGAAGCCCTGCTCGACGGGCTGCGCAAGGCCGGTGTGGACGTCTCGGCCGTACAGCGCGGCCCGGAGCCGACCACGCTCGCGGTCGCGACGATCGACGGAAACGGTTCGGCCGCGTACTCCTTCTACGTCGACGGCACCGCCGACCGGCTGTTCACGGCCCCGGACCGCCTGCCCGCCGGCACACGCGCGGTGTCGTTCGGTACCTGTTCGCTGGTCCTGGAGCCGGGGGCGAGTGCCTACGAGAACCTGATGCGCACGGCGGCCGGGCAGGGCGTGTTCACCGCGCTCGACCCGAACATCAGGGCCGGACTCATTCCCGACGCTGACGCCTATCGGGCCCGATTCCAGGGCTGGCTGCCCTCGGTGACGCTGCTGAAGCTCTCCGAGGAGGACGCGGAATGGCTGGGCGGCACGCCCGGCGAGTGGCTGGCGGCGGGGCCCTCGGCGGTGGTGATCACCCGGGGTGGCGACGGGCTGACCGTCTTCACCCGGGACGGTGGGGAACACTCCGTGCCGGGTGAGCAGGTCGAGGTGGTGGACACGATCGGCGCCGGCGACACGGTCAACGCGGCCCTGCTGCACGGCCTGTCCGCCTGGAACGCCCTGTCCCCCGAGGCCCTCGCCACCCTCGACGCCGACGCCTGGACCCGCCTTCTGCGGTTCGCGGCCCGCGCGGCGGCGATCACCTGCTCACGGGCGGGGGCGGAGCCGCCGTATGCCTCGGAGCTGGGTGAGCTGTAGGGGGAGGCCGACAGCCAAGGGCGGTGCCCACGGGTGTTCCCGCAGGGTACCGCCCCTTCGCTCGCTGTTCTCAGGCCTTGCGAGCCCGCGTCGCCTTCTTCGCGGGCGTGGCCTTCTTGGTCACCCCGATCGCCTTCTTCGTGGACGTGTTGTTGACCGCCTTGGCTGCCGCCATCTTCTTGGCCGCGGCCCTGCGCGGGGCCGGCACCGCGGCGGCGTCGCTGATCCGGTCCGCGCCGAGGATCTCCCGCAGGAACTTGCCGGTGTGGCTGGTCGACACCGCGGCGACCTCCTCCGGCGTGCCCTCCGCCACGACGAGACCACCGCCCGCGCCGCCCTCGGGGCCCATGTCGACGAGCCAGTCGGCGGTCTTGATCACGTCGAGGTTGTGCTCGATGACGATGACCGTGTTGCCCTTGTCGACCAGGCCGGACAGGACCTTCAGCAGCTTGCTGATGTCCTCGAAGTGCAGACCGGTGGTCGGCTCGTCGAGGACGTAGACGGTGCGTCCGGTGGAGCGCTTCTGGAGTTCGCTGGCGAGCTTCACGCGCTGGGCCTCGCCGCCGGAGAGGGTGGTCGCCGACTGGCCGAGGCGGACGTAGCCCAGACCCACGTCGTGCAGCGTCCTCAGGTGGCGGGAGATCGCCGGGACGGCCTCGAAGAAGTCGAGTGCCTCCTCGATCGGCATGTTCAGGACCTCGGCGATGGACTTGCCCTTGTAGTGGACCTCCAAGGTCTCCCGGTTGTACCGGGCGCCGTGGCAGACCTCGCACGGGACGTAGACGTCCGGGAGGAAGTTCATCTCGATCTTGATCGTGCCGTCGCCCGCGCAGTTCTCGCAGCGGCCGCCCTTGACGTTGAAGGAGAAGCGGCCGGGCATGTAGCCGCGGACCTTCGCCTCGGTGGTCTCGGCGAACAGCTTGCGGATGTGGTCGAAGACACCGGTGTACGTCGCCGGGTTGGACCGCGGGGTGCGGCCGATGGGCGACTGATCGACGTGGACGACCTTGTCGACGAGGTCGTCGCCGTCCACGCGCGTGTGCCGCCCGGGCACGTTCCTCGCGCCGTTCAGCTCGCGGGCGAGGTGCGTGTACAGGATGTCGTTGACCAGGGTCGACTTACCGGAGCCGGAGACACCCGTGACCGCGGTGAACACGCCCAGCGGGAAGGACACGTCGATGTCCTGGAGGTTGTTCTCCCGGGCGCCGTGCACCGTGAGCTGCCGCGAGGGGTCGCGAGGCCGGCGGATGTCCGGCAGCGGGATGGACTTCTTCCCGGCGAGGTACTGACCGGTCTGCGACTCCTCGTTGGCGAGCAGCTCCTTCAGGGAGCCGCTGTGCACGACCTTGCCGCCGTGCTCGCCCGCACCGGGGCCGATGTCGACGACCCAGTCGGCGACCTTGATGGTGTCCTCGTCGTGCTCGACGACGATGAGCGTGTTGCCCATGTCGCGCAGCCGGACCAGGGTCTCGATGAGCCGGTGGTTGTCCCGCTGGTGCAGGCCGATGGACGGCTCGTCGAGGACGTACAGGACGCCGACGAGGCCGGAGCCGATCTGGGTGGCCAGGCGGATGCGCTGGGCCTCGCCGCCGGACAGGGTGCCGGCCGCGCGGTTCAGCGAGAGGTAGTCGAGGCCGACGTCGACCAGGAACCGCAGCCGCTCGTTGACCTCCTTGAGCACGCGCTCGGCGATCTTCTTGTCGCGCGCGCTGAGCTTCAGCTCGCCCAGGAACTCCGCGCAGTCGCTGATCGACATCGCGGAGACCTCGGCGATCGACTTCTCCATGATCGTGACCGCTAGGACGATCGGCTTCAGGCGCGTGCCCTCACAGGTGGGGCAGGGCACCTCGCGCATATAGCCCTCGAAGCGCTCGCGGCTGGCGTCGGACTCAGCCTCGCTGTGCCGGCGCTTGACGAAGGGGACGGCGCCCTCGAAGGGCGTGGTGTACACCCGCTCGCGCCCGTACCGGTTGCGGTAGCGGACCTCGATCTGTGTCTTGTGCCCGTACAGCAGGGCCTTCCTGGCGCGCTGCGGCAGGCCCGCGAAGGGGATGTCGGTCCGGAATCCCAACGCGTCCGCGAGAGCGCCGATCAGGCGGCCGAAGTAGTCCTTGGTGTGCCCGTGCGACCAGGGGTGGATCGCGCCCTCGTCGAGGGACTTGTCCTCGTCCGGGACGATCAGCTCGGGGTCGACCTCCATGCGCGTACCGATGCCGGTGCACTCGGGGCAGGCGCCGAAGGGCGAGTTGAAGGAGAAGGAGCGCGGCTCCAGCTCCTCGAAGGACAGGTCGTCGTACGGGCAGTACAGGTGCTCCGAGTACATGCGCTCGCGCTCGGGGTCGTCCTCGGGGAGGTCGACGAAGTCGAGCACGACCATGCCGCCGGACAGGCCGAGCGCGGTCTCCACGGAGTCGGTGAGGCGGCGCTTGGCGGAGTCCTTCACCGTGAGGCGGTCGACGACCACCTCGATGGTGTGCTTCTCCTGCTTCTTCAGGGTGGGCGGGTTGGAGAGCTGGATCGTCTCGCCGTCCACCCGCGCGCGGCTGTAACCCTTGGTCTGGAGATCGGCGAAGAGGTCGACGAACTCGCCCTTGCGCTCGCGCACCAGCGGCGACAGCACCTGGAAGCGGCTGCCCTCCGGCAGCTCCAGGACCTTGTCGACGATGGCCTGCGGCGACTGGCGGGAGATCGGGCGGCCGCACTCGGGACAGTGCGGCTTGCCGATGCGCGCGAAGAGCAGGCGCAGGTAGTCGTAGACCTCGGTGATGGTGCCGACCGTCGAGCGCGGGTTGCGCGAGGTCGACTTCTGGTCGATGGAGACCGCCGGCGACAGGCCCTCGATGAAGTCGACGTCCGGCTTGTCCATCTGGCCCAGGAACTGGCGGGCGTACGAGGAGAGCGACTCCACGTAGCGCCGCTGGCCCTCGGCGAAGATGGTGTCGAAGGCCAGGGAGGACTTGCCCGACCCCGACAGGCCCGTGAAGACGATGAGCGAGTCGCGCGGCAGGTCGAGCGAGACGTTTTTCAGGTTGTGCTCGCGCGCGCCACGGACGATGAGACGGTCGGCCACGCCGGTCCGCACCTTTCTTGAGAGAAGTGACAGGGGCGGGGCCCCCGTGCTTTCTCAGACTAGGGGGAGCCACTGACAACGCCGGTCGGATTCCCGGATACGACAACAATCCCGGGCCTTCCAGCATGCCCGACGCCACGTCCGACCCTATAGCACGCGCATTCGATTTACGGCACCCGTTCACCACCTTCACCCAAAGGTGTGGCGGGACTAGTGTCAGCACCATGATTGATCACGCTCGTGACCTGGTGTCTGTACGAGAAGCGACCGAGAGGCTGCTCACAGCAGCCGCCAAGCTGGACAACGCGTCGGTGGCCGAGCCGTCACGGCTCCCCGGCTGGACCCGCGGCCACGTCCTCGCACATCTCGCCCGCAATGCGGACGCCCTAGTGAACGTCCTGGAGGGTCGACCCATGTACCCCTCCGCCGGGACCCGGGACGCCGACATCGAGCGGGACGCCCCGCGGCACCTCGACGCCCAGCTCGCCGACGTACGCGAGAGCGCGGCCCGCTTCCAGGAGGTTGGGACGGCACCGGCGGACTGGTCGCGCACGGTGACGCTGCGCAACGGAGTCACGGACGCGGCGGCCCGGGTGCCGTTCCGGCGGTGGGTCGAGGTGGAGCTGCACCACGTGGATCTCGGGATCGGATACGACCTGGAGGACCTGCCGGCGGAGTTCGTGGAGCGGGAGACCGACTTCCTCGCGGAGCGGTTCACCGGTCACCCCGATGTGCCGCCGACGCGTCTCACGGACGGCACGCGCGCGTGGAGCACGGGCCGGGAGGCCGAGGTGCCCGATGTCACCGTCACAGGCCCCGCGCCGGAGCTGCTCGGCTGGCTCGCCGGGCGCCGCGACGGGGCCGGGCTGACGGTGGCGGGCGGCCCGCTGCCGCCGCTTCCCCCGCTGTAGTGGCTGGACGGTCCCCGGACGCTCTGCCGCTATAGGCTGCCGCCATGACGTACAGCGGACAGGTGACGGTCGGCGGCCCGGCGGACGTGCACGAGCTCAAGGACCTGATGATCACCAAGATCGCGGTCGGCCCGATGGACAACAACGCCTATCTGCTGCGCTGCCGGGCCACCGACGAGCAGCTGCTGATCGACGCCGCCAATGACGCGGACTCGCTGCTCGGCATGATCGGTGACGACGGCATCGCGTCCGTCGTCACCACCCACCAGCACGGCGACCACTGGCAGGCGCTCGCCGCGGTCGTCGCGGCAACCGGCGCCCGTACCTACGCCGGCCGCGACGACGCCGCCGGCATCCCCGTGCCGACCGATGTCCTGGTCGACGACGGGGACACCATCCGGGTGGGGCGCGTGGAACTCACCGCGCGCCATCTGGTCGGGCACACGCCGGGCTCGATCGCCCTGGTCTACGACGACCCGCACGGGCACCCGCATGTGTTCACGGGCGACTGCCTCTTCCCCGGGGGGCCTGGGCGGACAACACGTCCGGAAGAGTTCAACTCCCTGATGGGTGGCCTGGAGACCAAGCTCTTCGACGTTCTGCCCGACGAGACGTGGATCTACCCCGGCCACGGCAACGACACCACCATCGGCACGGAGCGGCCCCACCTCGCGGAGTGGCGCGCACGAGGCTGGTAACCGTCCAACGCCGACCGCTCCAGTTTCGAAACCGAAGCAGGGGCGGTCGCGCATTCAGGCCCGTCCGCGCTCGGGAGGGTCATGCCCCACGGATGGTGGCCTCCAGAGCACCGCACCGATGCCGGCAGCGATGACCGCCATGGTCAGGGGGACGGTTGCATGGGCTGCGGTCTGCCGGGCGGGTTCAACTGGCAGGCAGCGGAACCTCCCCCTTCTCCGCAATCCATCCCTTCGGCTCCCAGCCGTACTACGGGCGCGAAACACCCGCACGCAGCTGGAGGCCGCGCTCAAGCGGCCTGCGACCGCCGCTGTCACTTCACGCCTTGGCCTCCGGGCCGCCCCGGCGGAGTCCCCGGGGCGGCCCGGAGGCCGAGGACGGTGAAGTGTTCCGGCAGAGGATCCGCGTGGCTGTGGACCGTGGACGACGCACGCGCCCTGCGCGTCTCGCGCCGCCGGGGCTCCTGCCTGACTCGCCTCGCGGGTGATCCGGCGGAGTCGGTGCCCGGCGACCCGGCGGGCGCGTCCCCGGTGATCCAGTGGACGGCCCGCCGGCGGTCTAGCGGGTGGCCCCGGTGTGCTCCCGCACAGTCGCCGTCTCGTTCGCCGTCGTCCCGGCTCCCGGCTCGGCGTTGTGCTTCGCGAAGCCGCGCCGACCCGGCAGGATGGCGAGGACGATCAGTGTTCCGGCTGCCATGATGATCCCGCCGATGAGGCTGGTCTGGGCGACGCCGTGGGCGAAGGCCTGGTGGACGGCGTCCACGGCGGCCTGGGCCTGCTGGGGTCCGGCAGCGGGATCCTGCGCGACCCGCTCCGCGACGGCCAGGCCGGCGCCGACCGAGTCCTTGGCGGTCTCCATCGCCTCCGCCGGGAGCCGGTTGCCCACCAGGTCGGTCAGCTCGTCCCGGTAGGCCGTGCCCAGCAGCGAGCCCAGCACCGCGATGCCCAGCGCCCCGCCCAGCTCCAGCGCGGTGTCGTTGACACCGCCGCCGACGCCCAGCTCGGACTCGGGGAAGGAGCCCATGATCGTGTCTGTCGCCGGAGAGATGGCCAGTCCGAGCGCGAGGCCCAGCATCATCATCGGCGCCACGAAGTCCCCGTACGTCGAGCCCTTGTCGATCTGGGTGAGCAGGAACATGCCCGCCGTGCCGATGGCCAGGCCGGTCACGACCATCGGCTTCACGCCCAGCTTCGGGGTGAGCATCCCGGTCAGCGCGGACCCGAGGAACACCGCACCGGCCAGCGGCAGCAGCCGTACACCCGTGTCCAGGGCGCCGTAGCCGAGGACGAACTGCAGGAACTGCGTCGCGTAGTAGATCACGGCGAACATGCCGAAGAAGAAGAACAGCACCGCGAGCATCGAGCCGCTGAAGGGCCGCAGCGCGAACTTGCGGACGTCCAGCATCGGGTGCGGGTGCCGCAGCTCCCAGGCGACGAAGGCGACCAGACCGACAGCGGCGACCACGGCGGCGGTGACGGGGCCGACGCCCCAGCCGGAGTGCGGGCCCTCGATGGCGGCGTATATCAGGGAGCCGACGGTGACGATCGACAGCAGACCACCGACGTAGTCGATCCGGCCCATGCCCTGCGCCTTGGACGGCGGCACCAGGGCGAGCGCGCCGAACACGCCGAGGAGGGCGATCGGCACGTTGATCAGGAAGGTCGAGCCCCAGGCGTGGTCCTCAAGCAGCCAGCCGGAGACCAGCGGGCCGACGGCGACCGCCAGCCCGGAGGTCGCGGCCCAGGCGGTGATGGCCTTGGTCCGCTCGCTGCGGGGGAAGGTCGCGACCACCAGGGACAGCGTGGCCGGCATCACGACCGCGGCACCGACACCCATGATCGCGCGGGCCACGATGACCAGCGAGGTCTCGTCGACCAGGCTCCCCATCACCGAACCGGCGGCGAAGATCAGCAGACCCAGCACCAGCGCGCCGCGTCGGCTGTACTTGTCGCCGATCGCGCCCAGCACCAGCATCAGCGCCGCGTACGGAACGGTGTAGGAGTCGACGACCCACTGCAGATCACTGCTGCTCAGGCCCAGGTCGGTGGTCATGTCGGGGGCGGCGACGATCAGCGACGTGTTCGCCATCACCGTGATCAGCAGGCTCAGACACAGCACGAGCAGCGCCCACCAGCGCCGCGCGTACGGCTCGGTCATCTTCTCCACGGGGGTATGTGCAAGGAAGGGCATCAGTAGCTCCTGAGAGGGACGGGGCGGACGAGCGGAATCACTTAATTGCCCGTGAGGGGAGCGGGCGGCGGGCTGAGATCTCAGGGCTTCGAGATCATCCTGTGGCCCCGTGTGGGCTTGCCTCGGCGATTCCCCGGAGGGCCGCGTCGGTGTCCGCGGTGGCCAGCATCCTGTTGATGTAGTCGCCGGCCAGTGCGCCGGCCGCTGCGGAGGCCCCGACCTGGGCGACCGGATCGGTGGCGTTGCCGGCCACCCACACACCCGGCACCTCGGTGGTGCCGGCCATGCCGGAGGCGAAACCGCGGCCCATGTTGTTCGGCAGGTCCTGCACCGGCAGGCCCAGACCTTCCAGGCCCTGAGTGCGGGCCTGCATCTGCGGGGTGACCGCGAGGACGCGGCGGGCCACGACCTGACCGTCGGCCAGGCGCACCCCGGCGAGGGCACCGTCCTCGTCGTTGACGACCTCGGTGACCGGGGTGTCGATGATGCGGATGCCGCGGGCGGCGAAGCGGGCGCGGCTGTCCTCGTCCAGGTCGGTGCCGTGGGTGAAGTAGGTCAGGTCCTCGGTCAGCTGGCGGAACAGATACGCGTGGCCGATGGAGGCCGGGCCGGTGGCGAGGATGCCGATGGGCTCGTCGCGCATCTCCCAGCCGTGGCAGTACGGGCAGTGCACCACACTGTGCCCCCAGTGCTCGGCGAGCCCGGGCACCTGTGGCAGCACATCCGTGAGGCCGGTGGCCACCAGGATGCGGCGGGCGGTGATGCTGCGGCCGTCGGCCAGGGTGACGGTGAACCGCAGGTCCCCGTCCGCCGACGGGGCGGCGGACTCGGCCGAGACCACCTCGCCGAACACGACGCGTCCGCCGTACTGGCGCACCTGCTCCCGGCCCCGTCGAAGGATCTCGGACGGCGGGGTGCCGTCCAGGACGATGAAGCCGTGCATGGCCTCCGCGGGCGCGTTGCGCGGGGAGCCGCTGTCGATCACGACGACCGAGCGGCGGGAGCGGGCGAGGATCAGTGCACCGTTCAGCCCCGCGGCGCCCCCGCCGATCACCACCGCGTCGACGGTCCCCTCGGCCAGTGCGTCGCTCACGTACGGAGGAGTCGCCACAGCCATGGCCTCCTGCCTTTCCTTATCAGTCATGGTTCGGTCAGCCCTTCGAGTTCCGGGTGGTTGGAGGGGGTCAGCCGTTCAGAAAGCCGAGGATGTGGTCGGCGACCGTCTTGGGCTGTTGTGGAGAGTCCGGCCCCGGTGTGCTTGGGACGTTCGTCATGTACAGATCCAGTACGGCGATGAAACTCGCCGTCGCCAGGATCGCGAGGATCAGACCGTGCCTTGCCGGCCTGGAAGGCGTCGCAACGCCGGGCGGCGCGGAGGAGTTCAAGGCATGGGCTGCCCTCGATCGCGCCAGGCGTGCACGCAGCCTGTCCGGTGAGCTCAGGTCCGTTGTGTACTGAACAGTCAGAAACCTAGGCGGTTCTGTACTGGGTTGTCAAATACGGCGGGTCGGCTTTACCTTCGATGTATGGCGAGACCACGGAGCTTCGACCCCGACCACGTCCTCCACGCCGCCGAGCGGCAGTTCCGCACCTCGGGCTACAACGGCACGAGCGTCGACGACATCAGCGCCGCCACCGGCCTGGGCCGCGGCAGCCTCTACGCCGCGTTCGACGGCAAGCACGGCGTGCTGCTGCAGGCGATGACCGGCTACTTCGCCCGGCTGGCGCAGGGTCCGCGGAAGATGCTCGCCGGACCGGACGAGGGCGCCCTGGAACGACTGCACGCGTACCTGCTCCGCGCCGTCCACGGGGTGCCACTCGCCGCCGACGTACCCGCCGCCCCTGACCGGACGGCGGCGGCCTGCTTCGCCGCCAAGATGGCCCTGGAGATCGGCGCCTCCGACCCCGAGGTGCAACGCCTGGCCAACGACTGCTTCTCCGTAGTCCGGACGGCGGTGGCCGAGTGTGTGCAAGCGGCGCAGCGCAACGGCGACATCGACCCCGACGCGGACCCCGACGACCTTGCCTACCTTCTGCTGACCATCATCCGCGGGACCGATGTCGTAGGCGCGTACGGCCACAGCCCTGACCGCCTGACTTCGATCGCGGAGAGCGCGTTCGCCTTGCTGCCTCGCCCGCGTCACCGCTGAGAAGGGCACGGCCGGCCTCGTTGCACAGGCATCTGATGCGGTCGGCCCACTTCGACGCCGCGGAGGCACGGCCCGTAGGTTTACGCGCCGCAGTGACCTCGCGTGTTGGCGCGTGCTGTGGTGTTTCCGGGCGGGGTGGGCAACACCCGTAAGGATCCGAAGGCGTTCGCCAGTCTGATCCACGATGTCGAGACGAAGATCTTCGACGTGCTCCCGGACGAGACCTGGGTCTACCCGGGACACGGCGACGACACCACGCTCGGTGCGGAGCGTCCGCAGCTGCCGGAGTGGCACGCGCGCGGGTGGTGAACTCCGGAGGTCCACGCGGGTGGTGAACTCAGGAGACTCAGGGGGCGCGTGTTGCAAGACGCGCGCCCCGTGTGAATCCTCTGCACGCGCCGGTGCCCTGTGCGCGCTCCCCGCGCGCGTGGTTGCGCGGTCAACTGGAAGTAGCCCCGCGCGGGATCACAGCCCCTGCGCGGTATGGGCCGCCGGTCCCTCGATCCCCGCCCTCGGCCGGCGGCCCAGGCAACCACCCACCCCGGACACCCCCTAGGCGTCGGCCTGTGCTGCCCCGATCAGCGCCGCGACTCGCTCCACCCCGAACACGTACCCCTGCACACCACATCCCGCGATGACCCCGTCGGCGCGCAGCGAGACGTACGAGTGGTGCCGGAACGACTCCCGCTGATGGATGTTGGAGATGTGGACCTCCAACACGGGCATGCCGTCACAGGTGTTGAGTGCGTCCAGGATCGCGACGGACGTGTGCGAGTAGGCGCCGGGGTTGATGACGATCCCGCAGTGGTTGAGCCGCGCCTCGTGGATCCAGTCGACCAACTGACCCTCGTGGTTGGACTGCCGGAAGTCCACCGTGCCGCCGTGTGCGGCGGCCGCCTTGGCGCACAGGGCCTCGACGTCGGCGAGTGTGTCGGAGCCGTAGATCTCCGGCTGGCGTTGCCCGAGAAGGTTCAGGTTGGGCCCGTTGAGGATCATGATCGGGGCGTTGGCCAGGGTGCGGGGCACGGTTCCTCCGGTCCGGTCGAGGTCGGGCGGTCCACGAGGACCGCTGCTCGGACCCGGTCTATCACGGTGCGCCGACACCGGGCCCCGCGCACCTTCCTCGCATGAGGACAGTTCCGGCCGGCGCATCACCCGTCACTTGTCGAGGCGCACCGCGCCTCCGCGCGCCCCCGTAACCCGTGGTCACCGTGGGTAGTTGACGCGGCATGCACGACGTACGCACCGTAAGGGCACCTTCCATGCTGCGGCTCGCGGCCGCCTCGCTCGCCGGAACGGCCATCGAGTTCTACGACTTCTTCGTCTACGGGACAGCGGCGGCGCTGGTCCTGGGGCCACTGTTCTTCCCCACCTTCTCGCCGCTGGCGGGGACGCTGGCCGCCTTCGCCACGTTCGGCGTGGGCTTCGTGGCGCGGCCGCTGGGTTCCGTCCTGTTCGGGCACATCGGGGACCGGCACGGACGGCGGCCGGTCCTCGTCGGCTCGCTGCTGCTCACCGGTGCGTCGACGGTCGCCGTCGGCTGCGTACCCACGTACGACTCGATCGGTGTGGCCGCCCCGGTGCTGCTGCTCGTCCTGCGCTTTCTGCAAGGGCTCGGGCTCGGCGGCGAGTGGGGCGGGGCCGTGCTGCTGACCGCGGAGCACGCGCCGGCCGACCGGCGGGGACTGTGGTCGAGCTTTCCGCAGGTGGGGCCCCCGGTGGGGTTCGTGCTCGCCAATGGCGCGGTGTTGACGCTGTCGGCGACGCTGACCGACGCCCAGTTCGCCGCGTGGGGCTGGCGGGTGCCGTTCTGGGCCGCCGGGGTGCTGGCCCTGGTGGGGCTGTGGCTGCGGTCGTCGCTCACCGAGAGCCCCAGCTTCCTCGAAATCGACGACTACGCGCGCGTGCCGCTCGCCGAGGTCGTGCGCGACCATTGGCGGCTGGTGCTGCTGACCGCCGGCGCGCTGGCCGTCGGGTACGCGATCTTCTACGCCGTGACCACCTGGTCGCTCGCGTACGCCACGGAACGGCTCGGGGTGAGCCGTACCGTCATGCTGACCTGCGTCATGGCCGCCGTGGTGATGAAGGGTGCGCTGACGCCGGTGGCGGCGGTGCTCGGCGACCGCTACGGGCGGCGGCCACTGTGTCTCATCGGGTGTGCGGCGGCCGCGCTGTGGATGTTCCCGATGGTGGCGCTCCTCGCGACCGGCGCCCCGCTGCTGATCTTCCTCGGCTTTCTGGTGGCGCTGGTCGCGTTCGTCACGATGTTCGGGGTGATCGCCGCGTACCTGCCGGAGCTGTACGAGCCCCGGGTGCGCTGCACGGGCGCCGCCGTCGGGTACAACCTCGGCGGCGTCCTCGGGGGCGCGCTCACCCCGATCGTGGCGACGGCACTGGCCGAACAGGGCGGTCGGGTGCCGTGGGGTGTGGGCGCCTATCTGACCGGCATCGCGCTGCTCAGCCTGGGGTGCTTCGCGCTGCTCCCGGAGACGCGCCGGGTACGGGTGCGTGCGGCCAAGGCGGAGGCCGAGGCGGCCGCCGGCTGACTTACGGATCGTCCCTACGGATTGACCGCCAGTTCCAGGTACGCCGCCAAAAGCACCAGATGGACGCCTCCCTGCAGCGGTGTGGCCCGGCCCGGCACCACCGTCAGGGAGGCGACCACGACGGTCAGCGCGAGCAGCACCATGTGGGTGGAGCCGAGGCCCAGGATGAGCGGTCCGGGCAGCCAGATGGAGGCCAGGGCCACGGCGGGGATCGTCAGGCCGATGCTGGCCATGGCGGAGCCGAGCGCGAGATTGAGGCTGGTCTGCACCCGGTCGCGGCGCGCGGAGCGCAGCGCGGCGATGGTTTCGGGGAGCAGCACCAGCAGCGCGATGATCACCCCGACGACGGCATGGTCCAGGCCGACGGCTGCCACGCCCGACTCGATCGTCGGCGACACACCCTTCGCCAGACCGACCACTCCGACCAGCGCGAGCAACAGCAGGCCCAGGCTGATCCAGGCGGTGCGGGCGGACGGGGCCGCGGCGTGGGTCTCCGCGGTGATCACCTCGCCCTGGCGGGTGATCGGGAGGAAGTAGTCGCGGTGCCGGACGGTCTGCGTGGTCACGAACAGGCCGTAGAGGATCAGCGACGACAGCGCGGCGAAGGTGAGCTGCACAGTCGAGAACTCCGGGCCGGGCTTGCTGGTGGTGAAGGTCGGCAGCACGAGGCTGAGCGTGGCCAGCGTGGCGACCGTCGCGAGGGCGGCGCCGGTGCCCTCGGGGTTGAAGACGGCCGTGCGGTGGCGCAGGGAGGCCACGAGGAGGCTCAGGCCGACGATGCCGTTGCAGGTGATCATCACGGCGGCGAAGACGGTGTCCCTGGCCAGGGAGGCGCTCTTGTCGCCGCCGTCGGCCATGAGCGTGACGATCAGCGCGACCTCGATGACGGTGACGGCGACGGCGAGGATGAGGGAGCCGAAGGGTTCGCCGACCCGGTGGGCGACCACTTCGGCGTGGTGCACGGCGGCGAGAACCGCGCCTGCGAGGACGACCGTCATCAGCACCACGACCGCGCCCGGCACGTCCCGGCCCCAGGTGAAGACCAGCAGGACCGCCGCGAGCACCGGCGCTACGGACGTCCACCCAGGCGTGAGCGACCTGAGCCGAGCGATCATGCGGCGATCCTCGCAGACCGGTTACGACCTCGCATTCCGGCCGACCGGCGGTCAGCGCAGGTCGTGGGCCGCCCGTACGTCACCGTCATGGCCTCCTCGTATGAGTCGCATGCGTCGCATGAGTTGTATGAGTCGAGTCGAATCGAACGAGTCGAACTCGAAGAAGCGGGAGCGGTGCTCGGTGAACTGCCGAGCACCGCTCCCGGTGATGGTTGTCGCCGCGTCCGCGGTGGTCAGACGTCGATGCTGTCCTTCGGAGCGTCTTCGCTCCGCTCCTGCGCAGCCTCGGCCGCCGCCTGCTTCCGGGAGGCCCTCAGGCTGGTGATCGTGGTGACGATCAGGACCGTGCAGATCACGCCGAGCGAGACCGGGATGCTGATCTCCGGGACGTGGACCCCGGACTCGTGCAGGGCGTGCAGCACCAGCTTGACGCCGATGAAGCCGAGGATGATCGACAGGCCGTACGACAGGTGGACCAGCTTCTTCAGCAGGCCGCCGATGAGGAAGTACAGCTGCCTGAGACCCATCAGCGCGAAGGCGTTGGCGGTGAAGACGATGTACGGGTCCTGCGTGAGGCCGAAGATCGCCGGGATGGAGTCGAGCGCGAACAGGACGTCCGTGGTGCCGATGGCGAGCATCACGACCAGCATCGGGGTCATGACCCGCTTGCCGTTCTGCTGGATCCACAGCTTGGTGCCGTGGTACCGGTCGGCCACACCGAAGCGGCGCTCGGCGGCCTTGAGGAGCCTGTTCTCCTCGTACTCCTCGTCCTCGGCGTCGGCCCGGGCCTCCTGGATCAGCTTCCAGGCGGTCCAGATCAGGAAGGCGCCGAAGAGGTAGAACACCCACGAGAAGCTGGCGATGATCGCGGCACCGGCGGCGATGAAGACCGCGCGCAGCACCAGGGCTATGAGGACGCCGATGAGGAGCACTCGCTGCTGGTACTGCGAGGGCACGGCGAACTTCGCCATGATCAGGACGAAGACGAAGAGGTTGTCGACGCTCAACGACTTCTCGGTGATGAAGCCGGCGAAGAACTCACCGGCGGGCTGGCCGCCTCCGAAGACGAGCAGGCCGAGGCCGAAGAGACCGGCGAGGACGATCCAGACGACGGTCCAGATCCCGGCTTCCTTGATTGATACGTCATGGGGCTTGCGGCCGATGAAGAAGTCGACCGCGATGAGCGCGGCGAGTCCCACGATGGTCAGGACCCACAGGTTCACGGAAACATCCACTGCGCCTCCGGCAGTACGTAACGGCTTAACAGTCAGTCAGCGTCGTCGCTGCCGGAGGTCTCTTCCACCCATAAGTGGGCCGACGCCCCGGGATCTGGCCTGATCCGTATTGACGGGTACGCCGCAGTAGTCAGGGAGTACTCCCCTCCGTACGAAGAACAGTACCCCAATCACCAAGGATTGGTAAAGTGCTTGGCAAAGTAAAGACCAAGTGCGCAGGTCAGCCGGGCTTTACCGTTGCTTGGTGCGAGCTGCGGCGACCTGGTCGAGCACCCGCTGGAGCACCTGGCTGCCGGGCGGCACCAGCGCCGGCTCATACGTCCAGGCGTGGCCCACCCAGGGGTCGGCGAGGTGGTCGTCGGGAACCGGAGTCAGTCGCAGCAGCGAACGCCACAGCGGGTCGAGCAACGGTCCGTAGGCGGCGGCGTCCTCGCGGTCCGCGACCATCATGAGGTGGACGCCGACGGCGGGGCCCTCGTCGGCCAGGTAGCGCAGTTGCGTGACGGCGCGGTCGTCGAAGCCGTGCGGGAAGTCGTTGACCACCAACAGGTTCTGGGACGTGTCGAAGCCGGGCGGGAGGGCGTCGGCCGCGCCGCCGCGCACCGCCATCTGCACCAGGTCGACCCGCTGGGTGAGCTTGCCCAGGACGTCCGCCACCCCCGCGGCACCGACCGCGGGCGGGGCCGCGAGCACCCCGCTCTGCACCAGCGGCACCAGCGTCTGCGCCCCCGAACCGGCCGGGTCGATGACGTACACGGTGAACTCGCCCGTCGGATGGACGGCGAGCAGCCGCGCCACCTGCGCCACGGCCGCCTCCATCGCCAGGCGCCGCAGGTCGTGCGCGTCGTGGAACGAACCGTCGACGGAACCGGCACGACCGCTGTCGATCCACAGGCCGCGCTCCAGGGGCAGCCGGACCAGCATCGGTATCCGTATCTCGGCGCACTCCGGCAGATGCAGGTCGCCCAGGCGCAGGGCCATGGGCGTCTCCGTCGGCACGCGGTAGCCGTGCCAGACGGGGTTGTCCCAGCGGGCGTACGCCGGTGGCAGGGCCGGTTCGACGACGTCGGCCTCGGCGGCGAGCTGGGCGACGTCACGGTCGAGGGCCTGCCGGGCCTGGTCGACGAGCCGGCCGTGCCGGGCGCGGGCCGCCTCGCGCGCGGCGTCGGCCTGCCCGCCGATGCGGCTGCGCGGGTCGGACAGGACCTCCTCCAGCTCCTTGTCCATGCGCGACTCGGCGAAGTCGACGGCGCTGCGGTACGCGGCCGTGGTGCGGGCCAGGTCCTCGAACATGCCCCACACCTGGTTGTAGAGCCGCTCGTCCATGGACCAGCCGGTCGCGTCACCCGCGACGGGCTGGGCGGGCCGGCCGGGCGCTACAGGAGGGGCTGTCGGTGGGGGCGGGGGCGGTGCGGAGTTCCGGCGGCGCGGGTGGTTGTAGTCGATCGGGCCGCCCGCAGTGGGCGCGGACGGCTGGGTGAGGGCAGAGGGGTCGGCGACGGCGGGGGGATCGGTGTGGGCGGATCCTGCGGAGTAGCCCGTACGTCCCCCCGTCGCGCCCTGAGGGGTCTGGGTGCCGTAGGGCGAGCCGCCGTGGTCCGGGCCCAGGGTGGGTGCGGCCGCCTGGCGGGTACGGTCGCCGTCCGTCGTACGGGGCGGGGGTGCCGCCACCGAGCGGGCCATGCCCTGGGCGACCGCGTCGTTGATGGTGCCGGCGAGCTGGTGGGCCTGGGGCAGGCCCTGGTCGGTGAAGAGCTCGGCGAGGCCGCCTGCGTAGCCCTGGCCGACGGCGCGCACCTTCCAGGCGTCCTGGCGGCGGTAGAGCTCGAGGGCGACGACGGCCGTCTCGGCCTCCAGGCCGGTGATGGTGTAGCTGGCGACCTCCGCACCGTCGAGTCCGGTGACCGCGACGAAGGGGGCGGCCACGGCGCCGAAGCGGGCCGGTCCCCCGGCGCCGGTGGGCAGAGCGAGCAGGACATGGACCCGGTGCACGGCGTCCGGCATGGCGTCCAGATCCACCGCGAGCCGGTGGGCGGCGGCCGCCTGGCGGGGCACCTCCAGTCCGGGCAGGGTGGGTGCGCCGGGGTGGGCCACCCGCTCCGTGTCCTGGACCTTGCCCTGCTCGTCGCTGAGCGTGGCCGCGGCCACGATCGGCTTGTCGGCCGAGACCCGGATCTCCAGGCGGGCCTGGGAGAGCGGGTGGTTCTGCCCCCGCACCAGCTCGGCCGTCATCGCCTCAATCCCCCTGTGTGGTTGTTGTTTGTCGTGTTGCCGCTCGCCCGGGCCCGCCGTCTCAGAGGAGCGGCAGGATCGACGGCATCAGGTCCTGGAAGGTGCGGCCGTTGGCCGGGGTGCCGAGGGCGGTCATGGACCAGCCCGTGCCCGCGCGGTGCACCTTCGCCATGATCTGGGCGGTGTAGGCGCCGCCGCCGGCGAGCGTGTAGCGGGCGAGCTCCTGGCCGTTGGTCTCGTCGACGAGGCGGCAGAAGGCGTTCTGCACCTCCTGGAAGGTCTGGCCCGTGAAGGAGTTCACGGTGAAGACGATCTGGTCGATGTGGACCGGGAGGCGCTGCAGGTCGACGAGGATCGCCTCGTCGTCGCCGCCCTGGCCGACACCGCCGACCAGGTTGTCGCCGGTGTGGCGCACCGAGCCGTCGTCGCTCACCAGGTGACGGAAGAAGACGACGTCGACCGGCTGCTTGTCCGCGAACAGGACGGCGGAGGCGTCGAGGTCGATCTCCCGGGTGCGCGAGCCGAACAGGCCGCGCCGCGGGGCCGCCTGCCAGCCGAGACCCATACGCACCGCGGTCAGGCTGCCTCCGTCGTTCTTCTGCAGACTGATGGCCTGACCCTTGGTCATGTTGACGGTCACGCGCAGATTCCCCTCTCGAGCATTCCCCTGTTGCCGCGAAGTCGCGGATGACCAGCACCTTACGCAGGGGCACTGACAGCGACGTACTCCGGTCCGCACTTTGTGTCGGTCTTGCAACACAGCGCAGTCGCGGCGAGGTCACAGCGGTCCCGCCGGCCCGTCAGGCCAGGCCGGCCTCCTTCATCTGGCGCAGTTCCTTCTTCATCTCGGACACCTCGTCGCGCAGCCGTGCCGCGATCTCGAACTGCAGGTCCGCGGCGGCGGCGCGCATGCGCTCCGTCAACTCCTCGATCTGCTCGGCGAGTTCCGCGGCCGGACGGTCGGTCGGCACGGTCTCCTTGACCTTGCCCTTGGCGCGCTTGGTGGGCTTCACGTCCTTGACCGCGTGGTCCTTCAGGGAGGGCACGGGGGCCCTCGTCCCACGGCCGTCCTTGCGGGACTGGCGATAGCCCGTGCCGAGCAGCTGTTCGGTGTCGACGTCCTCGCGCGCGATCTGCGCGACGATGTCGTTGATCTTCTTGCGCAGCGGCTGGGGGTCGACGCCGTTCGCCTTGTTGTACGCGATCTGCTTCTCCCGGCGGCGGTTGGTCTCCTCGATGGCCTTCTCCATCGCCGGGGTGATCTTGTCGGCGTACATGTGGACCTGGCCGGAGACGTTGCGCGCCGCGCGGCCGATGGTCTGGATCAGCGAGGTACCGGAGCGCAGGAAGCCCTCCTTGTCGGCGTCGAGGATCGCCACCAGGGAGACCTCGGGCAGGTCCAGTCCCTCCCTGAGGAGGTTGATGCCGACCAGGACGTCGAACTCGCCGGAGCGCAGTTCGCGCAGCAGCTCGACACGGCGGAGTGTGTCGACGTCGCTGTGCAGATAGCGGACCTGGATGCCGAGCTCCAGGAAGTAGTCGGTGAGGTCCTCGGCCATCTTCTTGGTGAGCGTGGTGACCAGGACGCGCTCGTCCTTCTCCACGCGGGTGCGGATCTCGTGGACCAGGTCGTCGATCTGGCCCTCGGTGGGCTTGACCACGACCTCTGGGTCGACCAGGCCGGTGGGGCGGATGATCTGCTCGACGACGCCGTCGGAGCGGGACATCTCGTACTGGCCCGGGGTGGCCGACAGGTAGACGGTCTGGCCGATGCGTTCCTGGAACTCCTCCCACTTCAGCGGGCGGTTGTCGAGGGCCGAGGGCAGCCGGAACCCGTGTTCCACGAGGGTCCGCTTGCGGGAGGCGTCGCCCTCGTACATGGCGCCGATCTGCGGCACGGTGACGTGCGACTCGTCGATGACGAGGAGGAAGTCCTCGGGGAAGTAGTCCAGCAGCGTGTTCGGCGGGGAGCCGGGCAGGCGGCCGTCGAAGTGCATCGAGTAGTTCTCCACGCCGGAGCACGTGCCGATCTGGCGGAGCATCTCGATGTCGTACGTCGTGCGCATCCGCAGCCGCTGGGCCTCCAGAAGCTTGCCCTGCTTCTCCAGCTCGGCGAGCCGCTCCCCCAGCTCCTTCTCGATGTCGTTGATGGCCCGCTCCATGCGCTCGGGGCCCGCGACGTAGTGGGAGGCCGGGAAGACGTACAGCTGCTGGTCGTCGCTGACGATCTCGCCCGTGAGCGGGTGCAGCGTGGACAGCGCCTCGATCTCGTCGCCGAACATCTCGATGCGGACGGCCAGCTCCTCGTAGACCGGGAAGATCTCGATGGTGTCGCCGCGGACCCGGAAGGTGCCCCGGCTGAAGGCCATGTCGTTGCGCGTGTACTGGATGTCGACGAAGCGGCGCAGCAGCTGGTCGCGGTCGAGCTCGTCGCCGACGCGGAGCGGCACCATGCGGTCGACGTACTCCTGCGGCGTACCCAGGCCGTAGATGCAGGACACCGAGGCGACCACGACGACGTCGCGGCGGGTGAGCAGCGAGTTGGTCGCCGAGTGGCGCAGGCGCTCGACCTCCTCGTTGATCGAGGAGTCCTTCTCGATGTAGGTGTCCGACTGCGGGACGTAGGCCTCGGGCTGGTAGTAGTCGTAGTACGAGACGAAGTACTCGACGGCGTTGTTCGGCAGCAGCTCTCGGAACTCGTTCGCCAGCTGGGCGGCCAGCGTCTTGTTCGGCGCCATCACCAGGGTGGGGCGCTGGAGCTGCTCGATCATCCACGCGGTGGTGGCGGACTTGCCGGTGCCGGTCGCGCCGAGGAGCACGACGTCCTTCTCCCCGGCTTCGATGCGCCGGGCGAGGTCGGCGATGGCCGTCGGCTGGTCGCCGCTCGGCTGGTAGGGGCTGACGACCTCGAAGGGCGCCACCGTGCGTTCGATGTTGGAAACGGGCCGCATGGAATCCACCGTACGACCCCGCACTGACAACGGGCTCCGATCAGCGGTTCTGCGGGGTGCGGGAACCGCTGCGAGTGGGGTGCCGACGGGTGCGGAGGGCGAGTCGGCGGGTCTGGTCCGGCAGCGGCGGGTGCGCCGGGACGCCGGGCTTGTGCTCGGGGCGGGCCGTGGCGGGCCTGCCCATGACCATCAGCGGGTCGAACAGCACGACGACGGCCGCGAGGAGCAGGAGGGCGAGCGGGCCGATCAGCATCGGGGCGAGCAGCGCGGCGGGCGAGTCTCCCGTGGCGGGGTCGGCGGTGCCGTGGAGGTGGACGCGGAGGGCGGCCATGCCTGTGTAGTGCATGCCGGTCACGGCGAGGCCCATGACGAGGCTGGCGCCCACGCTCCACAGGAACCCTCTGACCTGTCCGGCCGCCCACAGGGCTGCGGTGGCGGCGACCATGGCTATGAGGACGGAGGCGGCGACGGTGACCGTGTTGTACTCCAGCTTTCCGTTCAGTTGCAGGCCGGCCATGCCCAGGTAGTGCATGGACGCGATGCCGAGGCCGGTGATGGTGCCGCCGGTGAACAGGGCCGTGCCGGACGCGCCCCGGTAGCCGACGATGAAGATCCCGACGCCCACCATCAGGATGGCGACGCCGAGGCTGGCGTACGTCATGGGCTTGTCGTAGTGGATCGGGGCCTGCTGGACCGTGAAGCCCATCATCGCGACGAAGTGCATGGTCCAGATGCCGGAGCCGATCGCCATGGAGCCCAGGGCGAGCCAGCCGGGGCGCCAGGAGCCCGCCACCAGCAGGGATCTGGTGGTGCAGCGCAGGCCGAGGGCACCGCCGAGGCAAGCCATGAGATAGGCCACCAGCGGTGTGACGAGGCCGTAGCTGAATCCATCGACCGTGCCCTGCATGTGCGGCTGCCCTTCCGCCCCATTCCGTCCCGGAATCCCATGAAATACTCCCCCACCCAGGACCGCCCGAGCGGTCAGGGTTGAGGCAGAGAGTATGACTCGCACTGGAATGGTCGAACGACTTTCCGGCAAAGAAACACGCCTCTGCCCCAGTTGTGCCGCACTGGTGAGCACCCTCGGGCAACTCCATGCCATCTGTGTCCATCCTGTACCCCCCGGCGTTGACCCTCCGCTGTCAGGTAGGGGCTGTTCGTGATGGGGGTCGAGCGACCACCTGGCCTGGGGTACGGCCAGAGGCGACGAGGAAAAGCCCGATGTCGTCCGGGACGCGCTGGGCGGGCAGTGACGTTCCGGCATCGGTTCGGGCCGGCGTTGTCAGTGGCGGGTCGTACGGTGGGCACATGGACAGCCATGGGCAGTACGAGCAGCAGGTCGTGTGGGCCGTCGTCGCCAGTGACATCGGTCCGCTGCTGCTGGCCGCGACCGACGAAGGCCTGGTCAACGTCGTGTTCCACGCCACGGACCCGGTGCGCGACAGGGCGCTCGGCCGGCTGGCGTCCCGCCTGGGCGCCGAGCCGGTCGAGGCTCCCGGCTCCCCGTTGCTGGCCGAGGCGATACGTCAGGTCCGGGCCTACTTCGCGGGCGAGCGCCACGACTTCGAACTGCCGCTGGACTGGTCGCTGATCGCGGGCTTCAACCGCCAGGTGCTGCGCGAGCTGGCGTCCGGCGTGCCGTACGGCACGGTCGTCGGATACGGCGATCTGGCCGACCGGGTCGGTCAGCCGGGCGCGGCCCAGGCGGTGGGGACCGCGATGGGCGCCAACCCGCTGCCCGTGGTCGTGCCCTGCCATCGGGTCGTGGAGAGCGACGGTGGCATCGGCGGGTTCGGCGGCGGCCTGGAGACCAAGCGGAAGCTGCTGGCGCTGGAGGGCGTGCTGCCCGAGCCGCTGTTCTGAGACCGACGGGGGCCGGTGTGCGACCCCCGCTGATACGTCCGGTGGATACGTCTCAGGCGTAGTGGCGTGCCTCGAAGAAGTTGCCGTCCGGGTCCCGGAAGTAGAAGTTGCGCCGGGCGTTGCCGCGGGCGCCGAAGGAGTCGTGGCCGATGTCCGTCATGGGGACCGAGCGTTCTTGCAGGCGGTCGCGCAGGGCGTCGAAGTCGTCCTCGGGCAGGGCGAGGCAGACGTGGTTGACGGGGTGCCCGGAGCTGTCGGCCGCACCGGGGAGCATCGTCATGCGCTCCGCCGTGCTGAGCGGCATCAGGTCGATGATCGTCTCGTCGTTGACGCGCACCGAGGGGAAGGGCACCTGCCCTGCGGCGAACTCGGTGAGCCTGACCGGCTCCAGGCCGACCGCCTTCTCGTAGAAGTCGGCGGCCGCGACCGGGTCGCGCACCCAGAGGACGACGTGGTCGAGACGTGTCGTGTTGTCCGTCATGCCCCCAGGCTGGTGTCGTCCCGCATCGACCGCAAGGGTTTGACGGGGCGCGCCGCCTGCCAGAGATGAGGGAAGACCGACAGACAGGAGGCAGGCGCGTGACGCTGGTGGTGTCCGAAGAGGTCCGGGAGGCGGTCCACGCACGTCGGCCCGTGGTGGCCCTGGAGTCCACGATCATCGCGCACGGGCTGCCACGTCCCCGCAATCTGCGGGTGGCGCTGGAGCTGGAGGAGGCGGTACGGCAGGAGGGCGCCGTTCCGGCCACGATCGCGGTGCTGGACGGGCAGCCCCGGGTGGGTCTGGACAAGGAGCAGCTGGAGCGGATCGCGAACGAGGACGGGATCCGCAAGCTCGGCCACCGTGATCTGCCGCTCGCGGTGGCCGCCGGGGCGAGCGGGGCGACCACGGTCTCCGCGACCGCGCTGCTGGCGGCCCTGGCGGGCGTGCGGGTGTTCGCGACGGGCGGGCTCGGCGGGGTGCACCGGCAGTGGACGGTGACGCAGGACGAGTCGGCCGACCTGGGTCTGCTGGCCCGCACACGGATCACGGTGGTGTGCGCGGGCGTGAAGTCGATCCTGGACGTGCCGGCCACGCTGCAGCGGCTGGAGACGCTGGGCGTGGCGGTGGCCGGGTACGGCACGGACCGCTTCCCCGGCTTCTACCTCTCGGACTCCGGGCACCCCGTGGACTGGACCCTGGACAGCCCGCGGCAGGTGGCCGACGTCATGCGCGCCCAGGACGCGCTCGGCGGGCCGGAATCGGCGCTCGTCGTGGCCAACCCGGTACCGGAGGCGGAGCAGCTGGATCCAGAGCTGCACGCGCGCGTGCTGGCCGACGCGCTGCAGGCGTGCGATGCGGAGGGGATCACCGGCCAGGCCGTCACACCGTTCCTGCTCGACTACCTGGTACGGCACACGGAGGGGGCTTCGCTGAGCGCCAACCTGGCGGCGGTGCGCGGCAACGTGCGGCTGGCGGCGCGGATCGCGGCGGCCTGGGCCGAGGCGTGAGCGGGTCGGGGCGCGTGTCGGTCGGCGGCGCCCTGCTGGTCGTCGGGGATGTCGTGACGGACGTCGTCGCCCGGCACCGGGGCCCACTGGCGGGCGGCACGGATACAGCGGCCGTGATCCGGACGCTGCCCGGTGGCGCGGGCGCCAACGTGGCCTGCTGGGCGGCCCATTGGGGCTGGGCGGACGTGCGGCTGCTCGGGCGGGTGGGCCCGGACTCGGCGGCGTGGCACGAGCGTGCGCTGACCACGGCGGGGGTGCGTCCCCATCTGGTGGTCGACCCTCAAGCACCGACGGGGACGGTGATCTGCCTGGTGGACACGGGCGCCGCAGCCGAGCGGACGTTCCTCACCGACAGCGGCGCCTCGTTGCGGCTCGATCCCGCGGACTGGTCGGACGCGCTGCTCGACGGCGTGGCGTGGCTGCATCTGTCGGGCTATCTGCTCTTCTCCGAGCCGGGACGGGCGCTGGTGGCGGCGGCCCTGGCGTCGGCACGTGCGCGTGGAGTGCCGGTGAGCCTGGATCCGGCGTCGGCCGGGTTCCTAATGGAGTTGGGGGTGGACCGTTTCCTCGCGTCCGTCGACGGCGTGCAGGTCCTGCTGCCCAGCCGGGACGAGGCCTGCCTGCTCACCGGGCTGCCGGACGCGGCCGACGCGGCGGCGAAGTTGAGCCGCCAGATCCCGCTGGTGGTGGCCAAGCAGGGCGCGGACGGGGCACTGGTGGCCCGGTCCGGCACCGTGCACGCCCGTGTCCCCGCCGTACGCGCGACGCCCCGGGACACGACGGGCGCCGGCGACGCGTTCACCGGGGCGTTCCTCGCCGCCCTGCTGGCCGGCGCCCAGCCGGAGGTCGCGGCGGCGGAGGGGTGCACGGCGGGGGCGCGAGCGGTCGAACAGGTGGGCGGCAGGCCTCCCGTGGGCCCGGCCTCCGGTGGCGGCGGGTCCACCATCGCCTGAGACAGGTACAGCCGTCCGGCCAACACACCGCCTGCCCTTCGGCCGGGCCCGTCGACGAGGGCGAGCCGGGCATGCATCAAGTCGAACCCCTTCCCCCGGCGGCTCCCGCACATCCACGTCGTGCATCGCGCCGCTCGACAGGCGAACGCAACGGTATGCAGGCTGGGGACCAACTCCCGTTGTCCACAGGCGGGAACCAAGCGGAACGTGGGGTTTCCACAGGCTTACCCGCTGCTCACGCGGTCCTGGCACACTGGCCGAACGGCGCAGGAATGCGGCGCGAGAGGATCCACGCAAGGAGATCCAGATGTCCATGGCAGGGAATCTGCGGAAGGTCACGAGCCTCGGCGGGGTCGGCGGCCTCCGCAAGGTGGCGCGGCTGGCCCGGCGGGGCCGACGGGTCGACCTCAGCCACCCCGCGCGCTCCCCGCTGGGCTCCTCCGTGGTCAACTGCGTGGCCTACGAGGAAGGTGCCCGGCTCCCCCTCGGCGGTGACCTCGTCGACACGGTCGAGCGGGTCCGCAAGAGCGGCGCGGCCTTCGTCTGGCTGGGTCTTCATGAGCCGACGGACCAGGAGTTCGCGGGGATCGCCGAGCTCTTCGACCTGCATCCGCTGGCGGTCGAGGACGCGATCGAGGCCCACCAGCGTCCGAAGGTGGAGCGGTACGGCGAGACGCTGTTCGCGGTGTTCAAGACGGTCTGCTACGTCGAGCACGAGGAACTCACAGCGACCAGCGAGGTGGTGAACACCGGCGAACTCATGGTGTTCGTCGGCCAGGACTTCGTCGTCACGGTGCGGCACGGCCGGCACGGCTCGCTCGGCCCGCTCCGCGAGGAGCTGGAGGCCAACCCCCACCAGCTCGCCAAGGGCCCGTCCGCGGTGCTGCACGCGGTCGCGGACCACGTCGTCGACGACTACCTCAGCGTCATCGACGCGGTGCAGGCGGACATCGAGCAGGTCGAGACGGACGTCTTCGCGGAGAACGGCGCACGCGCCGACCCGGGCCGCATCTACCAGCTCAAGCGCGAACTGCTGGAACTGAAGCGGGCCGTGGTCCCGCTGAACCGGCCGCTGCTGGACCTCGCCGACCGGCCGATGCGGGTGGTGGAGCCGGAGATACAGGCCTACTTCCGCGACGTCTCCGACCACCTGATACGGGCCACGGAACAGATCGCCGGCTTCGACGAACTGCTCAACTCCATCCTGCAGGCCCACCTCGCCCAGGTCACGGTCGCGCAGAACGAGGACATGCGGAAGATCACGGCATGGGCCGCGATCGTCGCCGTACCGACGATGGTCTGCGGCGTGTACGGCATGAACTTCGACCACATGCCCGAGCTGCACTGGAAGTACGGCTACGGCATGGTCGTCGGCGTCATATCCGTGGCCTGCCTGGCCCTGTACCGCGGATTTCGGCGCAACGGCTGGCTGTGACCGTCCGGTGCGGGCAAGGCGGGCTGGCGGTCAGCGGCTCGCACTCCTGGCGTAGACCCGCTCCGCCCACTCGGCGATCTGGTCCTCCGTCAGGTGCTGGGCGAGATCGGCTTCGCTGATCATGCCGACCAGGCGCTTGTTCTCGATGACGGGCAACCTGCGGATCTGGTGATCCTCCATCTCCTGGAGCACCTCGCTGACATCGGCGTTCGCGTCGATCCAGCGCGGTGTGCCCTTGGCCATCTCGCCTGCGGTGATCTTGGACGGGTCGTGGCCCATGGCCACACAGCCGACCACGATGTCGCGGTCGGTGAGGATGCCGCAGAGCCGTTCGTTCTGGTCGCTGATGGGCAGGGCTCCGACATTGAGCTCACGCATCAACTGGGCTGCGCGGTCCAGGGTCTCGTGCGCGGGGATCCACTGGGCACCCCGGTGCATGATCTCTCCGGCAGTGGTCATGGAGTACCTCCCGGTGCCGGACGGCCGGCGCGGCGCGG
Organism: Streptomyces spinoverrucosus; assembly: GCF_015712165.1. NCBI lineage: Bacteria > Bacillati > Actinomycetota > Actinomycetes > Kitasatosporales > Streptomycetaceae > Streptomyces > Streptomyces spinoverrucosus. Next base: position 6,842,206 of record NZ_JADPZX010000001.1, on the reverse strand, counting down.
GACGCACCGCTGGTCCCGGCGTTCTTCATTCTCGCCGGGTACTCCGGGGCACGCACCTGGGAGGCTCAGGCGGAGAACCCGATGATCTTCCGTGGCACCACGCGGATGATCACACGGACCTCGTCGTCCTTCTCCGCGGGCGGGTCGATGCCGAGGTACTTGTGCGAGAGCTCGTACGGGAGCCGCTTGCCCTCGTCCGGGAGGATCTCGGCGGTGCCGCGGATCTCGACCGAGGTGTAGGGGTTGGCGAGGTCGAAGACCGAGAGGCTGATGCGCGGGTCGCGACGGAGGTTGCGCACCTTCTGGCGGCCGTCGGTGGAGGAGAAGAGGACGGTGTCGCCCTCGCGCTTGATCCAGACCACGGAGTTCTGGGGGGCGCCGTCGGGGCCGAGGGTGGCGACGCCGGCGAAGTTCTTGCCGTCGAGGAGGGCCCGGACCGAGTCGTTGAAGGAGACGGGGGATGGGGAAGCCGTGGACGTGGCTGAAGTCGTCATGCCAAGGGAGCTTACATGCGTGTGCATATAAATTGGCGTGGATTCTGGAGGGAGTTCGAGCCGTGTTCCGGTCAGCCGCTCCACGCCGGGCGGCGCGGATCGTCGGCGCGTACGAGGACGTCGGCGGTGCCGGCGGGGTCGACCTCGCCCTCGTAGCGCTCGAAGGCGGGGAGGGTCCAGTGCTCGGCCTCCGGGGTGCGGCGGCGCAGAGCGCCCGGGGAGAGGAGGAGGTGAACGGTCAGATCGAAGGGGAACCAGTGGCGCAGCAGGAGGGGGCCGTGCACCAACAGAAGGCCGTCGTGCGGGAGTTGGATGTACGGGCTGCGGGTGGCGCGGTCGGTGACCGGGTCCAGCAGGTCGGGCAGGACCCGCCCGTCGCCACCGGGTTCGAGGGGGCCGAACACCTCACGCCACAGGGCGCCGGTGTCGAACCAGCCGTCGTAGTAGGCGTCCACGTCGTGGTGCCCGTGCTCCAGACGCACGGAGGCCGGGCGCAGGAAGCCCTCCGTGCCGACGACCAGCGAGGACCGGCCGCGTATGCGCAGGGCGTCGTGGACGCGTGCTGCGAGGTCTCCCGGGGCGGCCGCCGGGGCGCCGTCGAAGGCGACGCGTGGCCAGGGGCTGCCGTCGGCCGGCTTCAGGTCGAGCAGGCGTTCGGCGAGGCGGTCGACGAGCCGGTCCCAGGTGATCGCTTCGAGTCGCACACGACCATGATTACGGATGCGGAGGTGGTGGCGGACATGGCCGAGGGGCGGGGGCGTGGAGGGCGTGGGGCCATGGGAATGAAGCGGATATGGCAGTGCGTGTGACTCCCTCGTCCTCCGGCGGAGGCGAGCTCAGACCCCTCACCGGCTCCCGTACCGCTCCTGTCGTCATCCAGCCACTGAAGAAGAAGCGCTGTGCCAAGTGCCGGCGTGGGCCGCTGTCGCTGCTGGTCATGGAGGACGGGGTGCCGCGGTGCCTCGACTGTGCCGACCTCGGGCATCTGGTGTTCCTGCCGCGCGGCGACACCGCGCTGACGCGCAGGGCGCGGGAGGAGAGCTCGCTGTCGGTGGTCGTCGTGCGGTTCAACCGGCGCAAGAGCCGTTACGAGCGGCAGGGTGTCCTCGTCGAGGAGGCGGGGCTCACCCGGGCGGAGGAGCGGTGTCTGGCCGATGCGGAGGCCCGGCGGCGGCGCCGGGCGCGGGACGCGCAGCGCCGGGCGGTGGAGGATGCACGGTTCGCGGAGGCGTTCGCGGCGGAGATCCTGCGGCTGTTTCCCGGGTGCCCACCCGAGCGGGCTCGGGCCATCGCGGCGTACGCGTCCCTCCGGGGCAGTGGGCGCGTGGGGCGGTCGGCGGCCGGGCGGGCGCTGACGGACGGGGCGGTGACGTCGGCGGTGGTCGCGGCAGTACGGCATGTGGACACGCCGTATGACCAGCTGCTGATGAGTGGCGTGCCCAGGTACGAGGCGCGGCGCAGGATCGCGGCGACCGTGGAGTCGGTGCTGAGGGAGTGGCGGGAGGTGGGGCTCGACTCCGTCGGGTGAGGGTGAAGGGGACTTGCGGGCGTGTGTGTGCCGGGGTAGAGCCCGGCCTGGACGCTCGCGTATGGGGCCGCGGCGTTGAGAAATGGTCCGGGTCGGTGGGCCGGGATTCACTGGTGGGGAGTGGGGATGACCGGTGTGCTGGGCGGCGGCCCGGTACGACGTGGGAGGAGTGGGTGCCGTGATCGACGGGCCGTACTTTGCGCTGACGGTCGTGGGGCTGATCGGGGCCGGGCTGGTGGCCGGGGTGTTCTGTGCCTTCTCGACGTTCGTGATGCAGGGGCTGGCCGCCCTGCCGCCCGCGCAGGGCGTCGCCGCGATGCAGGCGATCAATGTGACGGCGTTGCGGCCGGCCTTCATGATCGTGTTCCTGGGTTCGACGGTGCTGTGCGCGGTGATCGCCGTGGTGACGTTCGTGCTGTGGCCGGACGAGGGGGCGGTGGAGTTGTTGGTGGGCAGCGCCCTGTACCTGTTCGGGTGCTTCGGGGTGACCGTGCTCGCGAACGTGCCGCGCAACAACGCGCTGGTCAAGGTGGAGGCGGGCACAGCCGAGGCGACCGCGTACTGGCCGACGTACGTGCGCGAGTGGACGGCGTGGAACCACGTCCGGACGGTCGCCGCGGTCGGCGCGGTGGTGGCGTACGTGCTGGCCCTCACGTAAGCCGCCGGGGAGGGCTCTGCACAGGTGGCCGACGGGACGTATCGTGGCCAAAAGGGTGCCGCCGATGACGCACGGCCCGTCGTACCCCTATGCAAGGAAAACCGGCCATGGCCGATCCCAAGGGTTTCATGACCACCCCCCGCCAGGACTGGCCCCGCCGGCCGGTCGAGGAGCGGGTGCGGGACTGGAACGAGGTCTATGTCCCGGGGGCGCTGCTCCCCATCATCAACCAGCAGGCGGATCGCTGCATGGACTGCGGCGTGCCGTTCTGCCACCACGCCTGTCCGCTGGGCAATCTCATCCCGGAGTGGAACGACCTGGTCTCCCGGGACGACTGGCGGGCGGCGAGCGACCGGTTGCACGCCACGAACAACTTCCCCGAGTTCACCGGACGGTTGTGCCCGGCGCCGTGCGAGACGGGGTGCGTGCTCGCCATCAACCAGCCGGCGGTCACCATCAAGAACGTCGAGTGCGCGATCGCCGACCGGGCCTGGGAGGAGGGCTTCACGCCGCCGAGCCCGCCGGAGCGGCTGAGCGGGCGGACGGTCGCGGTGATCGGGTCGGGGCCCACGGGGCTGGCGGCGGCACAGCAGCTGACGCGGGCGGGGCACACCGTCGCCGTGTACGAGAAGGACGACCGGCTCGGCGGGCTGATGCGGTACGGGATCCCCGAGTTCAAGATGGAGAAGCACCATCTGGAACGCCGGCTGGAGCAGATGCGGGCCGAGGGGACCAAGTTCCGTACCTCGACGGTGGTCGGGCGGGACGTCGGGGCGGCGGAGCTGCGGTCGCGGTACGACGCGGTGGTGATCGCGACCGGGGCGACGGCGTGGCGTGAACTTCCCGTGCCGGGGCGGGAGTTGGCCGGGGTGCAGCAGGCGATGGAGTATCTGCCGCTGGCCAATCGGGTGTGTGAGGGCGATCTGGAGGTCTCGCCGCTGTCCGCGGCCGGGAAGCATGTCGTGATCGTCGGGGGCGGTGACACGGGGGCGGACTGCCTGGGGACGGCGGTACGGGAAGGTGCGGCGTCAGTGACACAGCTGGACATCTACGCGCAGCCGGGGGGCGAACGGGACGAGGATGCGGAGCCCTGGCCGACGTACCCGAAGATCTACCGGCTCTCGGCGGCGCACGAGGAGGCGCGCGATCTGCGGACCGCGCCGGCGGCGGATGCGGACGCGCGGTTGTTCGCGGCGTCCACGCTCCGCTTCACGGGGGACGAGGAGGGGCATGTGCGGTGGCTGCACCTGGTCGAGGTGGACGCGCAACGGCGGCCGGTGTCCGGCACCGAGCGCAGGCTGCCCGCCGACCTCGTGCTGCTCGCGCTGGGCTTCTCCGGGCCCGACCGGGAGGACGGGCTCATCGAGCAGTTGGGGCTGGAGATGGAACCGCGCGGCACGGTCGCGCGGGACGCCGGGTTCGCGACGAACGTCCCCGGTGTGTTCGCCGCCGGGGACGCGGCGCGAGGACAGTCGCTCATCGTGTGGGCGATCGCGGAGGGGCGGGCGGTGGCGGCGGCCGTCGACCGCCATCTGACAGGGAGTTCAGAACTGCCGGCGCCCATTGGGCCGTACGACCGGCCGATGGTGGTGTGAGGGGCGCCGCGACCGGCGGGCCAGGGAGGCGGAGGGCCTGGAGGCTCGGCCCTCGCCGGGCCGCGCCGGTGACTGCTCGCCGTGGCGGGCAACCGACACCGGCCATCCGCCGCCCGACACCGGCCGCCCGGGACCCGGCACCCGACACCGGCCACCCGACACCCGGCACCCCGCACCCCGCACCCCGCACCCCGCACCCGCTACCCGACACCCGCCACCCAGCACCCAGCACCCGGCACCCGGCACCCGGCACCGGGCGCCCGCCCCCACCCGGCACCCGCCACCCAGCACCCGCACCCGCACCCGCACCCGCACCCGCACCCGGAACGCCCCCTCCCACGGGCATGCTCAACCGCGGCGTTCGTCCGTCCCCGCCACCTTCCCCGTCGACAGCGCCACCCGGTTCCACGTGTTGATCGTGCAGATCAGGGCGATGACCTGGGCCAGTTCCCGGTCCTCGAAGTGGGCCGTGGCCTCGGCGTAGACGTCGCCGGGGACGCCGGCGTCGGCGACCAGGGTGAGGGCCTCGGTGAGGGCCAGGGCGGCCTGCTCCTTGGGGGTGAAGAAGTGGCGGGCCTCGCGCCACACGGCGACCATGTGCAGCCGGTCCTCGCTCTCACCGGCCTTGCGGGCGTCGTTGGTGTGCATGTGCAGGCAGTACGCGCAGTGGTTGAGGTGCGAGGCGCGGATCTGGATGAGCTCGACCAGGGCCGGGTCGAGGCCCTCGCGGGCCGCCGCGTCGAAACCGATGAGGGCGCGGAAGGCCTTCGGGGCGGACTTGGCGAAGTCGAGCCGGGTCCGCTCGGCCTCGGCGGCGGCGATGGCGGCAGCGGGGGCGCCGGGCGTCGCGTGCATCGTGTTCGTCGCCTTGTTGGTCGTCGTGTCGGTCGTCTTGCTCGTCGTTGCGTTCGTCGTTGCGTTCGTCGTCATGCCCTCAACCTACGGCCCGCAAAGACCGGCTGTAGGGTGCATTTCCATGGCAGAAACGTGGGTCAATTCCGCCCAGCGCATCGGCTCCGACCTGCACCTGGAGCTGGCGGGCCCGGGTGGTCGCCGCGCCGCCCTCATCCGGGCGCTGCGGGACGCCGTACGCAGCGGCCGCCTCCCCCCGGGCGCCCGCCTGCCCCCGTACCGCTCGCTCGCCGCCGATCTCGGCGTCGCCCGCAACACGGTCGCCGACGCCTACGCCGAGCTCGTCGCGGAGGGCTGGCTGACCGCCCGTCAGGGCTCGGGCACCCGCGTAGCCGACCGGGCCGAGCCCCTCAAGGGCAGCACCCGGGTCGCGAAGAAGACACCCGCACGCGCGCGTGGCCCACGACACGACCTCCGGCAGGGCACCCCGGACGCGTCCGCGTTCCCGCGCGCGGCCTGGCTCGCCTCGTACCGGCGGGCGCTCCAGCAGGCGCCCAACGAGGTGTTCGGCCCAGGGGACCCGGCGGGGCGCCGGGAACTGCGCGAGGCACTCGCCGAGTACCTGGCACGCGCGCGTGGCGTCCGCACCGAGCCCGGCCGGATCGTGATCTGCTCCGGTTTCGCGCACGCCCTGCGGCTGCTCTTCGGCGGCGGCGTCCTGCGCGGCCCACTGGCGGTGGAGGCGTACGGACTGGGCTTCCACCGCGAGTTGCTGACCGCGACCGGCGTACGGACGGTCCCGCTGCCCCTGGACGAGGACGGCGCCCGCGTCGACCTGCTCGCGCGCGAACGGGCCGTCCTACTCACGCCGGCCCACCAGTTCCCGACCGGCGGCCCGCTGCACGCCACGCGCCGCGCCGCCGTCATCGACTGGGCACGCGCGCGTGGGAGCGTGATCCTGGAGGACGACTACGACGGGGAGTTCCGCTACGACCGCAAACCCGTCGGCGCCGTCCAGGGGCTCGACCCCGAGCGGGTGATCCACATCGGCTCGGTCAGCAAGAGCCTGTCACCGGCGCTGCGGCTGGGGTGGATGGCCCTGCCGGAGCGGTACGTCGACGGCGTCCTCGCGGCCAAGGGCGAGCGGGAGGGCTGGGCGAGCGTCCTGGACCAGCTCAGCCTCGCCGACTTCATCGCCAAGGGGTCGTACGACCGTCATGTGCGGCGCATGCGGCAGCGGTACCGCAGCCGCCGGGACCGTCTCGTCGCCACGCTCGCCGAGCACGCCCCGCACATCGAGGTGACCGGCGTCGCGGCCGGCCTGCACGCGGTGCTGCGGCTGCCGCCCGGCACCGAGCGCTCCACGGTCAAGGCCGCCGCCTGGCAGGGCGTCGCCCTCGACGGTCTCGCCGCGTTCCGGCACCCGCGGACGGACATGACCGCACGTGACGGCCTGGTCGTCGGCTACGCGACCCCCTCGGAACACGCGTACGGGGCGGCACTGGAGGCGCTGTGCGGCATCCTGCCGCCCCAATGAGTGCTTCCGGCACCCCGCAGGCCCCGTAAGGACACGACGCAAACGCTTACGCCTTCCGCCCCACGGCCCCGTACCCAGGAATCACCCCGTCGTCCTGCCCCGGCACCGGCTCCCCCAGCTCCGGACGCCACTCGGGCACCACCACGACCCCCGGCTCGACCAGTTCGAGCCCGTCGAAGAAGCGGGCGAACTCGCCCCGGGACCGCAACGCCAGCGTGACGCCCGCCGCCCTGAGCTTCTCGGTGGCCGCCGCCGACTCCTCCGGCGTGAAGTCGGCGGTGGCGTGGGTCATCATCAGGTAGCTGCCGGAGGGGAGTTCGGACAACAGCTCCGTGACCAGCTCGTGCGCGCCGTCCTCGTCGTCGACGAAGTGCAGCAGCGCGACGAGGGAGAGCGCCACCGGGCGGCTGAGGTCCAGGACCTTCCTGGCCCCCTCGATGATGGTGGCCGGTTCGCGCACATCGGCCTGGAGGTACTCGGTCACGCCCTCGGCCGTGCCGCGCAGCAGGGCGCCCGCGTGGGCCAGCACGATCGGGTCGTTGTCGCAGTAGACCACGCGCGCGTCCGGTGCGACGGCCTGCGCGATCTGGTGCAGGTTGGGCTCGGTCGGGATGCCCGTGCCGACGTCCAGGAACTGCCGTACGCCGTTCCCGGCCAGCCAGCGCGTGGCCCGGTGCATGAACGCGCGGTTGACCCGCGCCATCACCGGCACGCGCGGGTCCAGGGCCAGCATCTGCCGGCCCATCTCCTCGTCGACGGGGTAGTTGTCCTTGCCGCCGAGATACCAGTCGTACATCCGTGCGGGATGGGGCTTGCTGGTGTCGATCTCGGTCATGAGGCACTCCATAGGCGTCGGACGCGATAAGTGATCAAGTCAGTACCAAGATAGGGAAGTTGAGCCGCAAACAAGGACAGAAGAAGGGCACCAACAAGCCAAAGTCCGTCGGGCCGGCGTCAGGACAGCAGGAAGTCCGCTTCCCCCGCCTTCGCACCCTCGATGAACGCCGTCATCTCGTCGGAGGTGTAGATCAGCGCCGGCCCGTCCGGGTCGGTGGACTGCCGGACGGCGATACGGCCGTCGGCGAGCTTCATCGCCTCCAGGCAGTTGCCCCCGTTGCCGCCGCTCCACGGCTTGTGCCAGCCCTCGCTGCCCAGTTCCCGGGCGGGCATGCCGTTGTAGATCCGCTCGGTGCGGACCCGCGGCTTGGGCTGGGACGTGATGCGATCCATTCACAGCTCCTTGCGGAGATCCTCGAGGATCTCCTTCGTGCGATGTGCCGTAGCGGCCTGCGCCGCCATGCGGTCCATGACCTCGAGGTGGGTGGCCACCTCGGCGCGCGCGTCCAGGTAGACGGCGCCGGTCAGGTACTCGCTGTAGACCATGTCCGGAAGTTCGGGCACGGCGAATCGGAACAGCACGAAGGGCCCGTACGTGCCGGGGTGCGGCCCCGTGGCGAACGGGACGACCTGCAACGTCACATGGGGCAGCTTCGTGGCGTCGAGCAGTCTTTCGATCTGGGCACGCATCACCTCCGGGCCGCCGATCGGGCGGCGCAGCACGGTCTCGTCCATCACGGCCCACACCCTGGGTGCGTCCTGACGGGTGAGCAGTTCCTGGCGTTGCATACGCAGTGCGACGTGTCGCTCGATGTCCTCGGGCCGGGTCTGGCCGACGGCGCCCGATTTCAGGACGCCACGCGCGTAGTCCTCGGTCTGCAGGAGTCCGGGCACGAAGTGGGGTTCGTAGCTGCGGATGAGGGAGGCGGCACCCTCCAGGCTGACGTACATCGAGAACCAGCCGGGCAGGATGTCGTGGAACCGCTGCCACCAGCCGGGTTTGTTGGCCTCCTCGGCCAGTTGGACGAACGCGTCGGCCTCGTCGTCGGGGACGCCGTAGGCCTTCAGGAGCAGTTGGAGATACGGGATCTTGAGGGCGACCTCGGCCGTCTCCATACGGCGGATGGTGGCGGGGGCGACGCGCAGGACACGGGCGGCCTCCTCGCGCTTGAGGCCGGCGCGTTCGCGCAGGTCGAGCAGGCGCCGACCGAGAACGACCTGGCCGACCGTCGGTGCCGACCGCGGCTCGCTCACGCTCCACCTCCACTCATCGAGGTCCTGACGGCTCATCGAGACCCTGACGGCCGCACGATGCGCATGAACCCCGTACGAATCCTGTACGAATCCTGACAGCCCAGCGGCGCCATTCGAAGACCTATTCGAAGGTCGGTGCCGACCTCCGGGGATCTCAACTGGCGCCGCGTCACATGTTGTTGCGAGCAGTGTGCCACGACCCTTCACCGCGTCATACAGCACTCTGCAATTTTCAGAGTGACACTTGCCAAGTTGTTCGCGGCGGGGCGATAGTGGCAAGCGTGATTCCGTCCGCGCCCTTAGGAACAGACGCCGCCGCAGGCCGTTTCGGCCTCGGTGCAGCCGCGGCAGCCGGCCCCTTGGGGTCCGCTGCCGAGCGCCGGTTCCGCTTCGAGCTGGCCGCACACCCGGGTTCTCCCGCGCAGGCCAGACGTCTGACGCGGACCCGGCTGACCGGCTGGGCGGTGTGCGAGGACACCTGCGACACGGCCGCGCTGGTGGTGTCGGAGCTCGTCACCAACGCGATCCTGCACACCGCGAGCGATGTCGTCGTCTGCGAGTTGCACGACGGCGACCACATGGTGCGCATAGCCGTGCGTGACCAGGGATGCGCCGCGGGTGATCCCCATCCGGCCCCGGGCAGGCCCGAGGAGGAGCACGGGAGGGGACTGCTCCTCGTCGACGCGTTGTCGCACGCCTGGGGCGCCCAGGAGCACGGCCCCGGGCTGCTGGTCTGGGCCGAGGTGCCGCGCCAGGCCGACGCGCCCCGGGGCGACCTCGGCTGGGGCGCCCGCCCCAAGCCGGGTCCGTCCGGCGGCTCGGGCGAGGACGACGAGGCGCACGCGCGCGTGTGCCGGCCGGCGCGCGGTGAAACGGGGACCGAATGGGTGTGACGGCTGCCTCCGGCGGCGGACAGGTACTCGCCCTGGACACGCTCGTCCGCCTGAGCCGCGGGCTGCGCGGGGCGGACGCACCGTCTCTGCGGCTGTCCGTACCCGACGGCATGACGGCCCCGCTGGGCTGCGACGCGGTGCAGGTACCCGCTCGCTTCGGCCCACTCGTCCTGCCCCGCCTCCCGCGCGTGGGGTGCGTGTACGCCGACGACGCGCACTGGTGGTGGCTGGTCCCGTCCGACTCGGACTACGCCCTGGAGTGGCCCGCCCCCGCCCGCTACGCCACCGGCGCGGTCGTCCCCGAGGCCCCCCGCCTCATCCACCGCCCCGACGGCACACTCCCCTACACCCCACCGATCCCCCTCTACCTGGCCCTGTGCCGCATCATGGGCACGACGCCGAGCTGGTCACGAACGGTCACCGCGTAGCGCTCCGCGGAGGCGCACCCGACCACGCAAGCCCCCCGCAGGGGACGCACCACCTAGCGCAAGCCCCTCCGCACAGGCGCACCCGACCACCGCGAGCCTCCCGCAGGGCACGCACCACCTAGCGCAAGCCCCTCCGCACAGGCGCACCCGACCACCGCGAGCCTCCCGCAGGGGACGCACCACCCGGCACAACCCCCGCCACAGAAGCGCACCCGAACCACGCAAGCCCCTCACAGGCACGCACCACCCGGCACAACCCCCGCCACAGAGACCCACCCGACCACCGCAAGCCCCCCACAGGACCGCGCCCAACCAGCGCCCCCTCCCCCGCAAGAGCACACCGCCCAGCGCAACCCACCCCCCACGCGCCCCCACCCCAAGGCCCGCGCCCCCGCACACCCCGGCGTGCGCCCCCACCCCCACCCCGCGCCCTGCCCAGTCGCCGACCGTGCCGCGATAGTGGCCGTTCGTGCGGGTTCGGGGGAGGCAGACGGTGGGGACGAAAGGCGGCACGGACAAGCCGGAGGTGTCCGAGTCGGAGCGGCTGCTCTTCGGTGGCCCCCTGCGCTACGACATGGGCTGGAACCAGCACTCGGAAGCCTTCCTGGAGCTCTCCTTCCGGGCCATGATCACGCGGATGCCCGCCCTGCTCGCCTCCAGCCTCCGGCTGGCCCGCCAGGCCGACCGCGGTGCCACACGGACGGTGCTGGCGGCCGAGGTGGGCCGGGGCATGGCGCAGGCGGTGAGCCTGTTCGCGGTCAACAGCGTGCTCAGCCGACTGATGGGCACCGGCCCGATCGAGGACCGGCTGCGCGGCGCCGTCCCCGCGCTGGTCGCCATCGCCGTCGTCCTGCTGCTCGGCGCGCTGCTGCGGGCCGCGTCGACGTACGCCACCGGGCGGCTGGAGCCGAAGGTGGAGCGCGTCGCGACCGAGCAGTACCTGGAGCGGGCCGCGGCCGTCGAGCTCGCGGCCATCGAGGACCACGCCTTCCACAAGCTGCTGGACACCGCGCAGTACGGCGCCGCCTCGGCACGCCGGATGATCATGTACGGCACGCGCGTGGTGAACGCGCTGATCTCGCTGGTCGCGGCAGCCGGCGTACTCACCGTGCTGCATCCGCTGCTGCTCCCGCTGCTGGTGACGATGACGCTGCCCAGCGCGTGGAGCGCGCTCACGAACGCGCGGCGGCGCTACGAGTCGTTCCACACCTGGGTGCAGCACGCGCGCGCGGGACACCTCATCAGCAGTCTGCTGACGGAACCGGAGGCGGCGCCGGAGATCCGCCTGCACGGCGTGGGCCCGTTCCTGCTGCGGCACTTCCGCGCGATGTCGGAGGCGGCGGAGGCGGAGCAGGCCCGGCTGGCACGGCTAGCGGCCCGTACCGGCCTGATCGCGGCGGCCTGGACGGGCCTCGCGACCGTGTCGACGTACGCCACGCTGGGCGGTCTGCTGCTCTCCGGGGCGATGTCGCTGGCGGTGGCGGGCACGGCCGTGATCGCGATCCGGACCGGCTCGGCGAGTCTGGAGTCGCTCGTGCTGGAGATCAACCAGCTGCACGAGGAGGCCCTCTTCGTGGGCGACCTGGAGCGTCTGTACGTCGAGGCCGCCGACCGTGCGATTCCGGTCGGCGGCGTGGTGCTGCCCGAGAACGCGCGTGAGATCCGCTTCGAGAACGTCACGTTCAGCTACCCGGGTGACGCCACCCGCCCCGCGCTCGACGACGTCTCCCTGACGCTGCCGCTCGGCCGGATCGTCGCGCTGGTCGGCGAGAACGGCTCGGGCAAGACCACCCTGGTCAAGCTGCTGGCCGGGCTGTACACACCGGACCGGGGCCGGATCCTGTGGGACGGCGTCGACGCGGCGACCGCGGACCGGCGCCTGCTGGCCGAGCGGATCGCGATGGTGGCGCAGGACTTCAAGCGGTGGCCGTTCACGGCGCGGGTGAACATCGCTGTGGGCCGTCCCTCGGTGCCGGTGGCCGAGGAGCGGCTGGCGGCGGCGATTGTCGAGGCGGGGGCCGAGGACGTGGTCGCGGATCTGCCGCGCGGTCTGGACACGCTGCTGGCCCGCCATTTCAGCGGCGGGCACGAGCTGTCCGGCGGGCAGTGGCAGCGGCTGGGCATCGCCCGGGCGGCGTACCGGCGGGGCGGCATCCTGATCGTGGACGAGCCGACGGCCGCGCTGGACGCCCGGGCCGAGCTGGAGGTGTTCGACAAGATCCGCGCGCTGGCCGGGACCGGCCAGACGGTCGTGCTCATCACCCATCGGCTGGCGTCCGTACGCCATGCGGACCTGGTGCACGTCCTGGACGAGGGCCGGCTCGTGGAATCGGGAACCCCGGAGGAACTGCTCGCCAAGGGCGGCGTCTACGCCGAGCTGTACGGGCTGCAGGCGGAACAGTTCGCGATGCCGGCGCCCGCGCCCGAAGTGAGCTGATCCTTGTCACTCACTCCGTGCCGTCGCCACCCCGGACGATCACCAGGAACGTGTCCGTCGCGAGGTCCATCACGACCTCGGCGGGCAGGCCCTCCGACCGACGCGCCCGCGCGAACTCCTCCGCGGGCCACGACCCGCGCGGCCCGCCCGCGGGAAAGCGTTCGAGCACCATTCGCCCGTTCACCATCCTGCACCTCCAGAAAGCGTCGTACTTGTAGGAGTTAACGCCTTCCGAAGGGAAATCGCCTCGCCAAGTGACACTACTGAGACGTAGTTGACACTCGTTCACCGTCAAAGGTGAGGAGGCTCTCCCCATCTGCACGTTTACCGTTACCCTCCGCTTCACTCCTCGTACTCGTCGTGATAACGGATCCGCTCACTTCCCGCGGGCGCCCCGAACGCCGACGCGCGCCCCTTGGGTTCCTCCCACTCCTCCTGTCGGCCCAGCGCGGTGAGGTCCAGGAAGCTGGTGGTCGAGCCGAGCCCGTCCAGCCCGCGCTCGTACGTCGAGTAGGTGTGGAACGCCCGGTCCCGGTCCCGCAGGAAACAGCTGACGCCGGGGCGGTCGACGAGTTGCCCGTCGTGCTCCAGGGTGGCCGCGAAGTCGTGGTTGAAGTCGTCGTCGTACGACGAGTACCAGGGCAGCGTCCAGCCCATCCGCGCCTTGAACGGCAGGATCCGCGTGTACGGCGCCCTGGAGACGGCCGCGAACGTCGTCCCGCGCGCGTGCAGATGCGCCAGATGCCCGACCTGGTCGAGGAACGCCGAGCAGCTGCGGCAGCCGGCGTCCCACTCGGGCGCGAACATGAAGTGGTAGACGACGAGCTGGCGCCGGCCCTCGAAGAGGTCGAGCAGAGTGGCCTTGCCGTCGCCACCCTCGAACACGTATTCAGTGTTGATCTCCACCATCGGCAGCCGCCGCCGCTCGGCGTTGAGCGCGTCCCGCGCGCGTGTGGCGGCCTTCTCCTTGACCAGCAGTTCCTGACGCGCCCTGCGCCACTCCTCGCGCGAGGCGATCTCCGGAAGCGACATGGCCCCTCCTGTGCAACGGTCCCGTTGCGGATGGTGACCGTTGGACGGGGTGGAACTCATCGCGGTTCCCCGAAGATTTTTTGGCGCGGCAGAAGATTCTTCGCGGCGGGCGAAGTCTCAGGTGTCGTACTCCTGGATACGCCGCCCATGGCTCCGGTCCAGCAGCGCGGGCATGCGCTCACCCAACTCCCGTACGACCGCGCTCACGTCCAGCGTCAGCAGCTCGCGGTCGCGCATCAGGATCCGCCCGTCGACGATGGTCGTGCGTACGTCCGAGGAGCGGGCGCTGTGCACGAGCGTCGCGGCGAGGTCGTGCACGGGCTGGGTGTGCGGGCCGGTGAGGTCGACGAGGACGATGTCGGCGCGCCGGCCCGGCGCGAGGGCGCCGATGGCGTCGCCCAGTGCGACCGCGCGGGCGCTCTGCAATGTGGCGTGGTGCAGGGCCTGACGTGCGGTCAGCCAGCGTGGATCGCCCTCGGTCGACTTCTGGATGAGGGCGGTGAGCGCCATCGACTCCCAGACGTCGAGGGAGTTGTTGGAGGCGGCGCCGTCGGTGGCGAGTCCGACGGGGACGCCGATGGCGCGCAGGGCGCGGACGGGTGTGGTGGTGGGCCAGCCGAACTTCAGATAGCCGCGCGGTGCGGTGGCGACGGCGACACGTCCGCCCGCGCGTTCCAGCAGGGGCAGGTCACGGTCGACGATGCCGGTGCCGTGCGCGATGAGCAGGTCGGTGTCGAGGAGCCCTGTGCGTTCCAGGACCTCGATGGGGGTGATGCCGTGGCGGGCGAGGCTGGTGTCGGTCTGGTCGCGGTTCTCGGCGGCGTGGAGGTGCACCGGGAGGCCGTGAGCGCGGGCGAGGTCGGCGGTGGCGGTGAGGTCGGCGTCGTCGACGGTGTAGGGGGCGTGCGGGGCGAGGGCGGTGGTGATACGGCCGTCGGCGCGCCCCCGGTTCCGTAGCGCGAAGTCGAGACTCCGCTCCCGCCCTTGAGCCCCCTGCGAGGAGAAGAAGGCCTCGCCCAGATGGGCGCGCATCCCGCACTCCTCGACGACGGCGGCGACCGCGTCCATCGTGAAGTAGTGGTCGGCGAAGCAGGTGACGCCGCCCCGGATCATCTCGGCGCAGGCGAGCCGCGCGCCCAACTCCACGTCCCGCTCGGTCAGGTTGGACTCGACGGGCCAGACGACGTCGTTGAACCACGCCTCGGTCGGCAGGTCCTCGGCGAGGCCGCGCAGGGCGACCATGGGCGCGTGGGTGTGACAGTTGACGAGTCCCGGGAGGGCGACCTGGCCGACGGCGTCGATGCGCTCGACGGCGGGCAGGTGCCGTACGGCATCGGCGGTGGTGACGGACTCGACGACTCCACTTCGTACGACGACCGCGGCGTTCTCCTCGAACCGGATCCGCTCCTGATCGTCGTGCACGAGGACGGCGCATCCGGTGATGACGAGGTCGGCGGGAGCTTCCGCGGGAGAAGGCGTCATCAGGCCAACGTACGACGCGGTCGCCGGGGCGCGTGAAGTGAACGGCGCATCCTGTCACGGGTCTGTCCAGGAACCGCGCGCACGGGCACGCTGGCCTCACCACACACCGCCGTCCAGCCTCTGAAGGGAGCCCGGCATGCTGCTCGGCACCTGGAACCTGGAGAACCTGTACCGGCCCGGCGGGCCGTTCGGCCCCAAGGACAAGGCCGCCTACGAGACCAAGCTCGCCGCCCTCGCCGACGTCATCGCGGAACTCGACCCGGCCCTGCTCGGCGTACAGGAGGTCGGGGACCCGGACGCGCTGGCCGACCTGGCCGGGATGCTGGCCGGCAACTGGCACATCTGCCTGTCCGAGCACGCCGACAGCCGGGGCATCCGGGTCGGCTTCCTCAGTCGTACGCCGCTGGTGGTGCTGTCGGACACGACAACGTTCCCGGCGCCGTTGCGGCCGGTGCAGGCGGACGACTCGGGACCGGCCGTGGCAGAGGCGGGCCGGGGCCTGCTGGCGGTGCGGGCCGGTGAGCTGTCGGTGGCCGTCGCGCACCTCAAGTCGAAGCTGCTGTCGTACCCGGAGGGCCGTTTCCACCCCCGTGACGAGGGCGAACGCGCACGCTACGGCGCCTACGCCCTCTACCGGCGGGCCGCCGAGGCGACGGCGCTGCGGGCGCTGGCCGACAAACTGCTGGCGGGCGACGGGCGGGCGCGGGACGTGGTGGTGCTGGGCGACCTGAACGACGAGGCCCAGGCGGCGACCACCCAGATCCTGCTCGGCCCGCCCGGTTCGGAGATCGGCACGCCCGGCTTCCGGGCGACCGACAAGGGCGACGCGGCCCGGCTGTGGAACGTGGCGCCGCTGATACCCGCCGAGCAGAGGTTCTCGCGGGTGAACTCCGGGCGGCGCGAACTGATCGACCACATACTGTGCAGCCACCGGGTGGTCCGCCGGGTGACGGCGGCGGGGACGGGACTGCCGGGGACCGGTGCGCCTCAGTTGCCGTCGGTGGGGCCGGATCCGGCGGAACGGCGGGGCGCGGCGGGGTCGGATCACGCGCCGGTGTGGGTGCGGGTGGGGAGCTGACGGCCTCCTCGCAGGGGAGCCACGTCAGCCGGCGACGGGCAGCTCCGGCTCGCGCAGGCCGAGGCGGCGGCGTCCCGACTCCAGTTCGTCGAGGAGCTCGGCGAGTCGCTCGGTGTGGCGCGGCGTGAGCCGGCCGGCGTCGTCGAGGTGGACGGCGCACGCGGTGGTCGTGTCGACGAGCCGTTCGAGGGTGCCGGCGACCTCGTCGGCGCCCTCCGTGTGCCGGGCGAGCGCGGGCAGTTCGGCGGCCGCGAGGGCGATGGCACCTCGCGCCTCGGCGAGCGTGCGGTAGGCCTCGCGGCGCAGGGTCCAGCGGGCGGCGCGGTCGTCGGACTCGCTCATCACATGGGCGAGATAGGCCTGGGCCGCGCTCCCGGCCGCGCCGAGCCGTGCCCGCACGCCCCCGCCCCGCTGCCCCGGCATCGGCAGATGCCCGACGACCAGGACGATCGCGCAGGCCAGCAGGGTCTCCCCGATCCGGCTCACGGAGGCCTGCGGTTCGCCGCCGACCATCACCAGGGCGAGGACGAGCACGGTCACGACGGCGGTCTGGGCGGCGAAGTGCCGCGTGGCGACGGGAATGAGAGCACCGCTGACGGCGACGAGCGCGACGAGCCCCTCGGGCCGGGGCAGCAGTGCCGCGAACCCGGCGAAGACGAGGGCGCCGAGCACGGTACCGGCGGCACGGCACAGGACACGGGAGACGAGTGGTCCCAGATCTGGCTTGACGAGGAAGACGACGGTGGCGGGGAGCCAGTACCAGTGGTCGTGCGGCCCGTACCACTGGGCGTGTCGCAGCGCCTGGGCGATGGCGACGCCGGCGCCGAAGCAGAGGGCGACGCGCAGCCCGTACTCCCGGCCACCGACGCCGACGACGGCCCGCAGCAGGCCCCGGGCCGTACGCCGCCGGGTGTGCAGGTCGCCGCCGTCACCCTGGTCGAAGACCTCGGCGGCGTGCAGCAGGGCGTCGTCGAGGGCGCGCAGGGCGGGCATCGACCGGGCGGGCGCGGGGAGCGGCCCGGTGTGCGCGTTCCCGCGAACGGCGGCGGCCAGCCGACGGGGCCCGGCGGAGGCCCGTTCGGAGGCCCGACCGCTGAGGCTCTCGCCCGCCCAGGCGAGGGCGGTGGCGGCTTCGGCGAGGGGCAGCGCGGCGGCGTACTGCGCGTGCAACCGCCGTTCGGCGGCCGAGGAGGCGTACCGCCGTAGCCGGGGGCCGGTGAGGGCGTCCTGTGCGTGATCGAGGGCGGCGGTGAGGGCGGCACGCCGGGTGGTGGCGTGCTCGGTGCCGACGGCGTCGAGCAGGTCGCCGATGGCGTCGTACACGTCGGCGACGGCTTCCCGCTCCCCGTCGAACCGGTAGTCACCGGCGAGGGCGCCGGGCGTGGGAAGGAGCAACCGCAGCGCGAGCAGCCACCCGGCCCCCGCAAGGAAGGCGAGCGCCCGCAGCCACCCCGGCTCGGGCAACGGCATCCCGGCGCCGACCGCGCACGCGACCAGCAACTGCGTACCGGCCGCGGAGGCGACGGGCCCGACAGCGCTGACGCTTCCGGCGACGAGCCCGAGCCCGGTGAGGAGCAGCGTCTGCACGACGACACCCGCGTGCTGCCCGGCGTACGTGCCGACGAGCAGCCCCACCGCGCCCGCGAGCGCGGGCGCCCCGAGCCGCCGTACGGCTGCCCGCCGGCTGCCGGGCCGGTCGTTGATCCCGGCGAGCATGGCGGCGATGGCGGCGACGACACCGACGGAGGGGTGACCCACGAGCACGGCGACGAGGAGCAGCGGCCCCGCGGCCAGCGCCCCTCGGGTGACCGCGCTCCACGGCACGGGGCCGCGTTGGGCGCGGAGGGCGTGGGCGAGCCAGGGTGGGAGGGCGCGGGTGACGCGGCGGTACACGGGGCTCCTGTCGATGCGAGGGCTGGGTTGGTGCCTTCGGGCGACGGTGGCCGGGCGGTGGGTTGTGCTGTCAACCGTAGATCGCGTTCTTGGAGGGCGTGGAACGCTCGTATTACCGCGATGTGACGATGTCTGGATGGACCACGTTCTTTATGAACGCAATCGGTGCGGGGGTCTCCCGTCAGGTGTGCGCTCGCGCCGTGAGGTACGGATCCCGCCGGAGAACCTCACGGCTGCCGAGGAGAGTGCCGGCGGCCAGACCGGCGGCGGGTAGCACAAGTGCCGCGGCGGCCCAGGCGGGCCCCGGCAGGGCGTCCGCGACCGTGATGGGCAGACCGAGCACGTCGCTCAGCGGCCCGACCAGCGCGACGGAGAGCCCGGTCCCGGCAACGGCCCCGACCAGCCCCGCCACCCCTCCGGACAGCAGGGCTTCACCGAGCAGGATCCGCCGCAGTTCGGGCTGGCCGGTACCGAGGATCCGCAGGACGGCGAACTGTCCGAGTCGCGCCCGCGCGCTGTCGGAGGCCCGGACGGCACCGAGCCCCAGCGCGCCCACGGCCAGGAGCAGGACCCCGACCCGCATCGCGAGATCCGCCACGCCGAACAGTCCCGGCAGATTGCGCACCCGGTCGGACACCGCGGACGCCGAGAAGCCGTCGTCCTGCAGCGCCTGGGTGACAGCGGCCACCTGCCTCTGATGCTCGACGACCACGACAGCGGACTGCGCGCCCTCCTTCTCCCGGTACGCCTCCGCGTCCACGCCCGCGCGTGCCGCGGCCAGGAACGCGGCGGTGTCCTCGGCGAGATAGGCGACGCCGGGCCCGTCGGCCTGCCAGCTCGGGTCGTACAGGGCGACGATCCTCAACTCAATGACGTCGGTGGTACCGGAGGCGGCCCCGGACGCCTGGGTGTACCCGAAGGAGACGGTCCGGCCCAGCAGTGGCGCGAAGTCGGTCCCCTGCGCGGTGGCGGGCAGAACGACGTCCTTCGGCCCCAGCTCCGCCGGGATGGCACCTTCGCGGACGGGAAGATCGTCGCCCGGGGTGAGGGTGTGGCTGGTCAGGTCGTACGTCCCGTGCTCTTCGGCATACAGCACGGAGGAGTAGTCACCGACGACCTGCCGAACACCGGGCACACTCCCGGCGTCCCGCAGCGCCGAGGCGGTGAGCGACCGCACCGACGCATCCCCCTCGAACGCGGACAGCTCGACCTGAGTGAGCCCACCCGACCCCAGCACATCCCGCTCCACAGCACCGGCAGCCCCGGCCGCCACCCCGGCGGACGTGGTGAGCAACGCGGCGAGAACGGCAAGGGCGGGCACGGCCCGACGCAGGGAACGCCCGTCGCGTTTCCAGGTGTGGAGGCTCCAGTGACTCATCCCAGCTCCTTACTGGCTGCCGACAGAACTCCGGCATCGAGGACATGGCGCTGATCGCAGCGCTCGGCGACCGCCGAATCGTGCGTGACGAGCAGCACGGCCGCGCCCCGCCGGGCGCATGAACTCAGGGCATCCATCACGGACTTCGCGGTGTCGGGGTCGAGCCCCGAGGTCGGCTCGTCGGCCAGGACGAGCACCGGTTCCTTCACGGCCGCGCGGGCGACGGCGATACGTTGCCGCTGGCCACCGGAGAGTTCGCTGACCGGGGATTCGGCGAGTGGCTCCATGCCGAGGTCGGCGAGCAGGTCGTGGGCCGCGGTGCGGTGCCGGGCGAGGCGGGGACCGAAGGCGGCGGCGACGTTCTCCCAGGCGTTGAGGAACGTCAGCAGCCCGAGGTCCTGCAGGACGATGCCGATCGAACGCCGGCGCAGGAGATCCCGGTCCGCCGAGGACAGCGAACCGGTGTCCGTGCCGGCGATGCTCAGGGAGCCCGCGGCCGGCGAGAGGATCAGACCGAGGAGGGCGAGCAGGGTGCTCTTGCCCGAGCCCGAGGGGCCCTCGACGGCCGTCATCGTTCCTGCATCGAGGGTGAGGTCCGCACGGGTCAGCCCACCCCCGGACGCGTAGTGGAAGCCCAGGCCTTCGGCAACGACAGCGGGTGGAGAGGCGGTGTTCATACGACGGGGTGACCTTCCGGGCATGGAGGGGCGGGCGGGTTCAGGCGAGGAGGTAGTACGCGGCTCTGGTCGCGTCCGCTGAAGCGGCACCGCCCGGTGAAGGGGCGTACAGCTCGGGAAACCTCGCGTCCCGATACCGCTTCAGCAGGCCGGGGAGCTCGCTCCAGAAGGCCTGCGGAATGCTCTGGTCGGAGACGAGGGCCGCCTGCACCGCATCGGAGGCGGTCACCAGATCCCCGGCAGCCAGGGCTTGCCGAGCCCGTGCCACCAGATCGGTCCCCTCCGTGAGCCGTGCCGCCTGGGCCGCACAACCGGCGTCGGCGAGTACGACCACCCTGCGCAGCGAGCGGGAGGACAGGGTGGAGCGCTCGTCGGCGGACAAGTCGACGGACGTGTGCCGACAGCCCAGCCCGAACTCGGCCCTCGCTGCCATGGCGCCGTACCAGCCACGCTCGTTCTCTGCCGTCAGGCGTGGCGGCACCTTCAGCGCGGCCGCCTCCTCGACCCCCTTCTCGGCCTGCGGCCCACAGGCCAGGGCCAGTCGATGGCAGGTCATGGCCAGCAGAACGCGGTCGGACGGATCGAGGTGACGGTCCGCCCCCATCTGCCTCAGCCGCTTCTTCAACCATCCCGGCGCCTGCTCCTGCTGGGCGCGTGCGGTCAGGGCCCGCGCGGCGTTGTAGGTGGCGGTGAGCGTGCCCAGCTGTGCCGGGGACTTGGCGACCAGACCGTCGGACCGAATGCCGCTCACCGGAGCGGGAAGCGCCGGGGAGGAGTCGGACGCACCGAGGGCGAGCGCGCGCCGGACCAGCCATCGCGTCTGAGGGTCGGAGTCGTGCAGTGCGGGTCGGAGGCAGTCACGTGTCGCTTGCGGCAGCCGTTGACGCAGCAGGGCCAGTGCGGCTCGCTGGATGGGGTCGAGGCCGGCGCAGCCACCCTCCAGCAGCACGTCGGCGCCACGAACAGCCCGGGTGGTGTGGGCTCGTACGCCCGCCACGCGCAGAGCCTCGACGGCGTAGAGCACCGGTACGGGCTGATCGGCACGAGCGGTGTCCGCCGCGAGTCGGTCCAGGGTGGCGCGCGACACCTCGCTCTCGCGATCCAGGCACGTCAAGGTGGTCAGAAAGGCGGCACGGGTGGCGAGCGAGGTCAGACCGTCGTCCCCACGGTCCGGAGCGCGCAGATAGGCCAGCGCTTCGCTTTCGGCCTGTTCCCGAATCCCGGCCCGTTCCAGGACGGTTGCCGCGTCGGTCGGCTTCGCGCCCTTGGAGCCGGACAGCGACAGACACACGTAGTGGGCTCGCCAGGCAGGGGTGTCCAGGGCGTCGGTGCGGGCGAGATCCGCCAGGGCGGCGGGGCTGACCGCGGGTACCGTCTCGCCGGTACGTCGGTCCTCGGTGAGCGCGGCCTCCAGCCGCCCGAACGCGGTCGGATACAGCGCGGGTTCCCGTCCGACATCGGCGCGGGAGGCACGTACCAGATCATTGGCACCGCGCAGGGCGTCGAGCTGCTCGGCGAGGCCGCCACCGGGCGGGCCGGGCCGCTCGACCGCTCCACCGCCGTACAAGGAGGCGCCCAGCGCCGCGGCGATCGCCACCGCGACGGCGGCGAGCACACGGTTTCGATGACGCGTGTGCCGGTGGAGAAGGCTGTTCTTCACGGCAGGTCGCCGGTCAGTCGTTGGCGCAGGCAGAAGCGAACGCCTTGACGCCGGACTTGAAGGCACCGCCGTCGGAGCAGGTGGTGATGCTCGTGTTCATGGAGCCGCCCGGATCTGCGATGCCGCTGATGTCGGCGATCCAGGTGTTCTTGTTGGTCCAGCTGACCTGGCGGGTGTTCTCACTGACCTGCGTGCCGCTCGGGCTCAGGGAGAGAGTGGCCTGCCACCCGTTGGCCTTCACGGTCGCCACATTGGTGATCTTGCTGACCTTGTACTTCGCGCCGTCCTTGGTGGTCTTGGTGGACGTCTTGAAGGAGCACTTGTCGGCGTAGACGTTGCAGTGCCAGGCGTTCGCCACGACCCTAGCGCCTGTCCCCGGCAACGGCGCCGACCCGGTGTCGGAAATCGCCATACCCGGCACGGCCGTACCCGTGACCAGCACCCCGACGAGCCCAGCGGTCAGCAGAGCCTTCTTCATGTGTCTCTCCCCCTGCTCATGGCGCACCCACGCACGTCTTACGTCGCCCTCTGGCGGAAGCCGGACTGTACATGCCGCGGAAAGCACCAAGAGCGACCGAAAAGCGGCGTATGAATGCCCAGGAATCGGAGAGATGCGGGCAGCGCCGGCGTGATGGGGATGACCGTCTTCAATGACTCAGCGCCGCGCCGCACGGCGACCTCAACGATCAGCCGCCCGAGCCCCAGCACGCGCCCGCCGCCCAAGGTGGACAAGATCCAGCCACTTGGAGTCGCCCTGATTCACACGCCGGCGTGACACGCTCAAGTCGCCGTCGCCGCCTCCACCGCCTGCGCGAACAGCTGCTCAGCCTCGGTGACCGCCTGACTCAGCTGATCGCCGCGGATTCCCAGACCACCGATCACGCCGTCCACGGTTCGCAACCCCGCCCGCTCCAACAGCCCCTTCTCATTGGTCACCCACTCCCCCCGCGCCGCCAGCACGGCATGCCCGGCCTGCATGGCTGCCGTTGCGATGGCGCCGGCGACCTCCGTGAGGCGGCCCGTCGGGGCGTGGTTGGCCTTGGCGTAGGCGAGGGTGGCGGCGGCGGTGCCGTGCCAGCGTCGGCTCGCCGTGCGGCGCAGTCTCCTCGGGTACGACGCCGGCCGCGGCAGCTCACCCCGCAGCACCTTGTTGATCGCCAGCTCTGCGACGACCAGGTAGCTGGGAATCCCCGCGAGATGGAACAGCAGGGGCTCCACCCGGAACCGCCCCTCCTCCGCCTCCGCCAACTCCCGCTCCACGACGTCGAGGTCACGGTAGTGGACGTCGACGCGCCGCCCGTCGATCGTCAGCCACGCGCCCCCGTTGAAGACGCCGCCGCCCCAGCCGCCGACCTCCGACACCTCGCCCTCCCAGCCGAGGGCGCGCAGGTCGGCCGGGTCGAAGGGGCCGCGGTAGTAGATGGCCAGGTCCCAGTCGCTGTCGGGTCGGTGGGTGCCCTGGGCACGGGAGCCGCCGAGGGCCACGGCCTGGACGGTGGGGAGGCCGGCCAGGCGGTCGGCGATGGTGTCGAGGAACGTGGTGTCGTCGGGGGTGGGCATGCGCGCAGCGTACGTAGGTGTGCGACGTGGCTCCATGCAATTGCGTTCGCGAGCCGTGCGGGGGCTCTCGGACGTAGTGATTTGGGCGCCGGGAAATTCGGATGCGTGTGCCCGCGCGGGCGCGGATGATCGGCGGGTTGGCCGCCGTACGCGCGTGTGCCGGTACGACTGATGTGCGCGTGCCCGTGCCCCTCCCCGCGCACCCGCCGTCGAGTTCAGGAGCGAGCCCCGTGATCCGTCGCGTCACCGTCCCCTCCCTCTTCCCTCCCCCCACCTACTCCCACGCCTCGGTCGTCGAAGCCGGCACCAAGCTCGCCTTCCTCGCCGGTGCCGTCCCTCTCGACGCCGACGGCAAGCTCGTCGGCGAGGGAGATCCCGTACGGCAGGCCCAGCAGGTGATCGCCAATCTGGACGAGCAACTGCGTGCCGTGGGCAGCGACTTGGCGCACGTCCTGTCGAGCGAGGTGTACGTCGTGAGCAGCGAGCCCGCCGTACTGTCCGCCGTATGGGAGGTCGTCGAGGCGTCCGGACTGAGTGCGGGTCCGCACTCGTCGACCCTCCTCGGGGTGGCCTGCCTCGGGTACACGGGGCAGTTGGTGGAGATCACGGCCACGGCCGTCGTCCCCGAGTAGCTTGGGGAGCGCGACGCGGCTCAGTCGACGGCAGACGCCCCCGGCCTCCGCCACACCCGCCGCTTGGCCAACGGCCGCGCATAGGTCCCCACCCGACTCGTCGTCAGCCCCAAGCCCACCAACGACTCCGCCAGCTTCACCGCCGCCCCCACCCCGTCGACGACCGGAAGCCCCAGCTTCTCCCCCACCCGCCGCTGCAACCCGGTCATCCCGGCGCACCCCAGCACCAGCACCTCGGCCCCCGCCTCACGCGCCCGCTCCCCCGCGGCCAGGAAGGCCGCCTCGGTGCGTTCGCCGTCTTCGAGTTCCAGGACCCCCAGGCCCGTACCGATCACGGCGACACAGTTCCGGCCCACCCCCGCCAGCTCCAGGCTGTCCTCGATCTGCCCGCACGACCGTTCCAGCGTCGTGACCACGCCGTACCGCCGCCCGATCAGGCACGCCACATGCGCGGCCGCCTCCGTGATGTCGACGACCGGCACGTCCACGAGCTCGCGGACGCCCTCACGCCCGTGCTCCCCGAAACCGGCCATGACGACCGCGTCGTACGGCGGCCCCTCGTACGTCCGCAGCGCGTCCAGCACCGCCGCCGCCGACAGATAGCTGTCCAGCCAGCCCTCAGCCGACTCGGGCCCCCACGCCGGGGTCAGCCCGGTCACGGTGGTGCCCGGGCCTGCGGTGGCCCGGGCACCTCGTACGATCTCCTCGGTCATCTCCCGCGTGGTGTTGCAGTTGGTGACGACGATGCGCACGTCCGCTCAGCCCTCCACCACGGCACGCTCGCGCCGGCAGTGCAGCACGTACAGCCCGGCCGCCACCGCCGTACCGATGAACCACGAGTACGGTGCCACGTCGCTGAACGTCTTCACCAGCGCCAGCACCGCCGCGATCGCGGCCGCGGGCAGGAAGGCCCAGAGCGCCTTGGGGTTGACGCCCTTGCGGTAGTAGTACGGCGATCCCGGCTCGGCGTTGAAGAGCTGGTCGACGTCGACCCGGCCGCGCTTGACCCAGTAGTAGTCGACCATGATCACGCCGAACAGCGGGCCCAGGAAGGCGCCGAGGCCGCCCAGGAAGTAGTTCACCACCGTCGGGTTCGAGAAGAGGTTCCACGGCGTCACCATCAGCGCCGCCACCGTGCTGATCATGCCGCCGACCTTGAAGGTGATCTTCTGCGGCCAGATGTTGGCGAGGTCGTACGCCGGTGATACGAAGTTGGCGACGATGTTGACGCCCATCGTGGCGATGGCGAACGTCAGCGCGGCCAGCACCAGGACCCAGGTGTTGCCCACCTTGGCCACCAGCTCCGCCGGGTCGGTGATGGCCTCGCCGAAGACCTCCAGGGACCCGGCGGTGACGATGACCGACACGACCACGAAGGCGGTGGAGTTGATCGGCAAGCCCCAGAAGTTGCCGCGTTTGACGGTCCGATAGTCCGGCGCGAAGCGCGAGAAGTCGCAGAAGTTGAGCATCAGCGTGCCGTACGTGGCGAGGATCAGGCCGATCGCGCCGAACCACTGCCGCCACTGCTCGCCCACGGAGACCGGGTGCGGGGTCGAGGTCAGCGAGATGGTCCAGCCGGCCTTCGCGAGGATCCACACGGCGAGCGCGATCATCACCAGCCAGATCGCGGGGCCGCAGAAGTCCTGGAACTTCCGGACCGACTCCATGCCCCGGCTGATGATCAGTGCCTGGATCAGCCACAACGCCACGAAGGACACCCAGCCGAGCGCGTCCAGGCCCAGGAACGAGCTGTGCGTCCAGGACTCCAGTCCCGGCCAGGCGGCCAGCAGCATCACGTTGACGGCGACGGAGGCGAGGTAGGTCTGGATGCCGTACCACATGATGGCGATGATCGCCCTGATCAGGGCCGGGATGTTGGCGCCCCAGACGCCGAAGCTGATGCGGCTGACGACGGGGAAGGGGACGCCGTGGCGCTGCCCGATGCCGCCCATCCAGTTCATGCCGACGTAGATGAGTACGAAGCCGACGAGCAGGGACGTGAAGACCTGCCACACGTTCATGCCGAGCACGAGCAGGCCCGCCGCGAACGTGTAGTTGCCGAGGTTGTGGACGTCGGACATCCACAGGGCGAAGAGGTCGAAGACCTTCCAGTTGCGTTTGCCGGCCGGGGCGAGGTCTTCGTTGGTGAGGCGGGGGTCGGGGACGAACGGTGGCGTGCCGGTGGCTTCGGCACGGTCGGCGAGGGACACGGAGGCCTCCACGGACGAGGGGACGGAGGGGCGGAGGGCCGTTCGTGCGGGCACGGGGTGCCGGGCTCGCACGGACAGGGAATGCCGGGCTGGTTTGGGCAGGGAATGCCGGGCTGGTTGGGACAGGGAATGCCGCTGGTTTGGTATACCAAACTGCTGACATGGTCCCGTCGTCAACCGTTCCGACGGATATCGCTGCTGTTAACGCTCCGTAAAAGACACCTGGAATCGGCGAAGATGGCCCCATGACGAAGATCGAACCCCTCGGAGCGGTGCGCGAACGCGTCCTGGCCGGCCTGCGGCAGGACATCATCGCGGGCCGTCTGCGCCCCGGCGACCGGCTGGTCGAGCGCGAGCTGGCCGAGCGCTTCGAGGTCTCCCGCGTTCCGGTCCGGGAGGCCGTCCGGGCGCTGGTCGCCGAGGGCTTCGTCCTCTTCGAGACCCCGCGCCGCGCGGTCGTACGCCGTCTGACCCCGGCCGACGTCAAGGAACTCTTCGAACTGCGCGAGGCGTTGGAGGTGTATGCGGCAGGCCTGGCCGCCTCCCGCGCGACGCCCGAGGCGCTGACGGAGCTGCGCGCGCTGCTACGGAGCGCCGCCGACGCCACCGAGGCCGGGGACGCCGAGACGATCACCGACATCAACACCCGGTTCCACGACCGCATCCTGGCCATGGCCGGCAACAGCCTGCTCATCTCGGTCATGGAACCGGTCGACGGCCGCCTGCGCTGGCTCACCCGGCAGAACGAGGAGTGGCCCCAACTCCTGACCGAGCACCGGGAGCTGTACGAGGCGATCGCGTCCGGCGACCCCGACCGGGCGCGCACCCACGCGCTGAGCCACGTACGGGCCAACTACCGCTCGACGGTACGGCACCTGTTCGGGGAGGAACCCGCCTAGGGCCTGTTGCGAAAGTGGCCTCTGCCGGGCGACGAGGCCACTTTCGCAACAGGCCCTAGCGGGCCGCGTACCGGTCCGTCGCCGCCACCAGCACGTCCGTCATCCCCGGCGCACCAGCGTTGTGCCCGACCTCGTCGACCACCACCAACTCGCTGCCGGGCCAGGCGTGGTGCAGCCGCCAGACGGTGCCGAGCAAGTTGCCGAAGTCGAGCCCGCCCTGGACGAGGGTGCCGGGGATGCCCTTCAGCAGATGGGCGTCGCGGAGCACCACGCCCTCGTCGTTGCCCTCGCCCAAGAAGTGGTCGTTGCCCCAGTAGTGCGTGACCGTGCGGGCGAAGCCCATCCGGAACACCGGGTCCTCGTAGCGCGGCACGGAACGCGGCGGTGCCGGAATGACCGCAGTCTCCCAGTCCGTCCAGGCCCGCGCCGCCCGTTCCCGGACCCGCGCGTCCGGGGACTCCAGCAGGCGGTTGTAGGCGGCGGCGAGGTTGCCGTGCGTGCGCTCGCCGTCCGGCAGCTCCCCGACGAACCGTTCGAACGCCTCCAGGAAGATCCTGCCGAGTCCCCTGGTCATCAACGCCACCTCGGCGTTCAACCCCGTGGCGACCCCGGCCAGCACCAGCTCGGACACCGCACCGGAATGCGTCTGCGCATACCGCAGCCCCAGCACCGACCCCCACGACACCCCCCACACCAACCACCGCTCGATCCCGAGAAAGCGCCGCAGCAACTCCAGGTCGGCGATGAGATGAGCCGTCGTATTGACGCTCATGTCGGTCTCGTACGCGCTCGCGCTCGGTGTCGAACGCCCGCACCCGCGCTGGTCCAGCAGCACGATCCGATACGCCGCCGGGTCGAAGTAGCGCCGGAAGCTCGGGGAGCACCCGGAGCCGGGCCCTCCGTGCAGCATCACCGCGGGCTTGCCGTGCGGGTTTCCGCAGGTCTCCCAGTAGATCCGATTGCCGTCGCCGACGTCGAGCGTGCCGTGGTCGTACGGTTCGATCTCCGCGTAGAGGCCCATCGGGGCACCGTAGCGGCGCTACGACGACCGCGTCCCGTCAATTTCGCACCGCCAGCCCCGCCGTACGCGCCGCCCTGCGCAGGACGTCCCGCAGCATCTCCGGGGTGAGGCGGCCGGTGAAGGTGTTGCGCTGGCTGACGTGGAAGCAACCGAACAGGTCGAGGTGAGCGAGGGGGGCGGCGGGAGGGGGTGGGGCGGGCCGGTCGGGGTGATGGGCGGGGGCTGCCGGGGCCGCGGGGGTGGCGGGGGCTGCCGGGGCCAAGGGGGTCGGCGGGGTCAGCCGGGGCGAGGGGGGCCATAGGGGCGGCGGCCGGGGCCAAGGGGGCAGCAGGGGCTATCGGGGCAGCGGGGGCGGCCGGGGCCGCCGGGTCGGCGGGGCCGGCGGGGTCGGCGGGGCCGGCGGGGTCGGCGGGGTCGGCGGGGGCAGTGAGCCTCACCTGTACGCCGTGCGCGAAGGCGGGCCTCGGTCTCGGCACCGTCCAGCCCGCCGCCGTGAACGCCGGCAGCGCCGCCTGCCAACCGAAGGCGCCGAGCACGACCACCGCCCGCAACGTCGGCCGCAGCAGGCCCAGTTCCTGGACGAGCCAGGGACGACAGGTGTCGCGTTCCTCGGGGGTGGGCTTGTTGGCGGGTGGCGCGCAGTGCACGGGCGAGGTGACGCGGACGCCGTACAGCTCCAGGCCGTCGTCAGCCGCCACGGACGTGGGCTGGGAGGCGAGCCCCACGTCGTACAGCGCCTCGTACAGTACGTCCCCGGACCGGTCGCCGGTGAACATCCGACCGGTGCGGTTCCCGCCGTGCGCCGCCGGGGCGAGTCCGACGATCAGCAACCGGGCGTCCGGCGGACCGAAGCCCGGCACCGGCCGCCCCCAGTACGTCCAGTCGGCGAAGGCGGCGCGCTTGGTACGGGCCACCTCCTCACGCCAGGCGACCAGCCGAGGGCACGCCCGGCAACCCGCGATCCGCTGGTCGAGGCCGGGGAGACCGGCGGGGGCACTGCTGTCCATGCGTCCACCGTAGATCCGCGGCCACCCGTGTGCGGCGGGACCGACTCAGGGCGGGGCGGCCCAGGACGGGGCCGGTCCAAGGCGGGGGCGGCGCAGGGCGGGGGCCCCGGAAAAGCCGTCCGACGCACGCGGCCCGGGGGACTAAGGTCAATGGCATGGCTTCCGATCGCATGGACAAGGCAGGCCGCGGCGGGACCAGCCGGAACGCCCCGGACACGACCGCGGCCCCGGCAGACGGACGTCCCCCTAAGACGCCACCGGCCCAAGAGGCCGACGACCGACAGGCCCCGCCGCAGCTTGCGGATCCGTCCGCCGACGGCCGAGAGGCGACCGGCTGTTCGCAGACCGAGCACCCGGGCGCCTCCGACCCGAAGGTCGCCGCCGCGATCGCCGCCGCCGAAGCGGCCGGTCCGGCGAACGGCGAGAGTGTCCGCATCGACAGCTGGATCTGGTCCGTACGGCTGGTCAAAACCCGCTCCCAGGGCGCCACGGCCTGCCGGGGCGGCCATGTGCGCCTGAACGGCGAGCGGGTCAAGCCCGCCCATGCGGTGCGCGTCGGCGACGAGGTCCGGCTCCGGCAGGAGGGCCGAGAGCGGATCGTCGTCGTCAAGCGGCTGATCCGTAAGCGGGTCGGCGCACCGGTGGCCGTCCTGTGCTACATCGACAACAGCCCGCCGCCCCCGCCCCGCGAGGCCGTCGCCCCCGCCGGCATCCGCGACCGCGGCACGGGCCGCCCGACCAAGCGAGACCGCCGCGAACTGGAACGTCTGCGCGGCCTGAACGCCTTTGGCAGCTCGGGTGGCCGCGGAGTCCCCGACGCCCGGGGAGGCCCGGGCGCACCCGGAGGGACAGGCGGGCTGGATGGGCCGGGCGGTGGCTTCGACCGGCGGGGTGACCGCAGCGGCCGTCCCCAAGGACGCTGACACCCGGACACCGGCGGAGCCCAGAGGACGCGCTGGACCCGCGGACACCGAGGCAGCGCGGGACGCGCTGGACCTGCAGACACCGGGCCAGCGCAGGAAGCGCTGAACCTGCACACACCGGCGGAACCCGGGAAGCGCTGAACCTGCACACACCGGCGGAACCCGGGAAGCGCTAGACCCGCACACACACGGCGCAGCACAGAAAGCGCTGAACCTACACACACCGGCGAAAGCAGCGCGGGCGGCCGGCCGGGGCTGCTATCGCCGGCGGCCGTTGAATCGATCACGCCTACCGACTTCGATGACAGCCCCGTGGACGCCTGACTGACCAGGCCGACGCCATCCACGCGGCCCTCGCCCCACGACGACGACGATGGCCGGCGGGCACATCCCCACCGGTCGCCATCGCCGCCATAGGTCGGTGGCCGCCTGTCACGCCCGCCGCCGCCCCAGCACCCTCAGCAGCTCCGCGTTCTGTCCCCGCCGTGCCCACGCGATCAGGGCGAGCGGCACCAGCAGAATCACCGGTGTCGCCGCGTTCTGTCCGTCGAAGACCGTGAGCTGCACGATGAACGCACCCACCATCAGCGCACCCAGCGACATCGCGGCGACGGACTGGAGCAGCGGCACAAGCAGGGCGACCGCGCCGGCCAGTTCGAGGACGCCGATGGTGTACATCCCCGCGTTGCCCCAGCCCATGTCCGCGAAGATCTCGGAGGCCGAGGAGTGCGCGATCAACTTGGGCAGCGCGCTCGCGATCGCGTAGAAGAGCGCGAGCACCACCTGCAGGGCACGCAGGGCGATTCGGGCCCGGCGGCCCCGAGCGGTCGCGGACTCGGCCACGACGGCGGCCGACGAAGCGGGCGCGACGGACGCGTTGGAGGCGACGGAGGCTACGGAAGCGGTGGTCTCGGACATTTGGGTCTCCTGTGTGAAGCGGTCCGTGATGCTGTCACAGAGGTAGACCCGCCCTCGGTCCGGAACTCATCGCCGAACTCATCGCCATCCGGCCGGATTTCCCGACCCTTCCCGACCACTCACGGGCCCGGCAACCAGCGGCACCGCGCCCCGTGTTCAGCCCGTCGCCCCCGGCTCAGCCACTGCCCGCACCCATATCCGGTCCTCCGTCAGATACTTCTCCACTCTCAGCCCCGCCTCCCCCAGCGCCTCCTCGAACTCCTCCTTCGTCAACGGCCTGGCCCGGAACGTCTGCGTCCAGGTCGCGTCCGGGAACTCGTACTCCGCGCGTACCGAGTTCGTGCCGTCTCCGACCGGCTCCGACGACACGATCCGCACGGTGAAGCCGCTGGGATCGACCCGTTCGCGCGGCAGGTTTGTGTGGTAGTCCTCGCCCTCCCGCTGGATCACCACACAGCCGCCGTCCGCGAGATGCCGCACGCACGTCCGCAGCAGCCCCCGCCTCACCTCCTCGTCCCCGGTGTGCACGAGGAAGGACGCCAGCAGCACCGCGTCGAACCTCTCCCCGAGGTCGAGCTTCTCGATCGGGCTGCACATCGTGCGCGCCCCACGGACGCGTTCCAGCATTTCCGGGGACTCGTCCACCGCCGTGACCGTGTAGCCCAGCTCCAGCAACGGGTGCGTCATACGGCCCACGCCGCTCCCCAGCTCCAGAACGTGCGCCCCGGCGGGCACCGCGCCCGCGATGATGTCCGGCTCGCTCCCCACCGGCAGCCGTGAGTAGAGCTCCACCGCGCAGCCGTCCGGCGTGATCGCTCCCGGCCCCGTCCCCTGATGTCCCGCTCGCATTTTCAGCCCCATGCCCGCCCAACGGCCCGCTCCCGCACGGCCGTTCCCACCGACCCCGAGATCACCCGTTCGAGTGAGCTCGATGCCCTGCGTCACCTTCTCAGCAGGGCCGCCGTCGTGCCGGCAGGCGACCAGACCCGAGACCCAGCGCTGGAGAAGATCCGCGCCGAAGAGTACTTTTCAAGCGAGGAGTGATGATCCCGATGCGTACGGGCAGTGAGCCGATGACCGCGCGCAGTGCGCTGCGGATGCGCTTGTGGCTGAGTGTGTGGGGACTGGCCTGGGCGATTTTCGGCACGATCGCCTTCATACTGGTCGGCCGTCCCGGCTGGGCGATCGCCTGCGGTGTGCTCTGGCTGGTGATCACCATCGACCTGGTCGTCATCGTCCGGCACATCCGACAGGGCCCGCACTTCCAGCCGGGCCGGGACATCCCCCCGTATCAGCCGGTGGACGACCGCACACCGCACCGGCCTCCGGACGACCGCCCACCGTACCGGCAACCGGACGACCACGCGCCAAACCGGCCCCCGGACGACAGCGCTCCGTAGCCCCCTCCCACGGCCCCCCGCCCCGACTTCCAGGCCTCCAAGCGCCTGTCCCCGGCCGCATGTCCTCCAAACCCGCGCCCGCAACAGCGGTCTTCCAAGCCCGCGACCGCGACCGTTGTTCTCCGAGCGCCGCCCGCGACCGTTGCCCTCCAAGCCCCGCCCGCGACCGTTGCCCTCCAAGCCCACGCCCGCAGCCGTCGTCCACCAAGCCCACGCCCGCAGCCGTCGTCCACCAAGCCCACGCCCGCAGCCGTCGTCCACCAAGCCCACGCCCGCAGCCGTCGTCCACCAAGCCCACGCCCGCAGCCGTCGTCCACCAAGCCCACGCCCGCGGCAGTGGTCCTCCGAGCTCCCCTCCCCCCGCCCCGGTCCCCCGTCCGCGGCCTCCGATTCCACGCCCCCGCGTCACCCGTCGAAACGCGCCGCCTTCAGGTACTCCGGGTTCGGATCCAACGCGGCGGCCAGCCGAAAGTGCCGCTTGGCCTGCTCCGGCCGCCCCTGCCGCTCATAGGTACGCGCGAGCGCGAAGTGCGCGTACGCGTTGTCCGGCTCGCGCTCCAGAACGATCGTGAACTCCAGCTCCGCGGGCCGCAGTTGCGCGGCGGCGAAGAATGCTCGCGCGCGCAGCAGCCGGGCCGCGGTGTTCTCGGGGTGCGCGGCGATGACTGGATCGAGCAGCTTCACCGCGCCCCGCGGGTCGCGCGCGGCGAGCAGCTGCTCGGCGGCGCGGTAGTCGATGATATGCGTCTCCGGCGAACGTCCGGTCGAACCACTGATCTCGGGCACGGCAAAGTCCTTCCCTTACTGGCCCGATTCAACGCCCGCTCTCCGGGCCCCTATTCCCGGCATTCCCGGCCGACGCGTGGCCGCGACAACCACAGTCGGCCCCACGGCAATCACAGCCGGCCCCCACGACCACCACAGTCGGCCGCAACAACCACCACAGTCGGCCGCAACGACCACCACCATCGAGCGCAACGACCAGGACAGCTCCGTGGCCGCTACTCCCCGGACGACTCCGTCGCCCCCCGGGCCACACGCGCCCGGCGCACCAGCTCCGCCCACACTTCCTTCACGCGCCGCTGCAACTCCGCCAGCGGCACATCATTGTCGATCACGATGTCCGCGATCTGCAGCCGCTTCTCCCGCGTCGCCTGGGCCGCCATACGCGCGCGTGCGTCCTCCTCGGCCATACCCCGCAGCCGTACGAGCCGGTCGAGCTGGGTCTCGGGACTGGCGTCGACGACGATCACGAGGTCGTAGAGCGGTGCGAGGCCGTTCTCGGCGAGGAGGGGGACGTCGTGTACGACGACGGCGTCCTCAGCGGCCGCGGCCTCCAAGTCGCGGGAGCGGGCGCCCACCAGGGGGTGCACGATCGAGTTCAGGACGGCCAGCTTCTCCGGGTCGGCGAAGACGATCGAGCCGAGTCTGGGCCGGTCCAGGCCACCGTCCGGGGCGAGCACCTCCTCGCCGAAGGCCTCGACGACCGCGGCGAGACCTGGAGTGCCGGGCGCGACGACCTCCCGCGCGATACGGTCCGCGTCGATCAGCAGGGCCCCGCACTCCACGAGCAGCCGCGACACCTCGCTCTTGCCGGCACCGATCCCGCCGGTCAGGCCCACCTTCAGCATGAGCGGAAGCTTAGGCCCTGCCGGTGACAACGCACCCCACCGGGACGCACGGCCACCGGCCGCCCTGCCGGTCCCCCTCAGTTGTCCCCTTCACGCTCCGCCAGGAACCGCTCGAACTCCCGCCCGATCTCGTCCGCCGACGGAATCTCAGTCGGCTCGGCGAGCATGTTGCCGCGGGTCTCGGCGCCCGCGACGGCGTCGTACTGGTGCTCGAGGCCTTGGACGAGGGCGGTGAGTTCCTCGTCGCCCTCCTGGATCTGCCGGTCGATCTCCGTCTGGGTGCGGTAGGCGTCCGTGCGCAGGGAGTGCGCGATGCCGGGCAGGACGAGTCCCGTGGCGGCCGTGATGGCCTCAAGGACGGTCAGCGCCGCGTCCGGATACGGGGAGCGGGCGATGTAGTGCGGGACGTGCGCCGCGACGCCCAGGACGTCGTGCCCCGCCTGCATGAGGCGGTACTCGACCAGCGACTCGGCACTGCCGGGCACCTGGGCCTCGTCGAAGGGGCTGCGGTAGCCCGGCACGAGGTCGGTGCGGTTGCCGTGCGGGGTGAGGCCCACCGGGCGGGTGTGCGGGACGCCCATGGGGATGCCGTGGAAGTTCACGGCGAGGCGTACGCCGAGGCGCTCCGTGATCTGCTCCACGGCCGCGGCGAAGCGCTCCCACTCCACGTCCGGCTCCGGGCCGGACAGCAGAAGGAACGGCGCCCCGGTGGTGTCCTGGACGAGCCGTACCGCCAGTGTGGGCTCCTCGTAGTCGGTCCAGCGGTCGCGCTTGAAGGTCAGCAGCGGGCGGCGGGCGCGGTAGTCCACGAGCCGGTCGTGGTCGAAGCGGGCGACGACCTGGTGCGGCAGCGAGTCGAGGAGCCGGTCGACGATCTGGTCGCCGGTCTCACCCGCGTCGATGTATCCGTCGAAGTGGTAGAGCATGACAAGGCCGGCCGACTCCTGGGCGAGCGCCATGTCGACGACTGCCAGGCCCTTCGGCTCCCACGTGTACAAACCCTGCGGATCAAGCACAGTGACCGCTCCTCCTTGTGTTCGTACGTCACAACGCCCTTACGGGCGTGGGCATTCCCGGAGGAGGAGGCCATGATCTTGAGAAGGGAGGGACGCAGGTCCTGCAAAACGCTGAGGGGCCGCACCTCGAACAAAACGCTGAGGGGCCGCACCTCGAAAGGTACGGCCCCTCAGTCAGGAGCTATTGCTCAGTGAGCGTCAGCTCAGCTCTGCCCACCGGCCAGCTTCTCGCGCAGCGCGGCCAGCGCCTCGTCCGAGGCCAGCGCGCCGGACTGGTCGGCACCCTCGGAGGAGTACGAACCACCGGTCGCGGCCGGAGCGGCGGCCTCGCCACCCTCGGCAGCGGCGGCAGCGTCGGCCTCGCGGCTCTTGATGACCTGCTGCTGGTGCTGCTCGAAGCGCTGCTGCGCCTCGGCGTACTGGCGCTCCCACTCCTCGCGCTGCTTCTCGTAGCCCTCGAGCCAGTCGTTGGTCTCGGGGTCGAAGCCCTCGGGGTAGATGTAGTTGCCCTGGTCGTCGTACGACGCGGCCATGCCGTACAGGGTCGGGTCGAACTCCACCGAGGCCGGGTCGGCACCGAAGGACTCGTTGGCCTGCTTCAGCGAGAGGCTGATGCGGCGGCGCTCGAGGTCGATGTCGATGACCTTGACGAAGATCTCGTCGTTGACCTGGACGACCTGCTCCGGGATCTCCACGTGGCGCTCGGCCAGCTCGGAGATGTGGACCAGACCCTCGATGCCCTCGTCGACGCGGACGAACGCACCGAACGGAACCAGCTTCGTGACCTTGCCGGGCACGACCTGGCCGATCTGGTGGGTGCGAGCGAACTGCTGCCACGGGTCTTCCTGGGTCGCCTTCAGCGACAGGGAGACGCGCTCGCGGTCCATGTCGACGTCGAGGACCTCGACGGTGACTTCCTGGCCGACCTCGACAACCTCGGAGGGGTGGTCGATGTGCTTCCAGGACAGCTCGGAGACGTGGACCAGACCGTCGACGCCACCCAGGTCCACGAAGGCACCGAAGTTGACGATCGAGGAGACGACGCCGGAACGGACCTGACCCTTCTGGAGGGTGGTGAGGAACGTCTGGCGGACCTCGGACTGGGTCTGCTCCAGCCAGGCACGGCGGGACAGGACCACGTTGTTGCGGTTCTTGTCCAGCTCGATGATCTTGGCCTCGAGCTCCTTGCCGACGTACGGCTGGAGATCGCGAACGCGGCGCATCTCGACCAGGGAGGCCGGGAGGAAGCCACGGAGGCCGATGTCGAGGATGAGACCACCCTTGACGACCTCGATGACGGTACCGGTGACGATCCCGTCCTCTTCCTTGATCTTCTCGATGGTGCCCCAGGCACGCTCGTACTGGGCGCGCTTCTTCGAGAGGATCAGGCGGCCTTCCTTGTCCTCCTTCTGGAGAACAAGGGCTTCGATCTCGTCACCGACGGCGACGACCTCGTTGGGGTCGACGTCGTGCTTGATCGAGAGCTCGCGGCTCGGGATAACGCCTTCGGTCTTGTAACCGATGTCGAGCAGGACCTCGTCCCGGTCGACCTTCACGATGACGCCGTCGACGATGTCGCCGTCGTTGAAGTACTTGATCGTCTCGTCGATCGCTGCGAGGAAGGCTTCCTCGTTACCGATGTCGTTGACCGCTACCTGCGGGGTGGTGGCGGTGGTCTCGGTGCTGCTCGTCATGTGGGAAAGGGCTCCGGTACGGACATTGAAGTCGTAGGTACTGCTTACGCCGGGAGCCCGTTTCGCTCTGCAGAAGCCGGACAGCCAAGGAAGCGCCCCACCAGAAACTGGTGACGGCGCCTCGACAACCGAGGGGACATACAACAGATGCGAGCGCAGCCTGCTACGTCTGAGGTGCGCAGGCCCGCAGCGCAACTTGTAGCATACGGGGGCGGCCGGACAGGGTCAATGCGCGAAGCCGCACACCCGGGGCGGATCGCCCCATTCCCGGCACAAAACCTGTCTCTTGAGGCCACGCAGGCCCTGGGGCGCCCCTCCAGTGCCACCCCCGGGACGGGTTGGACGGAAGATTACGACGAGGGAGCCGATCATCCAAGAGCCGGAAGCCACCCGACGTGCCGCGGATGTCACGGAGAGCGCCCGGGCCAACCGGGGCTGGTGGGACCGCAACGCGGACGAATACCAGATCGAGCACGGCACGTTCCTCGGCGACGACCGCTTCGTGTGGAGTCCCGAGGGCCTGGACGAGGTCGAGGCGGAACTGCTCGGCCCGCCGGAGGAGCTGAAGGGCAAGGACGTCCTGGAGATCGGCGCCGGCGCGGCCCAGTGCGCGCGCTGGCTGGCCGCACAGGGCGCCCGCCCGGTCGCCCTGGACCTCTCCCACCGCCAGCTCCAGCACGCCCTGCGCATCGGCGGATCGTTCCCCCTGGTGTGCGCCGACGCGGCCGCCCTGCCCTTCGCGGACGCCTCCTTCGACCTGGCGTGCTCGGCGTACGGGGCGCTGCCCTTCGTGGCGGATCCGCGGATGGTGCTCCAGGAGGTGCGGCGGGTACTGCGTCCGGGTGGCCGTTTCGTGTTCTCGGTGACGCATCCGATCCGCTGGGCGTTCCCGGACGAGCCCGGTCCCGAGGGGTTGAGCGTTTCGGGATCGTATTTCGATCGCACGCCGTACGTGGAACAGGACGAACAGGGTCGCGCGGTGTACGTCGAGCACCACAGGACGCTCGGCGACCGTGTCCGGGACATCGTGTCGTCCGGCTTCCGGCTCGTGGACCTGGTGGAGCCGGAGTGGCCGGCCTGGAACTCCTCCGAGTGGGGTGGCTGGTCGCCGCTGCGCGGCAGCCTGATCCCCGGGACGGCGATCTTCGTGTGCGAGCGGGACTGAGGCCCGTACCCGATCAGGCAGGCACGAGCGCGTGGGGCGGATTCGCGGGCGTACGACACTAGGTGCGTGATCCGTTACGACGCCCTGCACGCACTGCCCGTACGTACCGCGCTGCCCGCCCTGCGTGAGGCCCTGGACGGACCCGGCACCGCCGTCCTCGTCGCGCCCCCGGGCACGGGCAAGACGACGCTGGTGCCGCTCGCGCTGGCGGGGCTGATCGGCGAGGGGCCGGCCCGGCGGGTGGTCGTGGCCGAGCCGCGGCGGATCGCGGCGCGGGCGGCGGCGCGCCGGATGGCATGGCTGCTGGGCGAGCGGGTGGGCGAGAGCGTCGGCTACACGGTGCGCGGGGAACGGGTCGTCGGGCGGCACGCGCGCGTGGAGGTCGTCACGACGGGTGTGCTGCTGCAGCGGCTCCAGAGGGACCAGGAGCTGGGCGGCGTCGACGTGGTGGTGCTCGACGAGTGCCATGAGCGGCATCTGGACGCGGACACGGTGGCGGCGTTCCTGTGGGACGTACGGGAGGCGCTGCGGCCGGAGCTGCGGCTGGTGGCCGCGTCGGCCACGACGGACGCCCAGGGTTGGGCGCGGCTGCTCGGCGGGGCTCCCGTGGTCGCTGCGGAGGGCGCCTCGTACCCGGTCGAGGTGGTGTGGGCGCCGCCGGCGCGTCCCGTACGGCCGCCGCACGGCATGCGGGTCGATCCGGCGCTGCTCGCCCATGTGGCGTCGGTGGTGCGGCGGGCGCTGGCCGAGCGGGCGGGGGACGTGCTGTGTTTCCTGCCGGGCGTCGGGGAGATCGCGCGGGTCGCCGGGCAGCTGGGGGATGTGAGGGACGTCGATGTGCTGCAGGTGCACGGGCGGGCGTCGGCGGACGTGCAGGACGCGGTGCTGTCGCCGGGGGCACGGCGCCGGGTGGTGCTGGCGACGTCGGTGGCCGAGTCGTCGCTGACGGTTCCCGGCGTGCGGGTGGTGGTCGACTCGGGGCTGGCGCGGGAGCCTCGGGTGGATCACGCGCGCGGGCTCAGTGCGCTGACGACGGTACGGGCCTCGCAGGCGTCCGGGCGGCAGCGGGCGGGGCGGGCCGGGCGTGAGGCGCCGGGGGCGGTGTACCGCTGCTGGGCGGAGGCCGAGAACGCGCGTCTGCCGCGGTTCCCGGCGCCGGAGATCCAGGTGGCCGATCTGACGGCGTTCGCGCTGCAGGCGGCGTGCTGGGGGGATCCGGAGGCGTCCGGGCTGGCCCTGCTGGATCCCCCGCCGGGTGGGGCGATGGCGGCGGCGCGGAGTGTTCTGCGGGCGGTGGGGGCTGTCGACTCCGGCGGGCGGGCGACGGAGCGGGGCGCTGCGCTGGCTCGGCTGGGGTTGCATCCCCGGTTGGGGCGGGCGTTGCTCGATGCCGCGCGCATCGTCGGTACGGAATCGGCCGCCGAGGTTGTCGCCCTGCTCAGTGAGGAGGCGCCTCGGGAGTACGGCGACGATCTGGCCACTGCTTTGCGGGTTGCTCGGCGTGGGGGCGACGCCTATTCGGCGCGGTGGCGCGCGGAGGTTCGGCGGCTGCGGGCCGTCGTCACAGAGTTTGTCCACCCGCCGACCCGTTACCGCCAATCGGTGGAGGTCGATCTCGAGGCCCCTGTGACTGGACGTGACCACGCGCCCCCGTCCGCCGTCGGCGTCGTCGCCGCCCTCGCCTTCCCCGAGCGTGTCGCCAAAGCCGACGGCGGTTCGTACCTCATGGTCTCCGGGACCCGCGCCGAACTCGGGGAGGCCTCACCCCTGCGCGGGGCGCCCTGGATCGCCGTGGCCGTCGCCGATCGCCCGATCGGCAAGGGGCACGCGCGTGTGCGGCTCGCCGCCGAGGTGGACGAAGAGGTCGCCCGGTCGGCCGCCGGGACCTTCCGCAGCGAGGCGCAGGAGGTGCGCTGGGCCGACGGTGACGTCGTCGCGCGGCGGGTCGAACGGCTGGGGGCCGTGGAGGTGGCGGTGCGGCCGCTGTCCGACGCCGACGCCGGCCTCGTACGGGATGCGCTGCTGGACGGGCTGCGCCGGGAAGGGTTCGGGCTGTTGCGTTGGTCGCGGGAGGCCGACGTACTGCGGCAGCGGCTCGCCTTTTTGCGGCTGCACCTCGGGGAGCCGTGGCCGGAGGTGTCCGACGAGGCGCTGCACGCGCGCGTGGAGGAGTGGCTGGAGCCGGAGCTGAGCCGGGCGCGGCGGCGGAGTGATCTGGCGCGGATCGATGCCGAGCAGGCGCTCGCCCGGTTGCTGCCCTGGGCCTCCGGGGAGGCGGCGCCGCTTGATGAACTCGCCCCGGAGCGGATCACCGTACCGAGTGGGTCCAGAATTCGAATCGACTACGCGGATCCAGAACGGCCTGTTCTCGCCGTGAAGTTGCAGGAGATGTTCGGGCTGCAGCAGTCGCCGGTTCTGGCAGGGGTTCCTGTGCTGGTGCATCTGCTCTCCCCCGCCGGCCGCCTCGCCGCCGTCACGGCCGACCTGGCCTCTTTCTGGCGGGACGGCTACAACGGCGTCCGGGCGGAGTTGCGCGGCCGCTACCCGAAGCATCCGTGGCCCGAGGACCCCGCCACCGCCGAGCCCACCCGGCACACCAACGCGCGGCTCAGGCGGTGACCGGCTCGGGTTCCGTGGCCTCGTCGGGAGCGGGGTCGCCCGGGCGGCGGCCGCGGGCCTCCAGGTACAGGGCCAGGGCGAGCAGCAGGACGCCCAGGGTCAAGAAGCCCCAGGGCAGGTACGAGGTCATCAGCAGGACCAGGGTGCGGTTGGAGTTGACCAGGTCGACCGTGTGGTCGATGTAGTCCTCGCGCATCTTCACGTGGCCGGCGAACGCCGTGACCTTGTCGCGTCCGCCGAGCAGGGTGCCGCCCCGGAGTTCCTCCTTGTGGATCTCCTCGCCGTAGACGGGGGCGCCGGTGAGCGGTTCCACCCAGAACTTGCGGATCGTGGTGTACCAGCGCGTCGTGCCGGTCTCGGCGACGGACTCGGGGGTGATGCCCTCGACGGGCATGGCCCTGGGGAACGGGACCTTCGTCCACGGGATCGTCTGTTCGAAGTAGTAGACCTCGACACCGCGGAACGTCTGTGTGCCTTTGTACTGGATGGGTGCGGTGATGCGCGCTTGTGCGTCGAAGTACTCGTAGTTTCGTTTTTCGGTCAGGAACGGCCATTTGAACTCGATGCCCTCACGCCGAACGGGGTCGCCGTCGACCATCTCGCCGGTGGCGTGGACGGGTTCCTGGGTGTGGGCGTCGAAGATGTACCGCTCGGGGATCTTCGAGACCATCTTGCCGTCGGGGCCCTGGACGTAGGACAGGCCGTCCCAGACGACGACGTCCCGTCCCGCCGTCCGTTCGATCCGTTCGGAGGCCTCCACGTTGCCCTTGAGGGTCTGCACGATGGTCACCTTGGGGACCTTGCGGGCCTGCATGGTGCCGTAGTCGAGGAGGGTGGCGTCCTTCGCCTCCAGGACCATGTCCTGGTACTGGTTCGGCGGGATCTTGGCCAGGCGCGGGAAGGCGTACCAGCGCAGCAGTGGGGACAGCGCCGCGAAGAACACGGCGAGGGCGAGCAGAATGAGGCTGGTCCTGCGGCGCATCTCGGGCTCCCTCCCCCGGGGTCACGGGTTTGCCGGCACCGTCGTCAACAGCGGTTTCGGGGACGTCTCGCCCGTCGGTGCGCCGATGGCCGTGATCATGAGCACCAGGGCGACGGCGGCGGCGAGACCGGTCGCGGCGGCGATCAGGGCGCGCATGCCTGCCTCCGGGCCAGCTGGAACTGATACCTCGTCAGGTCCGGCACCGTAGCAACCGGCGGACGAGATGAGAACACGTCGCACACGAAAGCGGCGGCGCCCTCAGTTGGAGGGGCGCCGCCGTCGTGTCGGTGGGCAGACGAGTCGTACGCGGGGTTACGCGCTGGGGCTCGGCGACGCGCTCGCGGTCTCGGGCGCGCTGGGCGACGAGGTCGGCTCGGGCGCCGTCACGTTCAGCGGGACGTTGAGCGTCGCGCCGCCCTCGGTGGTGAGGCGGAGCATGTACGTGCCGGCCGTGTCGTCCGCGTACAGCTTCGGCAGCTTCAGCAGACCGTTCGCGTCCGTCTCCAGACCCGTCAGGGTGCGTACGGCGTTGCCGTTCGCGTCCTTGAAGTACGGACCCTTGTCGTTCTCGGTCGGGTCGAGCACCGACTTGATCAGGGTGGCGGTGACCGCCACCCTGTCCGCCGTAGCGCCCTGGTACGTCGCCTTCACCTCGACCTCTTCGGCGAACTCGCCGCCCACCGTGCAGGTCAGTGCGGTCTCGCTGGTGCGGGCCAGGGCGTCGGCGGCGCGGGCGGTGACGGTCGCGGTGTAGTCGACGCCGGCGATCGCACGGCCCACGACGGTGGCCCGCACGGTGAACGAGCCGGTCTTCTCCCCCGCCCGCAGCGCGGGCGCGACGGCCACGCCCGCGGTGCCGGTGACGACCGTGGCGACCTTCTCGCCGCCCGTGAAGGTGGCGTCGGTGTCGCCCACGATGGTGAAGCGGACCCGCACCTTGGGGACGCCCTTGCCGTCCTTGCTCTCGGCGCGGGTGCTGACCCGCTCGGTGAACGCGTCGCCCGCCATCGCGGTGAGCTGCGCGGTGCCCCCGTCCTCCAGGTGGTCCACCGTGTCGGTGGCGGTCGGCGGGGTGGTGGTCGGCGGCTTGGGCGTCGGGCTGGTGGAGCCGCCGCCCGACGGCGGTGGCGTCGGCTTCGGGCTGGGCGAGCCGGTCTCGGGCTTCGGGGACGGCTTCTGCGGCGACGGGCTCGACCCGACCGGAGTGTCGCTGCTGTTCCCGGGCAGCGG
The DNA here is from genome assembly GCF_015712165.1 of Streptomyces spinoverrucosus. NCBI lineage: Bacteria > Bacillati > Actinomycetota > Actinomycetes > Kitasatosporales > Streptomycetaceae > Streptomyces > Streptomyces spinoverrucosus. The sequence continues at coordinate 6,799,586 of NZ_JADPZX010000001.1, read as the reverse complement.
GCCGGTGCCGTCGGGGACCTCGTGCGTGCCCTCGCGGTAGTAGTCCAGCCAGGACAGAACCGTGTTCAGGTAGTGCGTCGAGTTGTTGTAGCTGAGGATCGCGCTGTGCAGGTCGTCCTGGACGGACAGGTCCCAGCCGAAGCGGCACAGGTAGTTGCCGGCGGCGAGGGCGGCGTCGTAGATGTTGTTCGGGTCCTCGACGCCGTCGCCGTTGCCGTCGCGGCCCGCCCAGGCCCAGGTGGACGGGATGAACTGCATGGGGCCCACGGCCCGGTCGTACGTGCTGTCCCCGTCGTAGGCGCCGTTGTCGGTGTCGCTGATGTGGGCGAAGCCGTTGCCGTTGAGCGCCGGACCGAGGATGGGGGTGATCGTGGTGCCGTTCGCGTTGACGTTGCCGCCGCTCGCCTGGCCGGACTCCACCTTGCCGATGGCGGCGAGGAGTTCCCAGGGCAGGTTGCAGCCGGGCTTGGCCTCGCGCAGTTCGGCCGCCGCCTTCTGGTAGGCGTCGAGGACGGTCGCGGGTATGCCCGCGGCGGCGTCGCCCGTGACGGTCGGGTCGGCCGTGGGGCCGATGGTGGGGGCGGGGCTGGGGCTGTCCAGCGGCGGCAGGTCCGTGTAGTACGGCGAGTTACCGGTCGCGCTGTCCGCGGCGGGCGTGTCGGACGAGGGCTGGGTGCCGGTGGTGGCCTGTCTGCCGGCGTCGTCGGTCTCGGCCCCTGGGCCCTGGGAGGCGACCAGTGCCGCAGCCACCGCCGCGGCCACGGCGGTGTTCGTCGCGCCCTTGCGCAGCCTCCTGCCGAAATGCGCCGCCATGAAGAGAACCCCTCCCGTGGGCGTCCGAGTCGCCCGCATATGCCCTGTTGATACTGCTCTGTTGATGCTGTTGTGCTGATGCTGCCCTGCTGGCGGTTGCACGCACTCCCCAGTCCGTCAACCCAGGTGACCCTACGACAACTTCGTTCGCCCGGGCACCCGGTCGTGCCCGGTTTTCACCGCTTGGCCATACGGCGTTGTGGCGTCGGCCGCACCCCGGGCGAGCGCGCTCACCGCACGCCGTCGCTCATACTGGACGTCAACGTCCGTCATGGGGAGCACCGTTGCCGTTCACCCTCAGTCACGCGGCAGCCGTGCTGCCCGCCATCCGCCCCGACGGAAGGGGCCGCGGTCCGCTGGTTCCGGCCGCCCTCGTCGCGGGTTCGTTCGCACCCGACTTGACCTATTACGTGGCGAGTGTGCTGTCCGGGGCGATGGAGTTCGGTGATGTGACCCACTCTTTCGCGGGTGTGTTCACGATCGACGTGCTCATCGCCTGGGCGCTGGTCGGGCTGTGGCTGCTCATACGCGAGCCCCTGGTGGCGCTGCTGCCGCGCGGGCGGCAGAACCGGGTGGCCTCGCTGCTGCGCTGCGGGGCGGCACGCGCGCGCGTACGGCCGTCCATGGTGGTGTGGTGGTACGTGTCCGCCGCGCTCGGCGCGCTCACGCATGTCGTCTGGGACGCGTTCACGCACCTCGATCGCTGGGGGATGCGGCTGTTTCCGGTGCTGGGCAGGGAGATCGCGGGCTCGCCGCTGTACTGGTACCTGCAGTACGGAGGTTCCGCCGTGGCCGCGGTCGTCATCGCCGTGTTCGTGGCGGTCGCGCTACGACGGACGCCGGCGGCCGAGCCGGTGGGGGTTCCCGCGCTGTCGGTACGGGACCGGTGGCTGGCCTTCGTCGTGATCGGCGGCTGTGCGGCGATCGGGGCGGCGCATCGGGCGGCGCGGTGGTGGGCGTACTGGGGGTCGTCGGCGAAGCCCTGGGAACTGATTCCCACGCTGTGCTTCGGCGCCGGGGCGGGGCTGGTGCTGGGAGTGCTGGTGTACGCCGTCGTCGTGCGGGTGCGGCGACCGGCTGCCGTGCCTAGTGGTTCGGGAGGGGCCGGCAGGGAGCGGAACCGGAGCCGTCAGGGGGTTTGATCGCTCCGGCGACCGTGGGGAGCGGCGCGATGAACACCGTGAGGGTGCGCACCGGGCGGTACGGGCGGCGCAGCAGGGCGAGGCAGACGGCCAGGTAGACGCGGGCCAGACCGGCCCACAGGCGCCCTGCGGCGGTGTCGCGGGGCCGTACGGCGGGTCTGCGGCTCGCCCAGTGGGCGACGACGCGGCGGCGCAGGTCCACCGCGGCGTGGCAGAGGGCCGTCGCCGGGTCGGCGGGGATGCGGGCGGTACTTGCGCCGACGGCGTGGGCCGGGGGCGGGGGCGGGGGCTGAGCCGGGGTCGTTCGGCGGCTGAGCATGCGTATACCCATGGCGGCATCTTGACGGGCGCGGACGGCGGGGGGCTTTTTCGCGGGGGCCACGCGGGTGAAGGGTGCTGCGGGGGTGGGGGGCCGGTCAGCGGCGGGGGTGACTGGTCGGGGAAGGGGTGAGCTGGGGGCGGCGGGGGTGACTGGATCGAGGCGGAGGTGAGCTGCGGGGTGCGGCGGGGGCGGCTAGACCACAGCGGGAGTGAGCTGCCGGGGGCGGCGGGGGTGGCTGGCCCGAGGCGGGGGTGAGCTACGGGGTGCGGCGTGGGCGGCTGGACCGCAGCGGGGGTGAGCTGCCCGGGGGGCGGCGAGGCGGGCACCGTCGGGCTACGCCGTAAGAAGGTCGCCGTCGCAGCGGAGGGGCGGGCACCGCCCGGCTTCACCGTGAGGGGGACTCGCCGGCGCGGCCGAGGAGCGGGCGGCACCCGCCACACGATGACGGGACCCGCCGGGCGCGGCCGCAAAGCGGGCACCACCCTGCCACACCGCGACGCGACCCCACCGTCACGGCGAAGACGCGGGCACCACCCCGCTTCACCGTGAGAGGGACCCGCCGGGCGCGGCCGCAAAGCGGGCACCACCCTGCCACACCGCGACGCGACCCCACCGTCACGGCGAAGACGCGGGCACCACCCCGCTTCACCGTGAGAGGGACTCGCCGGCGCGGCCGAGAAGCGGGCGGCACCCGCCACACGATGACGGGACCCGCCGGGCGCGGCCGCAAAGCGGGCACCACCCTGCCACACCGCGACGCGACCCCGCCGTCACGGCGAAGACGCGGGCACCACCCGGCTACACCGTGAGAGGGACTCGCCATCGTGGCGGAGATGCCGGGCGCGTCAGGAGCCCCCGGCATTCCTGCCGAGGGCTCCTGTTTGGGTGGTTAGTGCGCGGCCGACTCCCAGTCGGGGCCGACGCCGACCGAGACGTCGAGGGGCGCCCTGAGCTGGACCGCGTTGGCCATTTCGCGGCGGACCAGTTCCTCCGCCGCCTCACGCTCGCCGGGAGCGATCTCCAGGACGACTTCGTCGTGGACCTGCAGGAGCAGGCGTGACTTGAGGTCGGCCTCGCGCAGCGCCCCGTCCACCTTCAGCATGGCGATCTTGACGATGTCGGCCGCCGTGCCCTGGATCGGCGCGTTGAGGGCCATCCGCTCGGCCGCCTCACGACGCTGGCGGTTGTCGCTGTTGAGGTCGGGGAGGTAGCGCCGGCGGCCGAAGAGCGTCGCCGTGTAGCCCGTCGCCCGCGCCTCGTCGACCGCCCGGCGCAGATAGTCCCGCACGCCGCCGAACCGCTCGAAGTACGCGTCCATCAGGGCGCGGGCCTCGGCCGCCTCGATGTTCAGCTGCTGGGAGAGGCCGAAGGCCGACAGCCCGTACGCCAGGCCGTACGACATCGCCTTGATCTTGCGGCGCATCTCCGCGTCCACCGCCGCGGGCTCGACCGCGAACACCTGCGAGGCCGCCGTGGTGTGCAGGTCCTCTCCGGAGGTGAACGCCTCGATCAGGCCGGCGTCCTCGGACAGGTGGGCCATCACGCGCAGCTCGATCTGGCTGTAGTCGGCCGTCATCAGCGACTCGTAGCCCTCACCGACGACGAAGCCGCGGCGGATCGCCCGGCCCTCGTCCGTGCGGACCGGGATGTTCTGCAGGTTCGGGTCCGTGGACGACAGGCGGCCGGTCGCGGCGACCGTCTGGTTGAACGTGGTGTGGATCCGGCCGTCCGTCGCGATCGTCTTGATCAGGCCCTCGACCGTGACACGCAGCTTCGCCTGCTCACGGTGACGAAGCATGATCACCGGCAGTTCGTTGTCGGTCTGGGTGGCCAGCCAGGCCAGGGCGTCGGCGTCCGTGGTGTAGCCGGTCTTGGTCTTCTTCGTCTTGGGGAGGGCCAGCTCGCCGAAGAGGACCTCCTGGAGCTGCTTGGGCGAGCCCAGGTTGAACTCGTGCCCGGCCGCGGCGTGCGCCTCCTTCACGGCCTGCTGCACCGCGCCGGCGAACATCTGCTCCATGGCCTCCAGATGGGGACGGTCGGCCGCGATGCCGTGGCGCTCCATGCGGGCCAGCAGGGCCGACGTCGGCAGCTCCATGTCGCGCAGCAGGTCGGCCGCGCCGACCTCCTCCAGCCGGCCCTCGAAGGCCAGGCCCAGGTCGAGGATCGCGCGGGCCTGGATCATCAGTGCCTCGGCCTCGGCGCCGTCGTCCGAGCCGAAGGCCAGCTGGCCGTCGGCCGCGGCGGCGGGGGCCAGCTCGCGGTGCAGGTACTCCAGGGACAGCGCGTCCAGGTCGAAGGAGCGGCGGCCCGGCTTGACCAGGTAGGCGGCGAGAGCGGTGTCCATGGTGACGCCCTCGATGATCCAGCCGTGCTCGGCGAAGACCCGCATCGCGCCCTTGGCGTTGTGGAACACCTTGGGCCGGCCGGCGTCGGTCAGCCAGGCCGCGAACGCCTTCTCGTCGGCCTCGTCCAGCTCGGCCGGGTCGAACCAGGCGGCCGCACCCTCGGGCGCGGCGAGCGCGACCTCGGCGACCGAGCCCGTGCCCAGCGCCCAGGTGTCGACGGTGGCGACGCCGAGCGGGCCCGTGCCGTGCTCGGCGAGCCAGGGGGCCAGCTCGCCCGTGCGCAGGACCGTGCCGTCCAGCTCCACGCCCTCCGTCACGACCGGGGTCGTCTCGGCCTCCTCGGCGCCCGGGTCGACGCCGAAGAGCCGCTCGCGCAGCGAGGGGTTCCTGATCTCCAGGGTGTCCAGCACCATCGCGACGGCCTTGCGGTCGTACGGCACGCGCGCGAGGTCGGCGACCGCCCGGTCCAGCTCGACCTGCCGCTCCAGCTCGGTGAGGCGGCGGTTCAGCTTCACCGACTCCAGGTGGTCGCGCAGGTTCTGCCCGGCCTTGCCCTTGACCTCCTCGACGCGCTCGACGAGCTCCGCGAACGAACCGAACTGGTTGATCCACTTGGCGGCCGTCTTCTCGCCGACGCCGGGAATGCCCGGCAGGTTGTCCGACGGGTCGCCGCGCAGCGCCGCGAAGTCGGGGTACTGCGCGGGCGTCAACCCGTACTTCTCGAAGACCTTCTCCGGGGTGAACCGGGTCAGCTCCGAGACGCCCTTCGTCGGGTAGAGCACCGTCGTGTGCTCGGAGACGAGCTGGAAGGAGTCGCGGTCGCCGGTGACGATCAGCACATCGAAGCCCTCGGCCTCGGCCTGCGTGGTGAGCGTGGCGATGACGTCGTCCGCCTCGTATCCCTCGATCGCGAAGCGCGGGGCGTGCATCGCGTCGAGCAGCTCGCCGATCAGCTCGACCTGGCCCTTGAACTCGTCCGGCGCCTTCGAGCGGTTCGCCTTGTACTCCGCGAACTCCTGCGAGCGCCAGGTCTTGCGGGAAACGTCGAAGGCCACCGCGAAGTGCGTGGGCTCCTCGTCGCGCAGCGTGTTGGCCAGCATCGACGCGAAGCCGTAGATCGCGTTCGTCGGCTGGCCCGTCACGGTCGTGAAGTTCTCCGCGGGCAGCGCGAAGAACGCGCGGTAGGCCAGCGAGTGCCCGTCCATGAGCATCAGGCGCGGGCGGTTGCCGCCGGGGTTGCTGTCGGTCTGCTTCGGTGCTGTCTCTGCCACGCCCCCGATCCTGCCACGCCCCACTGACACTCGACCCCGGCCGCCCGGCGCGCACCCGGAGCGACGGGATCGGGGCACCTTGGCCACCGGGCAACGCCGACACGACCCTCGGCTACCGCCGGCCTCGACTGTCCCGACCACCGCGCCCCACCGACCACCACCGCCCGCAGTCGGGTGGGACGCTCGCGCCGGAGGACCGGCTCAGTGGCCGTTCTGCGCCGACCGGAGCAGATGGTCGGCAAGTGCGGGCCCCCACCCGGCGAAGCCCCGCCCGCCCTCAACCGGACACTGCCGCCGAACCACCTGACGCCCCCACCACGCCCACCGGCCACGCCCACCGCTGCCCCACCGGCCACCACCCAGCACCACCTGCCCCCAGACACCACCGGGCCCCACCACCCAGCACCACCTGCCACCCAGACACCACCGGGCCCCACCACCGGCCACCACCCAGCACCACCTGCCCCCGGACTCCACCTCCGGCCACCACTCCAGCACCACCCCCGCCACGCCCACCGACCACGACCGCCAACGCCCCAGACGGCCACAACCGCCACGTCCACCGGCCAAGACCACCACGCCCCACCCAGCACCCCCGCGCCCCCCCTCCCCGCACCACCACCGCCACACACCACCCACCACCACGGCCCCGCTCCACCAGCCCCGATCCACCCAGCCACCACCCGCTCCCCCCGCTCCCGCCCGATCCACCAGCCACCACCCGGCCCCACCCAGCAGAACCCCGCCCCGTCGCCCCCGCAGCCCCTGCGAAACCTCCGCCCACGCCCTCCGCCCAACCCCGGCCTCCACCGTTGTCACTGTCACGTGGCAGGATCGGAGACATAGCTCACACGTGTCCGCGAAGGAGAGTGCGCGATGGCCACCAAGCCGCCCAAGGCCGACCCCGTTCAGGACGCGCCGCGGGTCGCCGAGCCGCAGCACTCGGCGGCCGGGCTGCCGGCGATCGGGCACACGCTGCGCGCCGCCCAGCAGCAGATGGGCGTCAAGCGCACCGCACTGACGCTCCTCAGCGTCAATCAGAAGGACGGCTTCGACTGCCCAGGCTGCGCCTGGCCGGAGCCGGACCACCGGCACCGGGCGGAGTTCTGTGAGAACGGCGCCAAGGCGGTCGCCGAGGAGGCCACCCTGCGCCGGGTCACCCCGGAGTTCTTCGCCGCGCACCCGGTGTCGGACCTCGCCCGCCGCAGCGGCTACTGGCTCGGCCAGCAGGGCCGGCTCACGCACCCCATGTATCTCCCGGACGGTGCGGACCACTACGAGCCGGTCACCTGGGAGCGCGCCTTCGACATCATCGCCGAGGAGATCACCGCCCTCGCCTCCCCCGACGAGGCCGTCTTCTACACCTCGGGACGCACGAGCAACGAGGCCGCGTTCCTCTACCAGCTCTTCGCACGCGAGCTCGGCACGAACAACCTGCCCGACTGCTCGAACATGTGCCACGAGTCGTCCGGCTCGGCGCTCTCGGAGACCATCGGCATCGGCAAGGGCAGCGTCCTGCTGGAGGACCTGTACAAGGCCGACCTGATCATCGTGGCCGGCCAGAACCCGGGCACCAACCACCCCCGTATGCTCTCCGCCCTGGAAAAGGCCAAGGCGAACGGCGCGCGGATCATCAGCGTCAACCCGCTGCCCGAGGCCGGCCTGGAGCGGTTCAAGAACCCGCAGACCGCCAAGGGGCTGCTGAGCACCGGGTCCTCGCTCACGGACCTGTTCCTGCAGATCCGCATCGGCGGCGACCAGGCCCTCTTCCGCCTCCTGAACAAGCTGATCGTGGAGACCGAGGGCGCCGTCGACGAGGAGTTCGTGCGCGAGCACACGCACGGCTACGAGGAGTTCGCCGCGGCCGCCCGCGCCGCCGACTGGGACGAGACGCTCACGGCGACGGGCCTGGACAAGCGCAGGATCCAAGAGGCCATGGACATGATCCTCGCCTCGAAGCGCACCATCGTCTGCTGGGCCATGGGCCTCACCCAGCACAAGCACGCCGTGCCCACCATCCGCGAGCTCGTCAACTTCCTCCTGCTGCGCGGCAACATCGGCCGCCCCGGAGCGGGCGTGTGCCCGGTGCGCGGCCACTCGAACGTGCAGGGCGACCGCACCATGGGCATCGTCGAACGCCCGACGCCCGCCTTCCTGGACGCCCTGGAGCGCGAGTTCGGCTTCGCTCCCCCGCGCGAGCACGGCTACGACGTCGTACGCGCCATCCGTGCCCTGCGCGACGGCGAGGCGAAGGTCTTCCTCGCCATGGGCGGCAACTTCGTCTCCGCCTCCCCCGACACCGAGGTCACCGAGGCGGCGATGCGGCGCGCCCGCCTCACGGTACATGTGTCGACCAAGCTCAACCGCAGCCACGTCGTCACGGGCGCGCGGGCGCTGATCCTGCCCACTCTGGGCCGCACCGAGCGTGACCTCCAGGGCAGCGGCGAACAGTTCGTGACCGTTGAGGACTCCATGGGCATGGTGCACGCCTCCCGCGGCCGCCTGGAGCCCGCGAGCGCGCACCTGCTGTCCGAGACGGCGATCGTCTGCCACCTGGCACGCCGCGTGCTCGGCAAGGACAGCAGGGTGCCGTGGGCGGAGTTCGAGAAGGACTACGCCACGATCCGCGACCGGATCGCACGCGTGATCCCGGGCTTCGAGGACTTCAACGCGCGCGCGGCCCGCCCCGGCGGCTTCGTACTCCCGCACGCCCCGCGAGACGAGCGCCGCTTCCCGACCGCGACCGGCAGGGCCAATTTCACCGCCGCGCCCATCGAGTACCCGAAGCTGCCCGAGGGCCGGCTGCTGCTGCAGACGGTGCGCTCGCACGACCAGTACAACACCACGATCTACGGCCTCGACGACCGCTACCGGGGCATCAGGAACGGCCGCCGGGTCGTCCTCGTCAACCCGGAGGACGCACGGGAGCTCAAGGTCGCCGACGGGTCGTACGTCGACCTGGTCAGCGAGTGGACGGACGGCGTGGATCGGCGGGCGCCCGGCTTCCGGGTCGTGCACTACCCGACCGCCCGGGGCTGCGCCGCCGCCTACTACCCCGAGACCAACGTCCTCGTCCCGCTGGACGCCACCGCCGACGTCAGCAACACTCCGGCCAGCAAGTCCGTCGTCGTCCGTCTGGAACAATCGGCGACCGACTGAGCGTTTGCTCAGCAAGGTACGTCCGACGACGAAGACGACGAAACGGAGCCGGTCGCCATGGGCGAGCAGCAGCAGGTGAAGTTCCCGCAAGAGGTCATCGACGAGTACGCCGCGCTCGGCGTCGACCTGCCCGCCCTGTTCTCCGCCGGGCACCTGGGCACGCGCATGGGCGTGCAGATCGTGGAGGCCTCGGCGGACCGCGTCGTCGGCACCATGCCGGTGGAGGGCAACACCCAGCCGTACGGCCTGCTGCACGGCGGCGCGTCCGCCGTGCTCGCCGAGACCCTCGGCTCGGTCGGCTCCATGCTGCACGGCGGCAGCTCCAAGATCGCCGTGGGCGTCGACCTGAACTGCACCCACCACCGGGGCGTCCGCTCCGGCCTGGTGACAGGCGTGGCCACGCCCGTGCACCGGGGGCGTTCCACGGCGACGTACGAGATAGTGATCAGCGACGAGGCCGACCGCCGCGTGTGCACCGCCCGTCTGACCTGCCTGCTGCGGGACGTGAACCCCGGGGACGGCGAGCACGTGCGCACGGCGGGCTGATCCGGCCCAACTCCCTTGCCATTGCCGAGAATCACCCCGCCCCCGTAGCGTCGGCACATGGCAACGGGAGGACCCACCCGATCGGCGGCCCTGGGGCTGGCACTGCTGACCGGCGCCCTCCTCACCGGATGCGCCGGTCCGGCCCCCCGGCAGCCGGCCTCCGCGTCGCCCTCCCCGCACGCCACCCCGCCCGCCGAGGTGTGCGCCCGGATCGTCGCCTACTGGTCCCGGAAGGTCCTCGACGGCGACACCTACGGTGACTACCAGTCGATGGGCCTGTCCAACGGCCAGTACGAGATCCTCCGGGACGTCGTCGACGCCGCCCGCGCCGAGCGGACGCGTCAAGGCCCGGCGGCAGCGGAGCAGTTGATCGACCGTCAGGCCCGGGAACGCTGCACGGAGCGGTACCGCGACGGCGGGCCCACCGGAGGGCCGTGGAGTTGAGCGGCGTCGGTCCGATCGAGCCGGGCGAAGGCACGCGCGCGTGGGAGCCCCCGCCCGCACCGCCCGCCGCCCGGGCCCCGCGCGGGCGCGCCGCACGGTTGCTCGCCCGGCACCGCCGAGCCGTCCTCGCGACCACCTCGGCCACCGCCTTCGCCGCCGTCGGCGCCTACCTCTACGCCACCCGCCCCGAGGCACCTCCCCAACCGGCCCCGCCGCCCCCGTCCCAGACGGTCCGTCTCACCTACCTCGGCACCGAGGCGACCGAGGGCACCGAGCCCACGACCCCCGGCTTCCGCTTCACGGTGGCAGTGACCGCGCACTCCGGCCCACCGCTCACGGTGGTGCGGATAAGTCAGCCGAACGAAGGCCTTTCCCTGACGGCGATTCCCCGCCCGCCTTTCCGCACCCGGACCGGAATCCCCCACAAGATCGAGATCACCATGAAGGTGACCGATTGCGGGAAAGTGCCGCGGAACGCCGGACTCCCTTTCCTGGATGTAACTCTGCGTAATACGCGCGCAATAGAAGCACACAGTTTCATCCTGGGTGAGCACTATGCCCAGGACCTCTCGGACGCCCTTCAAGTAGCCTGCAGCAACGAGTCCTTGCCATCACCAAAACCCGAGAACACTACTGATAAGGGGCGGGCAGTCCTGCGAGTCTCATAATGCGGACGGGGCGAATCGGCCGGAATTCCGCGCTTCCACCCGCTCAGTACCGCTCTGCATTACGTCGTGTCATAACAAGAGCGTCACAGCCTTGGTCAGACTCTCCTCCACGTTCCCTGCACACGCTTAGAGTCACCGCCAGTCACCGCGCCGTCGGAATCGACGTCAATGGGCATCTCTTCGGCCCCAGCGCTCGACTCGGCGTCTTCCACCGGGAAGAGCCGCGCCAGGGAAAGGACTGATCGTGCGTCAACGTTCGCTCATCGCCATCACCGCCGCACTGGCGGCGGGAGCGCTCACTCTCACCGCCTGCGGTTCGCGCGACGGGGACGGCGGCTCGGACTCCAACGGCGGTGGCACCACCGTCGTCATCGGCGTCGACGCCCCGCTGACCGGCGACCTGTCCGCACTGGGCCTGGGCATCAAGAACTCGGTGGACCTGGCCGTCAAGACGGCCAACAAGGACAAGTACGTCGAGGGCGTCACCTTCAAGATCGAGGCCCTCGACGACCAGGGGCAGCCCTCCGCCGGCCAGCAGAACGCCACCAAGTTCGTTGCCAACGAGGACGTCCTCGGTGTGGTCGGCCCGCTGAACTCCTCCGTCGCCGAGTCCATGCAGAAGGTCTTCGACGACGCCAAGCTCGTCGAGGTCTCGCCGGCCAACACCAACCCGGCCCTCACCCAGGGCCCGGACTGGCAGACCAAGAAGGAGCGTCAGTACAAGTCGTACTTCCGCACCGCGACCACGGACGCCATCCAGGGCCCGTTCGCCGCGCAGTACGTATACAACGACGCCAAGAAGAAGAAGGTCTTCGTCATCGACGACAAGAAGACCTACGGCGCGGGCCTCGCCGCCACCTTCTCCGAGGAGTTCAAGAAGCTCGGCGGCCAGGTCGTCGGCACCGAGCACATCGACCCCGACACCAAGGACTTCTCGGCCGTCGCCACCAAGGTCAAGAGCTCCGGCGCCGACGTCGTCTACTACGGCGGCGAGTACCCACAGGCCGGCCCGCTCAGCAAGCAGATCAAGGCCGCCGGCGCCAAGATCCCGCTGGTCGGCGGTGACGGCATCTACAGCGCCGACTTCATCAAGCTGGCCGGCGCCAGCGGCACCGGCGACCTCGCCACCTCCGTCGGCGCCCCGGTGGAGGAACTCCCCTCCGCCAAGGAGTTCGTCGCCAACTACAAGACCGAGGGCTACAAGGAGGCCTACGAGGCGTACGGCGGCTACTCCTACGACTCGGCCTGGGCGATCATCGAGGCCGTCAAGAAGGTCGTCGAGGACAACAACGGCGAACTGCCCGACGACGCCCGCGCCAAGGTCACCGAGGCCATGCAGGGTGTCTCCTTCGACGGTGTGACCGGCAAGGTCTCCTTCGACGAGTTCGGTGACGCCACCAACAAGCAGCTCACCGTCTACTCCGTCGAGAACGGCGCCTGGAACGCCGCCAAGTCCGGCACCTACGGGGGCTGACCCACACCCGCTCCACTCCCTTGAGAGCCGCGCGGGGCGCTGCATCACTGGCGCCCCGCGCGGACTCGCATCCGGCCCCCTGTCGTCGAATCATCCGAACGTCTCGGAGGACATGCGGTGAACGAACTGCCGCAGCAGCTGGTCAACGGCCTGCTACTTGGATCCATGTACGGGCTGGTCGCCATCGGCTACACGATGGTCTATGGCATCGTCCAGCTCATCAACTTCGCCCACGGCGAGATATTCATGGTGGGTGGCTTCGGCGCCCTCACCGTCTACCTCTACGTGCTGCCCGACGGCACGTCCCTGTGGGTGGCGCTCCCGCTGATGCTCATCGGAGGCATCATCGTCGCCGTCCTTGTCGCCGTGGGAGCGGAACGGTTCGCCTACCGCCCCCTGCGCACGGCCCCACGCCTCGCGCCCCTCATCACCGCCATCGGTCTCTCCCTCGCGCTGCAGCAGGCGGTGTGGGCCTGGTACCCCGACGCCCGCTCCGCCATCACGTTCCCGCAGATCGACGGCGGCCCCTTCGAGATCGGCAGCGTCACCATCCAGACCGGTGACGTCTTCCTGCTGATCGCGGCCCCCATCAGCATGGCGATCCTCGCCTACTTCGTGATGAAGACCCGCACCGGCCGCGGCATGCAGGCCACCGCCCAGGACCCGGACACCGCCAAGCTCATGGGCATCAACACCGACCGCATCATCGTGGTCGCCTTCGCCCTCGGCGCCACCTTCGCCGCCATCGGAGCCGTCGCGTACGGCCTGAAGTACGGCGAAGTCCAGTTCCGCATGGGCTTCATCCTCGGCCTCAAGGCCTTCACCGCCGCCGTCCTCGGCGGTATCGGCAACATCTACGGCGCCATGCTCGGCGGCGTGGTCCTCGGCGTCGCCGAAGCCCTCTCGACCGCCTACATCGCCGACATCCCCGGCATGGACCAGTTCGGCAGCCAGTCCTGGGCCAACGTCTGGGCGTTCGTACTCCTCATCCTCGTACTCCTGTTCAGGCCCCAGGGTCTGCTCGGCGAGCGCGTCGCGGACAGGGCGTGATCCACCGATGACCACACAGACCACCGCACCAGAAACCCCCCGCAAGGTCGACACCGGCAAGCACGCCGGCCTCATCGGGATCCCCCCGCAGCTCGGCCGCGCCCTCGCCACCGGCGGCGGCGCCCTGACCATCGTCTCCACCTTCCTCGCCTGGACTTGGACCTCCGAATTCCCCGGCGACCTCACCGTCTACGGCTACCCGGGCGGACTGCAGGTCCTCGTCCTCATCGGCGGCGCCCTCACCGCGCTGTTCGGCCTCGCCTCCTACGGCATCAAAGGCCTGCGCCGGCTCACCCCCGCCGGCGCCGACAGCGCCCTGAAACTGTCCGCGCTCGGCGCCTTCGCCACCGCCTGGTACACGATCATCGCGATCAGCGCCCAGCTCGGCGGCCTGGTCAACCTCGAACCCGGCGGCTGGGTCGTGGCCATCGCCACCCTCGCCGCCCTACTCGGCGCGTTCGCCCTGCCGTTCGACTGGCCCGCCCCCGAGCCGCTCGACCCCGAGGACAGCAGCTGGGAACAGTTCCGCCAGCGGCTGCGCGGTGCCGGATCCGTCCTCAAGGCCACGCTCGCCACCGGCACCCCGCCGCCCGCGCGCAAGCTCCCCGCGTACGCCGAGATCCTCGTCATCGTCGCCGCCCTCGCCCTCGGCCTGACCGTCTTCACCTACGGCATCGGCACCGAGTACGACGAACTCTTCGTCGGCTTCCTCATCACCGCCGGCTTCGGCTTCGCCGCGGCCGCCAAGGCCGGCCTCGTGGGCCGCGTCTCGGCGCTCACCGCCAAGCACCGCAACGTGACGATGATCGGCGCGTTCGTCGCGGCCGCCGCCTTCCCCTTCACCCAGTCCGACGACCAGTACGCGACGATCGGCGTCTACATCCTGATCTTCGCCACCGTCGCCCTCGGCCTGAACATCGTCGTCGGCCTCGCCGGCCTCCTCGACCTCGGCTACGTCGCCTTCCTCGGCGTCGGCGCCTACACCGCGGCCATGGTCTCCGGCTCCCCCTCCTCGCCCTTCGACATCCAACTGCCGTTCTGGGCCTCGGCACTGCTCGGCGCCGCCGTCGCCATGATCTTCGGCGTCATCATCGGCGCCCCGACCCTACGGCTGCGCGGCGACTACCTCGCCATCGTGACGCTCGGCTTCGGCGAGATCTTCCGCATCACCGTCCTCAACATGGACGGCACCTCCGGCCCGGACATCACCAACGGCTCCAACGGCATCTCGTCGGTCCCCAACCTCAACATCCTGGGCTTCGACTTCGGCGCCGAACACACCATCGCCGGCTTCACCATCGCGCGGTTCGCGAACTACTTCCTGCTGATGCTGCTGATCACGCTGATCGTCGTGATCGTCTTCCGCCGCAGCAGCGACTCCCGCATCGGCCGCGCCTGGATCGCCATCCGCGAGGACGAAACCGCCGCCCTCGCCATGGGCATCAACGGCTTCCGGGTCAAGCTCATCGCCTTCGCCCTCGGCGCCGCGCTCGCCGGCCTCGCCGGCACGGTCCAGGCACACGTCACCTACACCGTGACACCCGAGCAGTACCAGTTCGCCCACGTGGTCCCGCCCAACTCGGCGTTCCTCCTCGCCGCGGTCGTCCTCGGCGGCATGGGCACCATCAGCGGCCCCCTCGTCGGCGCCGCACTGCTCTACCTCATCCCCGCCAAACTCCAGTTCCTCGGCGACTACCAGCTCTTCGCCTTCGGTCTCGCACTCGTCCTGCTCATGCGCTTCCGCCCCGAGGGCCTCATCCCCAACCGGCGCCGCCAGCTCGAGTTCCACGAAGACACGGCAGCACCCACAGTCCTCAGCAAGGCAGGGGCCTGACCCATGACAACCGACACCATCACCACCGGTGAGGCCGTCCTCGACGCCCGCGGCGTCACCATGCGCTTCGGCGGCCTGACCGCCGTACGAAACGTCGACCTCCAGGTCAACAGCGGCGAGATCGTCGGCCTCATCGGCCCCAACGGCGCCGGCAAGACCACCTTCTTCAACTGCCTGACCGGCCTCTACATCCCCACCGAGGGCGAAGTCCGCTACAAAGGCACCGTCCTGCCGCCGAAATCCTTCAAGGTGACCGCCGCAGGCATCGCCCGCACCTTCCAGAACATCCGCCTGTTCGCCAACATGACCGTCCTGGAGAACGTCCTCGTCGGCCGCCACACCCGCACCAAGGAAGGCCTCTGGTCCGCACTCCTGCGCGGCCCCGGCTTCCACAAGGCGGAGGCCGCCTCCCGCGAACGCGCCATGGAACTCCTGGAGTTCGTCGGCCTCGCACCCAAGGCCGAACACCTCGCCCGCAACCTGCCCTACGGCGAACAGCGCAAGCTCGAAATCGCGCGAGCACTCGCCAGCGAACCCGGCCTGCTCCTGCTCGACGAACCCACCGCGGGCATGAACCCACAGGAGACGCGAGCCACCGAAGAGTTGGTCTTCGCCATCCGCGACAAGGGCATCGCCGTCCTCGTCATCGAGCACGACATGCGGTTCATCTTCAACCTCTGCGACCGCGTCGCCGTCCTCGTCCAGGGCGAAAAGCTCGTCGAGGGCGACAGCGCCACCGTCCAGGGCGACGAACGCGTCATCGCCGCCTACCTCGGCGAACCGTTCGAAGGCGCCCCCGGCACCGCCGAAGTCGCGGAGGTCGAGGCCGCCGAGGCGGAGGCCGCCGGGGCACAGGCCTCGGAGAAGCGGGCCTCCGAAGCACAGGCCGACACCACGTCGACCGGCAAGGAGAACGACCGATGACCGCACTGCTCGAAGTCGACGACCTCCGCGTCGCATACGGCAAGATCGAGGCCGTCAAGGGCATCTCCTTCAAGGTCGACGCCGGCGAGGTCGTCACCCTCATCGGCACCAACGGCGCCGGCAAGACCACCACCCTGCGCACCCTGTCCGGCCTGCTCAAGCCCGTCGGCGGCCAGATCAAGTTCAACGGCAAGTCACTGAAGAAGATCCCCGCCCACCAGATCGTCTCCCTCGGACTCGCCCACTCCCCCGAGGGCCGGCACATCTTCCCCCGCATGACGATCGAGGACAACCTGCGCCTCGGCGCGTTCCTCCGCAACGACAAACCGGGCATCGAGAAGGACATCCAGCGCGCCTACGACCTCTTCCCCATCCTCGGGGAACGACGCAAGCAGGCCGCGGGCACCCTCTCCGGCGGTGAACAGCAGATGCTGGCCATGGGCCGCGCCCTGATGTCCCAGCCCAAGCTGCTCATGCTGGACGAACCGTCCATGGGCCTGTCGCCGATCATGATGCAGAAGATCATGGCGACCATCGCCGAACTGAAGGCCCAGGGCACGACGATCCTGCTCGTCGAACAGAACGCCCAGGCAGCCCTCTCCCTGGCCGACCACGGCCACGTCATGGAGGTCGGCAACATCGTCCTGTCCGGCACGGGCCAGGACCTGCTGCACGACGAGTCGGTACGGAAGGCGTACCTGGGCGAGGACTAGCTCCTTCGGCATACAGGACGAGGCCCGCGCCCCCTGCTCACCAGGGGACGCGGGCCTCACCGTACGAGACGACGAACTCAGCCCTTGGCCGCCTTCTTCTCCTGGGCGTCCTGAATGACCGCCTCGGCGACCTGCTGCATGGACAGGCGCCGGTCCATGGACGTCTTCTGGATCCACCGGAACGCGGCCGGCTCGGTCAGCCCGTACTCCGTCTGCAGGATCGACTTCGCCCGGTCCACCAGCTTGCGCGTCTCCAACCGCTGGCTGAGGTCGGCGACCTCCTTCTCCAGCTCCTTCAGCTGCGTGTACCGGGACACCGCCATCTCGATCGCCGGAACGACATCACTCTTGCTGAACGGCTTCACCAAGTACGCCATCGCACCGGCGTCCCGGGCACGCTCGACGAGGTCGCGCTGCGAGAAGGCGGTGAGCATCAGCACCGGGGCGATGGACTCCTCGGTGATCTTCTCGGCGGCGGAGATGCCGTCGAGCTTCGGCATCTTCACATCGAGGATCACCAGATCGGGCCGGTGCTCCCGGGCCAGCTCCACGGCCTGCTCACCGTCACCGGCCTCACCGACGACGGTGTAGCCCTCTTCCTCCAGCATCTCTTTGAGGTCGAGCCGGATCAGGGCCTCGTCCTCGGCGATGACAACACGGGTCGTCATCGGAGGCACATGCGACTTGTCGTCGTCGGACGCGTCAACGGGCTGGGGCGACTCGGGGGCGGTCACTCGGGCTCCTCGTTCAGGGGCAGGGGTACTGCTGACAAGAGCGTACCTAGCTGCGGTATGGTGGACGGGCAGCGGGTCGACGATAACCTTTGATTCGCAGGGCTCCGGTAGTCCAATCGGCAGAGACGATACCCTCAAAAGGTATTCAGTGTGGGTTCGAATCCCACCCGGGGCACTTTTCCTTAGTTTTCAAGGTCACACTGTTCAGCGGAAGGCCACCTTCGCGTGATCTTCCGCTTTTTGCTGCACGCAGCCACCATCATTCACGCAAAGTAGCCGCATGTACGACATGGGTACACGCAAGCGAGCGTTGGCACTGGTGGCGCAGGGGCGCAGCCTCAGCTCCGTAAGCAGGGAGACGGGAATCTCCCGGGCCACCATCCGCAACTGGCAGAACCGCATCGAACCCCAGAAGCGCGGAGGCGGCCGCCCCTGCCCCAGATGCGAACCCGTGCCGCGCTTGCCCGAGGACCAACCCTCGTGTGCCTACCTGCTGGGTCTCTATCTCGGTGATGGCTACATCAGCGCGCATCGGAAAGGCGTCTACTTCATGCGTATCGTTCTGGACCGAGCCTGGCCCGGCGTCATCGACGCCTGCGAGAGGGCACTCCGCGCAGTACGCCCGACCAACAGCGTTTTCCGCGTGAAGAAGAAGGGCTGCTTCGCCGTGTCCTGCTCCAGCAAGCACTGGTCCTGCCTCTTCCCCAGCACGGGCCCGGCAAGAAGCACGATCGCTTCATCACCCTCGAACCCTGGCAGCAGGCCATCATCGATGCCCACCCGTGGGAGTTCATCCGAGGCCTCATCCACTCCGACGGCTGCCGCATCACCAACTGGACAGTGAAGACAGTCGCCGGCGAGCGCAAGCGCTACGAATACCCCCGGTACTTTTTCTCCAACAAGTCGGACGACATCCGGCGGCTCTTCACATACGCCCTCGACAAGGTCGGCGTCGAGTGGACCACCCTCGCCCGGGGCAGCGATCCGTTCAACATCTCCGTCGCCCGCAAAGCCTCCGTAGCCCTCATGGACGCCCACGTAGGCCCCAAGCACTGACAACCAGAACCCCTGCCCGGCTACGACTTCTCCCCGATGTGGTGCACCCGCACCATGTTCGTCGTGCCCGGCATCCCGGGCGGCGAGCCCGCTGTGATGATGACCGTGTCGCCCGGCCGGCAGCGGCCGTACTGGGTCAGGAGCTCGTCGACCTGCCCGACCATCGCGTCCGTCGACTCCACGTGCGGACCCAGGAACGTCTCGACACCCCAGGTCAGGCTCAGCTGGGAGCGGGTCGCGGGCTCGGGTGTGAAGGCGAGGAGCGGGATCGGGGAGCGATAGCGGGACAGGCGGCGGGCCGTGTCGCCGGACTGGGTGAACGCCACCAGGAACTTCGCGCCGAGGAAGTCGCCCATCTCCGCCGCCGCCCGGGCGACCGCGCCGGCCTGCGTGCGGGGCTTGTTGAGCTCGGTCAGGGGTGAGAGCCCCTTGGCGAGGAGGTCCTCCTCGGCCGCCTCGACGATCTTCGCCATCGTCCGGACCGTCTCGACGGCGTACTTGCCGACGCTGGTCTCGCCGGACAGCATCACCGCGTCCGTGCCGTCGATGACGGCGTTGGCGACGTCGCTGGCCTCGGCACGGGTGGGCCGGGAGTTCTCGATCATGGAGTCGAGCATCTGCGTCGCGACGATCACCGGCTTGGCGTTCCGCTTGGCCAGCTTGATGGCGCGTTTCTGGACGATGGGGACCTGTTCGAGCGGCATTTCCACGCCCAGGTCACCGCGCGCCACCATGATGCCGTCGAACGCCGCGACGATGTCGTCGATGGCTTCGACCGCCTGCGGTTTCTCGACCTTGGCGATGACCGGGAGGCGGCGCCCCTCCTCGTTCATGATGCGGTGGACGTCCTCGATGTCGCGGCCGCTGCGGACGAAGGAGAGGGCGATGACGTCGAAGCCGGTGCGCAGGGCCCAGCGCAGGTCGGACTCGTCCTTCTCGGAGAGCGCGGGGACGGAGACGGCGACACCGGGGAGGTTCAGTCCCTTGTTGTCGGAGACCATGCCGCCTTCGACGACCCTGGTGTGGACTCGGGGTCCGTCGACGTCGGTGACCTCCAGGCAGACCTTGCCGTCGTCGACGAGGATGCGCTCGCCGGGGGTGACGTCGTCGGCGAGGCCTTTGTACGTCGTCCCGCACGACTGCCGGTCGCCCTGGGCGCCGTCTTCGACGGTGATGGTGAAGGTGTCGCCGCGTTCAAGGAGTACGGGTCCTTCGGTGAAGCGGCCGAGCCGGATCTTCGGGCCCTGAAGGTCGGCGAGGAGCCCGACGCTGCGGCCCGTCTCGTCGGAGGCCTTGCGTACGCGCTGGTAGCGCTCCTCGTGCTCGGCGTATCCGCCGTGGCTGAGATTGAATCGGGCGACGTCCATTCCGGCGTCGACCAGTGCCTTGATCTGGTCGTACGAGTCGGTGGCGGGGCCCAGTGTGCAGACGATCTTTGCTCGGCGCATGATTCGAGCCTAGGCCTTACCGGCGGGTAGACAATTGGTCGGGCATGACTACTCAACAACCTTTGCGTGAAGGGGTGTTGACAAGTGTTGAATTGTGCGGAGGGGTGCTCTGATGAGCATTCCGCACCCCTCACCCATTCACCGTCATGCATTCACCCAGGCAGAAATTTTCGAATTTCGGTGAGCCGGTCCCGTCAAAGCCGCGGCGGCACCATGGTGAAACGTGCGTTGACCTGGGCGTGGACGTGTTGCCGCTGGGGTTCGAGATCGAGGGGTGCCGCGGCCGTGTCCTCGGCGGCGGCCGAGTAGGCCACGGAGCGCATGCGTCCGCCGGATGCCGAGGGATAGGGCTGCGGGCTCTCGGCGCCGATGTCGGCGAGTTCCACGAGCGCCGAGAGAGTCGTACCGAGCGCCTCGGCGTATTCGCGCGCGCGTTGTACCGCCTCGCGGACGGCCTGCTGGCGGGCCTCGCCGTGGGCGGGTGAGTCGGGGCGCAGCGCCCACCAGGGGCCGTCGACGCGGGTGAGGTCGAGGTCGGCGAGGCGGGAGGTGAGTTCGCCGAGGGCGGTGAAGTCGGTGAGTTCGGCGGTGATGTGGACGATGCCGTGGTAGGTGCGGACGCGTTCGCCGCGGCCGTGTTTGGTGAGTTCCGGGGTGATGGAGAAGGCGCCGGTCTCCAGTCGTTCGACGGCGTCGCCGTAGGACTTGACGAGGTCGAGGACGGTGGTGTTGCGGCGGGTGAGGTCGTCGAGGGCGGAGCGTCGGTCGCGGCCGCGGGCGGTGACGGTGATGCCGATGCGGGCGATCTCGGGGTCGACTTCGAGGTGGGCCTCGCCGCGGACGGCGATGCGGGGGGCGTCGGGGGTGCCGTAGGGGACGGCGGGTGGCTGGGGTTCCTCGGTGGGTGAGGTCATACGTCCCACTCTGTCACCGCTGGGTGGGTTGTGGTCCTGGCGGGTCATCAGATCGCAACGTGTGGGGACTGTTGGGGGCGGTCATGTCCGGGTCAGAATCTACGCGCGTTGTTTCTGTTCGAGCCTTCGACCCTGATCGACCCTGACCCCTGGAGTTCCCCACATGCCGTTGAACCGCCGGAAGTTCCTGAAGAAGTCCGCCGCGACCGGGGCGGGGGTGGCGATGGCCGGCGCGGCCGCGGCACCGGCGGAGGCGGCACAAGACAGGAGGAAGCGCCCCAAGCGGTACTCCATCACCGTCATGGGCACCACCGACCTGCACGGTCACATCTTCAACTGGGACTACTTCAAGGACGCGGAGTACTCCGACGCCAAGGGCAACGTCCAGGGCCTGGCCCGGATCTCGACGCTGGTGAACCAGGTGCGCAAGGAGAAGGGCCGCCGCAACACGCTGCTGCTGGACGCGGGCGACACCATCCAGGGCACCCCGCTGACGTACTACTACGCGAAGGTCGACCCGATCACCGCCAAGGGCGGCCCGGTGCACCCGATGGCGCAGGCGATGAACGCCATCGGGTACGACGCGGTGGCGCTCGGCAACCACGAGTTCAACTACGGCATCGAGACGCTGCGCCGGTTCGAGGAGCAGTGCCGGTTCCCGCTGCTCGGCGCCAACGCCGTAGACGCGAAGACGCTGCGGCCGGCCTTCCCGCCGTACTTCATGAAGACGTTCCGCGTGCCGGGTGCCCCGCCGGTGAAGGTCGCCGTGCTGGGGCTGACGAATCCCGGCATCGCGATCTGGGACAAGGCGTATGTGCAGGGCAAGCTGGTCTTCCCGGGTCTGGAGGAGCAGGCGGCGAAGTGGGTGCCGAAGCTGAGGTCGATGGGTGCGGACGTGGTGGTGGTCTCCGCGCACAGCGGTTCCTCGGGCACGTCGTCGTACGGCGATCAGTTGCCGTACGTGGAGAACGCCGCCGCCAACGTGGCCCGGCAGGTGCCGGGCATCGACGCGATCCTGGTCGGTCACGCGCATGTGGAGATCGAGGAGCTGCTGGTCACGAACGAGCAGACCGGCAGGTCGGTCGTCCTGTCCGAACCGCTGTGCTACGCCGAACGGCTGACGCTGTTCGACTTCGAGCTGGTCTTCGACAAGGGCCGCTGGCAGGTCGAGTCGGTCAAGGCATCGCTGCGGAATTCGAACACGGTCGAGGACGACCCGAGGATCACGAAGCTGTTGTCGGACGAGCACGCGAAGGTCGTGGAGTACGTCAACCAGGTCGTCGGCACCGCGACCGAGACGCTGACGACGGTCGAGGCCCGCTACCGGGACGCCCCGATCATCGATCTGATCACCAAGGTGCAGGAGGACGTCGTCCGGGCGGCCCTGGCGGGCACCGAGTACGCGTCGCTGCCGGTGCTCGCGCAGGCGTCGCCGTTCTCGCGGACGTCCGAGATCCCGGCCGGTGATGTGACGATCCGGGATCTGTCGAGCCTGTATGTGTACGACAACACGCTGGTCGCCAAGTTGATGACGGGCGCGCAGCTGCGGGCGTACCTGGAGTACTCGGCGGAGTACTTCGTGCAGACGGCGGCCGGCGCGCCGGTCGACGTGGAGAAGCTGACCAACGCGGGCGGCCGCCCGGACTACAACTACGACTATGTGTCGGGGCTGACGTACGAGATCGACATCGCCCGGCCGGCCGGGTCGCGGATCAGGAATCTGGCCTTCGGGGGTGCCGCGCTGGACGATGCCCAGCGGTTCGTGCTGGCGGTGAACAACTACCGTGCCAACGGCGGAGGCGCGTTCCCGCATGTGGCGTCGGCTCCGGAGTTGTGGTCGGAGTCGACGGAGATCCGCACCCGGATCGCGGAGTGGGTGACCGCGAAGGGTGTGCTGGATCCGAAGGACTTCGCGTCGGTGGACTGGAAGCTCACGCGGGACGGCACGCCGGTGTTCTGAGCCTTCGTGGCTCTCAGGTCCCGTCCCGCAGGGGGGTGAGCGCCCCCGGGTGCCGGGCGGGCGGGACCTGGGAGCGGGGCTGGTCCAGGCCGAAGGTGGTGAACGCGGTGCGCTGCGGCAGCGGGTACGACTCCTTGCCGGTCAGCGTGTTGAGGATGGTGGCGCTGCGCCAGGCGGCGAGGCCGAGGTCGGGGGTGCCGACGCCGTGGGTGTGGAGTGAGGTGTTCAGGACGTAGGCCGCTCCGGTGACGGAGGGGTCGAGGACCAGGCGGAAGTCCTCGTCGACGCGGGGGCGTTCGTGGCTGTCGCGGCGCAGATAGGGGTCGAGGCCGGCGAGGAGGCGGGTCAGGGGGCGTTCGCGGTAGCCGGTGGCGAGGACGACGGCGTCGGTGGCGAGCCGGGAGCGAGTGCCCTGCTGGAGGTGTTCGAGATGAAGTTCGACCCTGCTGGTGGCGATCCGGCCGGCGGTGCGGACGCGGACGCCGGGGGTGAGGACGGCGTCGGGCCAGCCGCCGCCCAGGTTGCGCCGGTAGAGCTCGTCGTGGATGGCGGCGATGGTGCCGGCGTCGATGCCCCTGTGGAGCTGCCACTGTGCTGCGACGAGTTCCTCGCGGACCGGCTCGGTCAGGGCGTGGAAGTAGCGCGTGTAGTCGGGGGTGAAGTGTTCCAGGCCGAGCTTGGAGTACTCCATGGGCGCGAAGGCGGGGCTGCGGCCGATCCAGTGCAGTTTCTCCCGCCCTGCCGGGCGGTGTCGCAGCAGGTCGAGGAAGACCTCGGCGCCGGACTGTCCTGAGCCGACGACGGTGACGTGTTCGGCGGCGAGCAGGGTGGCGCGGTGGTCGAGGTAGTCGGCGGCGTGGATCACGGGTACGCCGGGTGCGTCGACGAGGGGCCTGAGCGGGTCGGGGACGTAGGGCTCGGTGCCGATGCCGAGGACGATGTTCCTGGTGTACGTACGGCCGAGGGACTCGGCCCCTGCGTCGGCGTCGGCCTCGGCGTCGAGTCGGGTGTAGTCGACCTCGAAGACATCGCGTTCGGCGTTCCAGCGGACGGCGTCTACCTGGTGGCGGAAGTGGAGTCCGGGGAGGTTCTCGGCCACCCAGCGGCAGTAGGCGTCGTACTCGGTGCGCTGGATGTGGAAGCGCTCGGCGAAGTAGAAGGGGAAGAGCCGCTCGCGGGTTTTGAGGTAGTTGAGGAAGGACCAGGGGCTGGCGGGATCGGCGAGGGTCACCAGGTCGGCGAGGAACGGGACCTGGATGGTGGCGCCGTCGATGAGGAGGCCGGGGTGCCAGTCGAAGGTGGGGCGCTGTTCGTAGAAGACGGCGTCGAGTTCGGCGAGGGGGTGGGCGAGTGCGGCGAGGGAGAGGTTGAGCGGGCCGATGCCGATGCCGACCAGGTCGCGGAGAGCCTCGACTTCGTGGGGAGCCGGGTGCGGGGCGGCGGCCGGGTTCGCTTCAGGGGTGGCCGGTGGTGTGGTCGGCGGGTGGGTCGGGCGGGTCATCGGGGGGTGTGTCCTTCCACCAGTGTCAGGAGGGCGGCCAGGTCGTCTGGCCTGGTGTGGGGGTTGAGGAGGGTGGCCTTGAGCCAGAGCCGGCCGTTCAGCCGGGCGCGGCCGAGGACCGCGCGGCCGTCGTTGAGGAGGCTTCGGCGTACGGCGGCCACGGTGTCGTCCGTGGCACCGGCGGGCCGGAACAGGACCGTGCTGATGGTGGGCCGGTCGTACAGTTCGAAGGCCGGGTGTGCGGTGATGAGCCGGGCCAGATCGTCGGCGCGCTCGCACACCTGGTCGACCAGTGTGCCGAGCCCGCTCCGGCCGAGGGTTCTCAGCGTGACGGCGATCTTGAGGATGTCCGGGCGCCGGGTGGTGTGCAGGGAGCGGCTCAGCAGGTCGGGGAGACCGGCCTCGGTGTCGTCGTCGGCGTTGAGGTAGTCGGCGCGCTGGTGCAGGGCGGTGAGGTCGCGGGCGTCGCGGACGGTGAGCAGGCCGGCGGCGATCGGCTGCCAGCCGAGTTTGTGCAGGTCGAGGGTGACGGTGTCGGCGGCGTCGAGTCCGGTGAGCCGGTGGCGGTGCCGTTCGCTGAACAGCAGCCCGCCGCCGTACGCGGCGTCGATGTGCAGCCGGGCCCGGTGGGTGCGGCACAGGGCGGCGATCTCGGGCAGCGGGTCGATGAGCCCGGCGTCGGTGGTGCCGGCGGTGGCGGCGACCAGCACGGGGCGGGGCAGTTCGGTGAGGGCCTCGTCCAGGGCGGCCGGGTCGAGGGTTCCGGCCGGGGCGGGGACGGTGACGGGTTGGGGCAGGCCGAGCAGCCAGGCGGCGCGGGTGAGCGAGTGGTGGGCGCCCGCGCCGGTGACCAGGTGGACGTTGCCGCCGTGTGCCTCGCGGGCGAGCAGCAG